>NZ_JAUSZL010000002.1:7321317-7626372 GCF_030817535.1 Streptomyces sp. V3I8 | reverse complement strand
GGAGCATCCTGCCGTCGACGTACAGCGACTTCATCAGCCTGGAGTCGCAGGCCGGCGCGATGCGCACGCTGGAGAACTCCGTGGTGCCGGGCCTCCTGCAGACCCGGGAGTACGCCCGCGCGGTGACGCGGGCCGCCGTGGACGCGGCGCCCGACGGCACGGCCGACGCCCTGGTGGAGGTGCTGGTGAAGGTGCGCCTCGCACGCCAGGACGTACTGCGTTCGAACACACCGCTGCGGCTGAGCGCCGTTCTGGACGAAGCGGTGCTGCGGCGGACCGTCGGCGGACCGGAGGTCATGGCACGGCAGCTGGAGCGGCTGAAGGAGGCCGCGCACCTCCCTCACGTGCGACTTCAGGTGCTCCCCTTCGGAATCGGGGCCCACATCGGAGTCACCGGCCCTTTCGTTATTTTTTCATTTCCGAACAGATCTGATCTGGATGTGGTTGTTCTCGACCACTTGACGAGTAGCCTTTATCTCGAACAGAGGGAAGACCTCCAGTCCTACGAGGAGGCCTTCGACTCCCTCCAGGGCCAGGCCCTTTCGCCCGAGGACACGTTGGACTTCATCGCCGGTCTGGCCGACGGCGCATAAGGAGGCCCCCATGCCCGCCATGCCTCGGTACCTGCCGTCCAGCACCCGCTTACCGGGGGTGCGGTGGCAGCGCAGCAGCCGCAGCACGGGAATGAACAACTGCGTCGAGACGGCCCGTCCGGGCTCCGGCCCGTGCGCCGGCCTGATCGCGGTGCGCGACTCCAAGAACACGTCGGGCCCCGCCCTGCTCTTCGCCCCCGCGGCCTGGGAGGGCTTCATCCGCGCGTTGCGATGACCACGCCCACGGCCCGCTCGATCTGCGCCCCGGTGAGGTCCGCGCGGGCCGTGAGCCGCAGCCGTGAGACACCGTCCGGCACCGACGGAGGACGGAAGCAGCCGACGGCCAGACCCGCCGCCCGGCAGTCCGCCGCCCAGCGCAGCGCCCGCTCCGGTGAGGGGGCGCGCACGGAGACGACCGCGGCGTCCGGACGCACGGCCTCCAGACCCGCGGCCGTCAGCCGCTCGTACAGGGCCGTCGCCACCGCACGCGCGCGCGTGGCCCGTTCGGGTTCCCGGCGCAGCAGGCGCAGGGCCGCCAGGGCCGCGCCCGCCGCCGCGGGGGCCAGACCGGTGTCGAAGATGAACGTGCGGGCCGCGTTGACCAGGTGGTCGATGACGCGGGCCGGTCCCAGGACGGCGCCGCCCTGGCTGCCGAGCGACTTCGACAGCGTGACGGTGGTGACGACGTCCGGCGCGCCCGCGAGCCCCGCCGCCCACGCGGCGCCCCGCCCGCCGTCGCCGAGGACGCCCAGACCGTGCGCGTCGTCGACGACCAGGGCCGCGCCGGACTCCCGGCAGGCGGCGGCGAGTTCCGTCAGCGGGGCCGCGTCGCCGTCCACCGAGAACACCGTGTCGGAGACGGCGATCGCGGGCCCCGTGCGCGTGCCCAGCGCCTTGCGGACGGCCTCGGGGTCGGCGTGGGCGACGACCTGGGTGGTGCCCCGGGCCAGCCGGCAGCCGTCGATCAGCGAGGCGTGGTTGCCCGCGTCGGACACGATGAGGGAGCCGTGCGGCGCGAGCGCGGTGACGGCGGCCAGGTTGGCCGCGTAGCCCGAGGAGAAGACGAGGGCGGACTCGAAACCGCAGAACGCGGCGAGTTCGCGTTCGAGGTCCGCGTGCAGTTCCGTGGAGCCGCTGACGAGCCGGGAGCCGGTGGCGCCGCCGCCCCACCTGCGGGCGGCCTCCGCGGCCGCCCCGGTGACCTCGGGGTGCCGGGCCAGCCCCAGGTAGTCGTTCCCGGCGAGATCGAGGAGCGCGCAGTCCGCGGGGCGGGGCCGCAGGGTGCGGACGAGTCCGGCCCGCCGGCGCGCCCGCGCCTGCTCGTCGATCCACTCGAACGGCGATCCGGGCATGGGTGTCCTCCGGGCCAGGGGATGCGGGTGGCGTGGGGTCCCGGCGCGTGGTGCTCCGCCCGGCCGCTCCCACCGCCTTTTGTAGGCAACGCACAGACCCTAGCGGGACCACCAGCCGCCCATGGTGTGGCAATACCCACACGTGGAACGCTCCGTGTTGTCCGGTCCCTCCTTGGCCCGGTGCGGTCGGATGCGTCAGGATCGGGCCTCATGGACCTGCTGAACACGCTGGTGGACAAGGGGCTTCGGCGCGAGCTGCCGACCCGTGACGAGGCACTGGCCGTGCTGGCCACCTCCGACGACGAACTCCTCGATGTGGTGGCCGCGGCCGGCAAGGTACGGCGGCAGTGGTTCGGCCGACGGGTGAAGCTCAACTACCTCGTCAACCTGAAGTCGGGCCTGTGTCCCGAGGACTGCTCCTACTGCTCGCAGCGACTCGGCTCGAAGGCCGGGATCCTCAAGTACACGTGGCTGAAGCCCGACCAGGCCTCCGAGGCCGCGGCGGCGGGGCTGGCGGGCGGCGCCAAGCGGGTCTGCCTGGTGGCGAGCGGACGCGGTCCCACCGACCGTGACGTCGACCGGGTCTCGGACACCATCAAGGCGATCAAGGACCGGAACGAGGGGGTCGAGGTCTGCGCCTGCCTCGGGCTCCTGTCGGACGGCCAGGCCGAGCGGCTGCGCGAGGCCGGCGCGGACGCCTACAACCACAACCTCAACACGTCCGAAGGGACGTACGGGGACATCACCACCACCCACACGTACGCCGACCGGGTGGACACCGTGCAGAAGGCGCACGCGGCGGGTCTGTCCGCCTGTTCCGGTCTGATCGCCGGCATGGGCGAGAGCGACGAGGACCTCGTCGACGTCGTGTACGCCCTGCGGGCACTCGACCCGGACTCGGTCCCGGTCAACTTCCTGATCCCGTTCGAGGGCACCCCGCTCGCCAAGGAGTGGAACCTCACCCCGCAGCGGTGTCTGCGCATCCTCGCGATGGTCCGGTTCGTCTGCCCGGACGCCGAGGTGCGGATCGCGGGCGGGCGAGAGGTCCATCTGCGGACGATGCAGCCCCTCGCCCTGCACCTCGCCAACTCGATCTTCCTCGGTGACTACCTCACCAGCGAGGGCCAGGCGGGCAGGGCGGACCTGGACATGATCGCGGACGCCGGGTTCGAGGTGGAGGGCACGGGCGAGGTGACGCTCCCGGAGCACCGGGTGCCCGCGCACGGGGAGGCGGGGTGCGGCTCGCACGCCGGCCCGGCCGGATGCGGCTCGCACGAGGGCGGCGGCTGCGGGCCCTGCGGCCCGGACGCCGAGGAGAAGGTTCCGCAGGAGCCGGTGCGGGAGGCCGCGCGGGCCTCCGAAGCGCGTACGGACCTGGTCACGGTACGCCGCCGGGGCGCCGGAACGGACCTCGCGCCCAATGCCTGACCTGCTCCCGCCCGACCCCGCCGTGCGCGAGCTGCCCGACTCCGCCGTGCGCGAGCTGCTCGACCTCGACCGGCGGCACGTCTGGCATCCGTACGGGCCCATGCCCGGCCGCCGGGAGCCGCTGGTCGTGGAGTCGGCGAGCGGGGTGCGGCTGCGGCTGGCCGGCGGGGGCGGCGAGCTGATCGACGGCATGTCGTCGTGGTGGTCGGCGATCCACGGCTACAACCACCCGGCGCTCAATGAGGCGGCCCGCGACCAGCTCGGCCGGATGAGCCACGTGATGTTCGGCGGGCTCACGCACGAGCCGGCCGTACGCCTGGCGAAACGCCTTGTCGACATGTCGCCCGAAGGTCTGGAGCACGTCTTCCTGGCCGACTCCGGGTCGGTGTCCGTCGAGGTCGCGGTCAAGATGTGCCTCCAGCACTGGCGTTCGCTCGGCCGCCCCGGCAAGCAGCGCCTGCTGACCTGGCGCGGCGGCTACCACGGCGACACCTGGCAGCCGATGTCGGTGTGCGATCCCGAGGGCGGGATGCACGAGCTGTGGCAGGGCGTGCTCCAGCGCCAGGTCTTCGCCGACGCGCCCCCGGCCGCGTACGAGGAGTCGTACGCCGACCGTCTGCGGGCGCTGATCGGGCGGCACGCGGACGAGCTGGCCGCGGTGATCGTGGAGCCGGTGGTGCAGGGCGCCGGCGGGATGCGGTTCCACTCCCCCGCGTATCTGCGGGTGTTGCGCGAGGCGTGCGACGCCCATGACGTGCTGCTCGTGTTCGACGAGATCGCGACGGGCTTCGGGCGGACCGGGACGTTGTTCGCGGCGGAGCACGCGGGGGTGACGCCGGACGTGATGTGCGTGGGCAAGGCCCTGACCGGCGGATATCTGACGATGGCGGCGACGCTGTGCACTTCACGGGTCGCGGAGGGCATCTCACGGGGCGAGGTGCCGGTCCTCGCCCACGGCCCGACCTTCATGGGCAACCCGCTCGCCGCCGCCGTGGCCTGCGCCTCGATCGACCTCCTGCTCGGCCAGGACTGGCGGACCGAGGTCAAGCGCATCGAGGCGGGGCTGCGGGACGGCCTGGCGCCGGCGGCGGAACTGCCCGGTGTCCGGGACGTACGCGTCCTCGGGGCCATCGGGGTGGTGCAGCTGGACCACGGGATCGACATGGCGGCGGCGACCGGGGCGGCGGTGCGCGAGGGCGTGTGGCTGCGGCCGTTCCGGGACCTCGTGTACACGATGCCGCCGTACGTCACCGGGGACGCCGACCTGGCGCGGATCACGGCGGCCGTGTGCGCGGCCGCCCGGGAGGGCTGACATGACGGTACTGGTGATCACGGGGACGGGCACGGAGGTCGGCAAGACCGTCGCGACGGCCGCGGTGGCCGCGGCGGCCGCCGCGGCCGGGCGGTCGGTGGCCGTGCTCAAGCCCGCGCAGACGGGTCTGCTGCCCGGGGAGCGCGGGGACGCCGACGAGGTGGCGCGGCTCGCGGGAGCGGTCACGGCCGTCGAACTCGCCCGCTATCCCGAGCCGTTGGCCCCGGCCACGGCGGCCCGGCGGTCCGGACTCGCGCCGGTGCGGCCCGAGGAGGTGGCGAAGGCGGCGGCCGAGCTGGCCGCCGGTCACGACCTCGTCCTGGTGGAGGGCGCGGGCGGCCTGCTCGTACGCTTCACCGACGAGGGCGACACCCTCGCGGACGCCGCCCGTCTCCTGGACGCACCGGTGCTCCTGGTCGCCTCCGCCGGCCTGGGCACGCTCAACACCACGGAACTGACCGCCCGCGAGCTGCGCCTGCGGCGGCTGGACCTGCTCGGCGTCGTCATCGGCAGCTGGCCGGACGGACCGGACCTGGCGGCACGCTGCAACCTGGCGGATCTCCCGGCGGTGGCGGACGCACCGCTCCTGGGCGCGCTCCCCGAGGGTGCGGGCGCCCTGCGGCCCGCCGATTTCCGGTACGCGGCCACCGGTTGGCTCGCCCCGCGCCTCGGGGGAACCTGGGACGCGAAGGCGTTCACGGCTGAGCGACAGGCCCCCTGAGGGACGCGGGAAACTGCGCGACAAGCCCCCACCGCCCCGCCGACGGACGGCCCCGGCCCACTCAGTCCTCCGCCGCGGCCAGCAACCGCACCAACTCGATCCGCGACCGTATCCCGAGCCGGTTGAACACACCCCGCAGGTGATGGTCGATGGTGCGCGGGCTGAGCAGCAGCCGCGACGCGATCTCCCGGTTGGTCGCCCCCTCGGCAGCCATCCGCGCCACCGTGAGCTGCTGCGAGGTCAGCGTCCCGGCCGTGCCGGGCGCACCGGCCGAGGACCGGACCGGCTCGCCCAGCGCCCGCAGTTCCGCCCGGGCCTCGGCCGCGCAGTGCGGCGACCCGAAGTGCTCGAAGGCCTCCAGGGCGCTGTGCAGCCGGTCGCGCGCCTCCGTCCGCCTGCGCAGCCGCCGCAGCGCGCCGCCGAACAGCAGCTCCGTACGGGCGCGCTCGAAGTCACGGGTGCCGCCCGCGTGGAGGTCGAGGGCCGTCCGGTAGTGGTCGGCGGCCTCGTGCCCGGTGGCCAGCAGGGCCCGGCACCGCGCGCTCAGCGCGAGGTCGTCCGCGCTGCGCACCACGCTCGCCCAGCGCTCGTAGTCGGCGTGGGCGCTGCGTGCGACCCGGGTGTCGCCGGTGCGGACGGCGGCCTCCACGTAGTGCGGGATGGCGCAGTGGCGGATGACCCGGTGGCCGTGCCCGGGGCCGAATCCGGCGAGGGCGCGCAGCCGGGACGCGGAGGCCGCGTAACGCCCCGTGCTGAGGTCGAGGAAGGCGAGCGCCCACAGGGCGAGGGCGGCCGGCAGCCCGAGGCCGCGCTCCAGGGCCTGCGTGCGGGCCAGCGCGGCGCGCGCCCGGCAGAGCTCCTGGTCGCCGGTGACGGCCGCGAACACGGCGAGGGCGGCCTGCAGATGGCAGGCGCCGTTGTCCTGTCCGGTGGCGTACGCCTGTCGCAGGGCCTCCAGTGCGGCGGCTCCGGCGGACCGGGGGCGCCCGGTCCAGAACTCGGCGTACGCCCCGAACTCCATGGCCTGCGGCACGGCCGCGGGCTCGTTCGCGGCCCGTGCCGCGGCGGCTGCCCGGACGGCCGCCGCCGCGGCGCGGGTGTGGTCGCCCAGCAGCAGCGCGGCGATGCAGGAGTGGATCAGTACGGTGGGGCCGGCGCCCGGTCCACGGCGGTCGGCCGCCGTCCGCAGCAGGTCGCGGGCGTCCTCGTACCGTCCCTCGGAGGCCGCGACCAGTCCCCCGAGGGTGCCCGGCTGCGCGATGCCGAACCGGGCGGCGACGGCCGCAGCCTCGCGGCAGCGGCGCAGGTCACCGGTGTAGAGCGCGGCTTCGGTGGCACGTGCCACCAGGTGCGTGGCGGTGTCGGGCCCGGCCGTCCGGACGCCCGCGGCGGCCGGCCGTCCCGCCACGTCGCGCCGCACGGCGTGCTCGGCGTCATGCCGCACCGCGTGCTCCGCGCCGGGTTCCGCGCCGCGCCCGGCACTGCGTACCGCTCCTGTGAGCAGCGCGTCGAACGCCTCCGTGGCGTTCCCCGCGCGTAGAGCGAGCAGTCCGCCGAGCCCTTCGACGTCCCGGTCGGCGTGGGCGGCCAGCCGACGGGCCCGGTCGCCGTCGCCGGAGCGCCACGCGTCGGCGGCGGCGCGGGCCAGCAGACGCGGGCGTTCGCGCGGGTCGGGGGTCAGCGCGGCGGCCCGTTCGAGGAGCGCGCAGGCCAGCGCGTGTTCCCCGGCGGCGCGCGCCTCGTGCGCCGTGACGCGCAGTTCGGCGGCGAGGCGCCGGCTGGGGCCGAGCGCGGCGGCGGCCCGGTGCCAGGACCTGCGGGGCGCCTCGCCCTCGCCGCGCAGGACCCGGGCCAGCAGGCGGTGCGCCGCGCGCCGGTCCGCGGCGGACGCGGTCTCGTAGGCGGCGACACGCGTCCAGGGGTCCCGGAACACGACGCCCGCGGACGTCGTACGCGCCAGCCCGGCCGCCTCCGCGTCGTCGAGGGAGCGGGCGTCCAGCCGGAGCGCGGCCACGGCCCGCCCGTAGGCGTGCGCGGCGAACGGGTGCTGGTCGGCGGCGGCGATCAGCAGCAGGCGGCGGGTGTCCGGCGCGAGCGGGCGGAACGCGGGGCGCAGCGAGCGCAGGAGGCCGGGGACCGCGGCGACGGGGTCGGCGGGCAGCGGTTCGAGGCCGGTGCGCTGACGTTCGCCGAGGACAGCGGCGAGTTCCGCCGCGGCGAGCGGATCGCCGTGCACGGCACACAGCACCCGTACCCGGACGCCCTCGGACAACGGCGTTCGCGCGTACGCGTGCGGCGCGTCGTCCGGTGGTCCCGAAGCGTTCATCAAGGGCGGTGGCGAAGGGTGCGACAGAGGTGGGGGGTTCACCGGAGTCACCACGTCCTTCACGTTACTGGCGGGTCAAGTGGCGCGTAAAGACCGGCGGTCGCACCGATGTGGCGCGCGTAGATCCCGCCGAAATCCGCGTGACGGGACCCGCGGGGCCGCGGACGGGTGAACGGGGCGCTGCCGGGGGACAATCGCGGTAGGTCCACGCCCCGAGGGGAGACCGCATGCGACCGCTCGGTTCCAGGAGCGCAGGAAGCGGCAGGAACGCCGGGAGCGCCCGGAGCGCCCAGGCCGGCGCGCTGTCCCCAACCGCGGTGCACCATCCGCTGTTCGCCCGGTTCTACGCCCGGCTCAGTGTGGCGGCCGAGCCGGCGATCGGCGTCCACCGCGACGAGCTGCTCGCCGGGCTCTGCGGCCGGGTCATCGAGATCGGCGCGGGCAACGGGCTGAACTTCGCGCACTGTCCGGGCACGGTCTCGGAGGTCGTCGCGATCGAACCGGAGCGCCGGCTGCGGCAGTTGGCCGTGACCGCGGCCCTGCGCTCCGAGGTGCCGGTCGACGTGGTGCCGGGGGTCGCGGAGGCCCTGCCGGTCAAGAGCGAGGCGTTCGACGCGGCCGTCGTGTCCCTGGTGCTGTGCAGCGTACGGGACCTGCCGCGGGCCCTCGCCGAGATCCGTCGCGTCCTGCGCCCGGGCGGTGAGCTGCGCTTCTTCGAACACGGCCGGGGCGGTGGCCGTGCGATGGCGGCCGGCCAGCGCGTCCTGGACCGCACGGTGTGGCCGGCGCTGTTCGGCGGCTGCCATGTGAGCCGGGACCCGGTCGGCGCGATCCGGGACGCGGGGTACGAGCTCGGGCCCCACCGGCGGCTGCTGGTGCCCGACAAGGGGCCGAGGACGCCGAGTTCGTACTGCGTGCTGGGCACGGCCCGCCGCCCGGCGGCCTCCTGAGGCCGCGTCCTCGGCGTCTGCGACGGCGCCCCCCGGCGCCCCCGGCGCGCCGCGGGGCCTCAGCGCCTCACCCGGTCCACCGGGTGCACCAGGTGCACCGGCGCAGCTCGCGCGCGACGGCCATGGCGTACGTCGCGTACGTGGCGTCCATCGCGTCCGTGGCGTCCATCGCGTCCGTGGCGTCCATCGCGTCCATCGCGTCCATCGCGTTCGAGCGTTTCAGCGTCCCGGCGCCGGGACGTGCAGCAGGACCTGGAGCAGCGCGGCGGCGCGGTCGTGCGGGCGCGCCCTCTCCTCGGCCGGCGCCCCGGGTGCCGTCGGCGCACTCCCTTAAGGGTGCCCCTTACATGGACCCCGAGATAACCGACCTGTGGCGGAGGGCACCCGGGACTTCGGGGGGATACCGGACGTGCCCCGGGTCACACTAGGCTCGCCCGCGGACACCGAAGTCCGACCCAGGGGAGGCGGCCTTGCCCACAGCAGCTGCGGAGCACGCCCTCGGGCGCACGGACGCCGAAGAGGTGGCGGCCCGCGCCCGGGGACTGACGAAGGCGTACGGATCGGGTGAGACGGCCGTGATCGCCCTCGACTCGGTCGACGTGGACATCGCGCGCGGCCGCTTCACGGCGGTCATGGGCCCCTCCGGTTCCGGGAAGTCCACCCTGATGCACTGCCTGGCGGGGCTCGACAACGTCTCGGCCGGACAGGTGTGGCTGGGCGACACCGAGATCACCGGGCTGAAGGAGCGCGAGCTGACCCGGCTGCGACGGGACCGGATCGGTTTCATGTTCCAGTCGTTCAACCTGATCCCGACCCTGAACGCGGCGGAGAACATCACGCTGCCCATGGACATCGCGGGAAAGAAGCCCGACGAGAAGTGGCTGGACCAGGTCGTCGACCAGCTCGGTCTGCGCGACCGCCTCAAGCACCGGCCCGCGCAGCTCTCCGGCGGTCAGCAGCAGCGGGTGGCCTGTGCCCGGGCACTCGCCTCGCGTCCCGAGCTGATCTTCGCGGACGAGCCGACCGGCAACCTCGACTCGCGCGCGGGCCTGGAGGTCCTCGGCTTCCTGCGGGACGCCGTCGACGAGCTGGGGCAGACCGTCGTCATGGTCACCCACGATCCGGGCGCGGCGGCCCACGCCGACCTGGTCCTCTTCCTCGGGGACGGGCGGATCGTGGACGAGATGGCCCGGCCCACCGCCGAGGCGGTGCTGGAGCGCATGAAGAGGTTCGACACCATCCGCGGGACGTTCGAGGAGGACGCGTCCTCGGACCAGGAGAGCGCACCCGACCACAAGAGCGTCCTCGACAAGGACACCGCCCCCGACCGGGACTGAGGCAGACAGTCGTGCTGAAGGCGACACTCCGGAGTTTCCTCGCCCACAAGGGCCGGCTGCTGCTCTCGGCGCTGGCCGTCGTCCTGTCCGTGGCGTTCGTCGCGGGCAGCCTGATCTTCTCGGACACCGTCAGCCGTACGTTCGACCGCCTCTTCGCGTCCACGTCGGCCGACGTGACCCTGGGCCCCAAGGACGACGACCTGGAGGGGGACATCCCCTCCGGCGCCGTCGAAACGGTGCCCACGAGCCTCGTGGAGCGCATCGGCAGGATCGACGGGGTCGCCCTCTCGCGGCCGGACGTGTCCGTCGAGAACGTCACCGTCGTCGACCGGGACAACGAGTCGGTGGGCCCGACCACGGGCGCCCCCACCGTGGCGGGCGACTGGTTCGTCACCGACCGCAGCCCCGTGCGGCTGACCTCGGGGCACGCCCCGCACGGTCCCGGCGAGGCGCTCCTCGACGCGGACACCGCCGACAAGAAGCACGTGGACATCGGCGACCCGCTGACCGTGATCGCGCAGCCCGGGTCGTTCGAGGTGGAGGTCGTCGGCATCGCGACCTTCCGGACCACCAATCCAGGCGCCGCGCTCGTCTTCCTCGACCCGGCCGTCGCGCCGGACAAGCTGCTGGGCCGGCCGGGGGTGGCCACCAGCATCCAGGTGGACGCCGCCGAGGGCGTGAGCGACGAACAGCTCAAGCAGCGCATCGCCGCCGAGGTCGGCGCGGACAGGTACGAGCTGGAGACGGCCGACGAGCAGGCCGAGACGGCCGCGTCCCAGCTCGGCGGGTTCCTCGACGTCATCAAGTACGTGATGCTCGGCTTCGCCGGGATCGCGGTGCTCGTCGGAGTCTTCCTGATCGTCAACACCTTCTCGATGCTGATCGCCCAGCGGACACGCGAGCTGGGACTGCTGCGCGCGCTCGGCGCCGACCGCAGGCAGGTGCGCCGCTCCGTGCTCACCGAGGCGGTCCTGCTGGGCCTGGTGGGCTCGACGCTCGGCCTGGCCGCGGGCGCGGGGCTCGCGGTCGGGCTCATCGAGCTCATGGGTGTGTTCGGCATGAACCTGAAGAGCACCGAAATGGTCATCGGGTGGGGGACGCCCGTCGCGTCGTACGTCGTCGGCGTGGGCGTCACCTTCGTCGCGGCGTACCTTCCGGCCCGCCGGGCCGCCACGGTGTCGCCGATGGCCGCGCTGGCGGACGCCGAGATCGCCGGTGTGGGGCGGCCGTTGCGGACCCGGGCCGTCGTGGGCTCGGTGGTCGGCGCCCTGGGCACCGCCGCGCTCGTGGGCTGCGCGACGGCGACCCGGACCTCGTCCGCCTCCTCCCTTCTCGGTCTCGGTGTGGTCCTCACCCTCCTCGCGACGGTGATCGCGGGGCCGCTGCTGGTCCGTCCGGTGATCCGGGTCCTCGGCGGGTTCTTCCCCGCCGTGTTCGGGTCGGTCGGCCGGATGAGCCAGCGCAACGCGCTGCGCAACCCGCGCCGCACGGGCGCCACCGCGGCGGCGCTGATGGTGGGGATCGCCCTGGTCGGCGGGATGTCCGTGGCGAGCGCGTCCATGACCAAGTCCTTCGACCAGCAGATCGACAGGACACTGGGCGCCGACTTCGTGGTGCAGAACGCCAACTTCATGCCGTTCCCGCAGGAGATCACCGAGAAGGTGCAGGGCACGGACGGCGCGGGACTCGTCGTGCGGCAGCGGTTCGCGCCGGTCGCCGTCCGGCTGCCGGACGGCGACCGGGTCGAGACGACCGCCTCGGGCTACGGCCCGGACCTCGACGACGTCGCCCGCATCACCTACGCCGAGGGGGACACGGCCGCCGCGCTCGGGGACGGGAACATCGCCATGGACGCCGGTTTCGCCGCGGACCACGACGTGCGCCTCGGCAGCACGGTCCCCGTCGAGTTCCCTGCCGGACGCAGGGCCGGGCTGAAGGTCGCCGCGCTGACCGACCAGGACTCCGCCGAGGGCTTCGGGACACAGGGCGGACTGTTCCTCGGCCTCGCGACCGTCGAGAAGTACGTGCCCGGCGGCCAGGACTCCACGCTGTACGTGAACGCGGCGCCGGGCACCTCCGACGCCGACCTGCGCTCGAACCTCGGCAGGACGCTCGACCCGTATCCGCAGGTGCAGGTGCGCGACCTGGCCGACTACAAGAAGCTGATCCACGACCAGATCGCCGTGCTGCTCTACCTGGTGTACGCCCTGCTGGGGCTCGCCATCGTCATCGCCGTCCTCGGCGTGGTCAACACGCTCGCCCTGTCGGTCGTGGAGCGCACCCGCGAGATCGGGCTGCTGCGCGCGATCGGGCTCGCCCGGCGGCAGCTGCGGCGGATGATCAGACTGGAGTCGGTGGTGATCGCCGTGTTCGGCGCGGTCCTCGGGCTGGCGCTGGGGCTCGTGTGGGGCGTGTGCGTGCAGCAGGTCCTCGCCCTGCAGGGCATGACGGCGTTCGCGATCCCGTGGACCACGCTCGTCGCGGTCGTCGTGGGATCGGCGGTCGTAGGCATCGCGGCCGCGCTGCTGCCGGCCCTGCGCGCGTCGCGCATGAACGTGCTCGCGGCCATCGCACACGAGTGACCTGGCCGGGTGGGGTACGGACGCGCGGGCCCGCGCGTCCGTACCCCACCCGGAACCGGGCCGCTGGACGGGCCTCGGGTCCGCCTGGCGCGGGCCCGGGTGACGCCTGTCCGGGGGACGTGGGCCCGGGGGGTGACGTCTGTCCGGGTGGGTGACGCCTGTCCGGGAGTGACGTCCGTCCTGGAGTGGTGTCCGTCCGGATGATGGAATCCGGTGTCCACGGGCGGTGGCCGTGATGGGATCCGGGCATGACTGATCTCCGGATACGGGCCGCCGCGCCCGGCGACCTCGACGCCGTCCTCGCCTTCTGGCGCACCGCCGCCGAGGGCACCAGCATCAGCGACGACCGGGACGGCGTGGAACGGCTGGTCGGCCGCGACCCCGAGGCCCTGCTCCTGGCCGAGCGGGACGGCGAGCTGGTCGGCACGGTCGTCGCCGGCTTCGACGGCTGGCGCTGCCACCTGTACCGGCTCGCGGTGGCTCCGGCGCGGCGCCGGCAGGGCATCGGCGCGGCGCTCCTGGCGGCGGCCGAGGAACGGTTCGTCCGGCTCGGCGGGCGCCGCGGCGACGCGATGGTGCTGCGCCGCAACGAAACGGCCCACCATGCCTGGCGCGCGGCGGGGTACGCGCCGGAGGAGCACTGGCGGCGCTGGACCAAGCCGCTGGCCGAGTGACCTCAGCCGGGCCGTCACCGGTCCGTCGACCGCAAGGGGCGACACGTCCCCTGGAAAGGTGTGAGCGTCCGCCCATGGACGAGCCCTCCGACAGCCCCGGCACGCGCCGGCCCGGCGTCCCGCCGCGTCGACGCCGCGCGTATCCCCTGTACCTGCCCGACCATGGAACGGAGGTGACCCGATGACCGAAGTGCTCCTCCTCGCCCTGGCGGTGCTGCTCTCGCTGGCCTGCGGCGCCTTCGTCGCGGCCGAGTTCTCGCTGACCACGGTCGAGCGCAGCCAGCTGGAACGGGCCGTCGAGCGCGGCGAGGTCGGCGCGGCGGGCGCCCTCAGAGCCGTACGGAACCTCACCTTCCAGCTCTCCGGCGCCCAGCTCGGCATCACCGTCACCAATCTGGTGGTCGGCATGCTCGCCGAACCGTCCGTCGCCGCACTCATCGCCGGTCCCCTGGAGGCGGCCGGGCTGCCGGACTCCGCGACCTCGTCGGTCTCCCTGGTGATCGGTACGGCCCTGTCGACGGTCTTCCTGATGGTCGTCGGCGAGCTGGTGCCCAAGAACTGGGCGATCTCCTCGCCGCTCGCCGTGGCCAAGCGGGTGGCGACGCCGCAGCGCTGGTTCAGCGCGACGTTCCGGCCGTTCATCTCCCACCTCAACAACACCGCCAACCGGGTGGTACGCCGCTTCGGGATCGAGCCCGCCGAGGAGCTGGCCTCCGCGCGCGGCCCGCAGGAGCTCGTCGCCCTGGCCCGGCACTCCGCGAAGCTCGGCGCCCTGGAGGCGGACACCGCCGAACTGTTCGTGCGCACGCTGAACCTCGCCGACCTCACCGCCGAGAACGTCATGACACCGCGGGTCCAGGTCGTCTCCCTGGACGTCCAGGCGACCTGCGAGGACGTGGCGAACGCGACCCGGGCGACGGGTCTGTCCCGGTTCCCCGTCCACCGCGGCAACCTCGACTCGGTCGTCGGCGTCGCGCACATCAAGGACGTCGTCGGCGTACCGGCCGACCGCAGGGCCCGTACCACCGTGTCGCAGATCATGCGGGAGCCCCTGCTCGTGCCGGAGACGCTGACCGTCGACCGGCTGCTGGACCGGCTGTCCGGCAAGCGGACGATGGCCGTCGTGATCGACGAGTACGGCGGCACCGCCGGGGTCGCCACGCTGGAGGACATCGTCGAGGAGGTCGTCGGCGAGGTGCGTGACGAGCACGACCCGCACGAGACGCCCGACCTGGCCCCGGCCGGCACCGACGACGAGGGCCGCACCCTGTACTCGGCCGACGGCTCCGTCCGCATCGACCGGCTCGCCCTCGTCGGGCTGCGGGCGCCCGACGGGCCGTACGAGACCCTCGCGGGCCTCGTGGCGACGCGGCTCGGGCGCATCCCCGTCGAGGCGGACACGGTCGAGGTCGCCGGGTGGCGGCTGGACGTGGTGGACGCCACGGGACGGCGGGCCGCCCGGGTGCTGATGCGTCCGCCGGGCGCCGAGGACGGCGTGTCCGGGGAAGAAGCGGGATCCGAAGGGGGGCGGGGGCGATGACCGCCGTACAGCTGCTGATCGGTCTGGCGACCCTGGTCGTGAACGCGTTCTTCGTGGCGGCCGAGTTCGCGCTGATCTCCGTGCGCCGCAGCCAGATCGAACCGTACGCGGAGGCCGGCGACCGGCGGGCGCGCGGTGTGGTGTGGGGACTGGAGCACGTGTCCGCGCTGATGGCGGCCGCGCAGCTCGGCATCACGCTGTGCACGCTGGTCCTCGGTGTGGTCGCCGAACCCGCGATCGCGCACCTGCTGGAACCGGTGTTCCACGCGGTGGGGCTGTCGTCCGGCACGGGGCACGCGATCTCGTTCGTGATCGCGCTCGCCGCGGCCACGTACCTGCACATGCTGCTCGGCGAGATGGTGCCGAAGAACATCGCGCTCGCGGAGCCCGTGCGCACGGCCCTGCTGCTCGGTCCGCCGCTGGTCGCCCTGTCGCGGGCGCTGCGGCCGGTGATCTTCACGGTCAACGCGTTCGCCAACGGGCTGCTGAAGCTGCTGCGCGTCGAGGCGCGGGACGAGGTGTCTGCGACCTTCTCCGACACGGAGCTGGCCCGGCTCGTGAAGGACTCCGGCGAGGCGGGGCTCATCGACGACCGCGCGCAGGAGCGGCTGCACGACGCCCTGGAGCTGGGCCGCCGCCCCGTGCGGGACGTGGTGCTGCCGCTGGAACGCGTCGTGCACGCGCGCGTGGGCGTCACTCCCGAGCAGCTGGAGGCGCTGTCCGCCGAGTCGGGCTTCTCCCGCGTCCCCGTCGTGGACGACGGACTGCGCATCGTCGGCTATCTGCACGTCAAGGACGCCCTGGACGCGATGCCGCGCGACCTGCCGTTCCAGCTGCGGGACATGCGGTCCATCGCCCGCGTCCGGGAGAGCACGCCGCTCGACGACGTCCTGACCGCCATGCGGCGCAGCCGTACGCACCTGGCGGCGGTGCTCGGCGCGGACGGGCGGCTGGCCGGGCTCGTGACGATGGAGGACGTCCTGAGGGAGCTGTTCGGCCGGCCCGTGTGACGGCCCCACCGGTCACGGGGGCAGACCGGTGGGTATGTGCACGCGCTATCATCTCTGACGCCATGCAGACGAATGCCACCTTCACCAGCCTTGTCGCGGTCGGCGACTCCTTCACCGAGGGCATGTCGGACCTCCTGCCCGACGGGACGTACCGGGGCTGGGCGGATCTCCTCGCGGCCCGGATGGCCGCGCAGACGCCCGGCTTCCGCTACGCCAACCTCGCGGTGCGCGGCAAGCTCATCGGACAGATCGTCGCCGAGCAGGTGGACGTCGCGGTGGCGATGCAGCCCGACGTGATCACGCTGGTCGGCGGGCTCAACGACACCCTGCGGCCCAAGGTCGACATGGTGCGTGTCCGCGGGCTCCTGGAGGAGGCCGTGGAGCGTCTGGCGCCGGCCTGCAAGCAGCTCGTCCTGATGCGCAGCCCCGGCCGGCAGGGTCCGGTCCTGGAGCGCTTCCGTCCGCGTATGGAGGAGCTGTTCGCCTGCATCGACGACCTCGCGTCCCGGCACGGCGCGCTCGTGGTCGACCTCTACGGAGCCCGGTCCCTGAGCGACCCCCGCATGTGGGACGTGGACCGGCTGCACCTGACGGCCGAGGGGCACCGCCGGGTCGCCGAGGCGGTGTGGCAGGCGCTCGGGAACGCGGCGCAGGACGCCGAGTGGCACGCCCCGATGCCGCCGTCCGCGCTGCCCGGCTGGATCGCCCGCCGCACCGCCGACGCGCGCTTCGCCCGCCAGTACCTGCTGCCGTGGATCGGCCGCCGGCTCACCGGCCGCTCGTCCGGCGACGGCCTCCTGCCCAAGCGCCCCCAGCTGCTGCCGTACGAGGAGTACAAGGGGTCCGTGGGGTAGTCCGCCGGACGGGGCGCGGCTGCTTCCCGGAGTCCGTGGAGCGGGGCGCGTACCGGCCCGGCCGTTCCTTCGTAGGTTCCGACGAACGGGCCCGTGGCACCGGTCTGCGGGAACCGCCAGTAGAATCCGTCCACGTGACTGCGCCCGCAAAGCCCCGTATCCCGAACGTCCTCGCCGGCCGCTACGCCTCGGCCGAGCTCGCCACCCTGTGGTCCCCCGAGCAGAAGGTGAAGCTGGAGCGCCGGCTGTGGCTCGCCGTGCTGCGGGCCCAGAAGGACCTCGGGATCGAGGTGCCGGACGCCGCCCTCGCCGACTACGAGCGGGTCCTCGACCAGGTCGACCTGGCCTCGATCGCCGAGCGCGAGAAGGTCACGCGGCACGACGTGAAGGCGCGGATCGAGGAGTTCAACGACCTCGCCGGGCACGAGCACGTCCACAAGGGCATGACGTCGCGCGACCTCACCGAGAACGTGGAGCAGCTGCAGATCCGGCTCTCCCTGGAGCTGGTGCGCGACCGCACGGTCGCCGTCCTCGCGCGCCTGGGGAAGCTCGCGGGCGAGTACGGCGAGCTGGTCATGGCGGGCCGCTCGCACAACGTGGCGGCGCAGGCGACCACCCTCGGCAAGCGGTTCGCGACCGCCGCCGACGAGCTGCTCGTCGCGCACGGCCGGGTCGAGGAACTGCTCGCCCGCTACCCGCTGCGCGGCATCAAGGGTCCGGTGGGCACGGCCCAGGACATGCTCGACCTGCTGGGCGGCGACGCGTCGAAGCTCGCCGACCTGGAGCGGCGGATCGCCGGGCACCTCGGCTTCTCGCAGGCGTTCACGTCGGTGGGCCAGGTCTATCCGCGCTCGCTGGACTACGAGGTCGTCACCGCACTGGTCCAGCTGGCCGCCGCCCCCTCGTCCACCGCCAAGACCATCCGGCTGATGGCCGGGCACGAGCTGGTGACCGAGGGCTTCAAGCCCGGCCAGGTCGGCTCCTCGGCCATGCCGCACAAGATGAACACCCGCTCCTGCGAGCGCGTCAACGGCCTGATGGTGATCCTGCGCGGCTACGCCTCGATGACCGGCGAGCTGGCGGGCGACCAGTGGAACGAGGGCGACGTGTCCTGCTCGGTGGTGCGCCGGGTCGCGCTGCCCGACGCGTTCTTCGCGCTGGACGGCCTGCTGGAGACCTTCCTCACCGTCCTCGACGAGTTCGGTGCCTTCCCGGCGGTCGTCGCCCGCGAGCTGGACCGCTACCTGCCGTTCCTCGCGACGACCAAGGTGCTGATGGGCGCGGTGCGCGCGGGTGTCGGCCGCGAGGTCGCGCACGAGGCGATCAAGGAGAACGCGGTCGCCTCCGCCCTCGCCATGCGCGAGCAGGGCACCGAGCGCAACGAACTGCTGGACAAGCTCGCCGCGGACGGGCGTATCCCGCTCGACCGCGCGCAGCTCGACGCGCTGATGGCCGACAAGCTGTCCTTCACCGGGGCCGCCGCCGACCAGGTGGCCGTGGTGGTCGCCCGTGTCGAGGAGATCGTGAAGCGGCACCCGGAGGCCGCGGGTTACACGCCGGGGGCGATCCTCTGACGCGGTTCACGCAGGCCGAGCTGGAGGCCGCCCGCGACCGGCTCGTGCCGGACCTCGTCGCGGACGGTCTCCGGGTGCTGTTCTGCGGCATCAACCCCGGCCTGATGACGGCAGCGACGGGCCACCACTTCGCCCGGCCCGGCAACCGCTTCTGGCCGGTCCTGCACCTGTCCGGCTTCACCCCGCGGCAGCTGAAGCCCTCGGAGCAGGGCGAGCTGCTCTCGTACGGGCTCGGCATCACCAACGTGGTGGCGCGGGCCAGCGCCCGGGCCGACGAGATCGGCGCGGACGAGTACCGGGAGGGCGGCCGGCTGCTGGCCGCCAAGGTGGAGCGGCTGCGGCCGCGGTGGCTCGCGGTGGTGGGCGTGACCGCCTACCGGGCGGCCTTCGACGACCGCAAGGCCATGATCGGCCCGCAGGAGCGGACGTTCGGCTCGACGCGGGTGTGGGTGCTGCCCAACCCCAGCGGCCTGAACGCGCACTGGACGGCGGCGACGATGGCGGAGGAGTTCGGGCGGCTGCGCGAGGCCGCGCGGGACTCGCGGGACTGACCCGTCACGGCGGGGCCAGTTCCGTGACCAGCGCGAACAGCTGGAACTCGTGGCCCTGCGCCGGCTCCGATATCCCCACGGCGACCCAGCGCCCGCTGCCGTCGGCCTCCCACAGGTCCACGTACCGGACGTAGGCGCTGAGGTAGGCCCACGGCTTCGGTATCCGCTCGTCCGGGTCCTCGGAGCGCAGGAAGACGCCGTCCAGGCTCTTCGGTTCCGCCTCGCCCCACCGCTCGCCCAGCCGCCGCGCGACGCCCTCCCGGTAGGCCGCGAACCGGCCGGCGATCTCCTCCCGGCCGGACCGGTCACCCGGACCGAGGCCGCGTGTCGTCTCCAGCACCACCAGGTGGTAGCCCGGTCCCCCCGCGCCGACGTCCGACCAGCCGTGCGCCGCGGGGAAGTCGCGCACGCACAGCTCGTCGATCGTGGCGAGGTGTCGCTCAGTGGTCATGAAGTCCAGTAAAGCGGTCACCGCCGGTACTTGGCGGGCCGTCGGGCGACAACGGTGTACGGGGTCAGGCGTCCCGGCGGCGGATGCTCCGGGTTCCGGCCAGGAGTGCGGCCGCCGTCCACACCGCTGTCACCGCGAGCCCGGTCCACGGCCCGAGCAGGCCCTCCCACGTCCCGTGCAGCGCCACCTGCCCGGCGCGGTCGGGCAGGAAGTCGGCGGCGTTCCCGGACATGTCCCCGACCACGAAGGAGACCAGCAGGAGGAAGGGGACGAGGACGCTCAGCGTGGCGACGCCGCTGCGCAGCAGTGCGGCCAGCCCGGCCGCGAACAGGGCCATGAGCGCCAGGTAGACACCGCAGCCCACGACCGCGCGCACCCCTTCGGCCCCGCTGATCCCGCCGGCCCGGTCGCCGAGGACGGCCGTGCCCGCGGCCAGGCTCACGCACCCGGCGAGGAGGCCGGCCACCAGGACGGGCGCGCCGACGGCCACCGCCTTCGCAGCGAACCATCGGCCTCGGCGGGGCACCGCGGCCAGCGAGGTGCGCAGGGCGCCGCCCCGGAACTCGGACGACATGGCCTGCGCGCCGAAGGTGATGGCCGCGATCTGCCCGAAGTTGACTCCGAAGAAGGCCGAGAACAGCGGGTCGAGGTCCACGTCCCCGGAGGTGTCGAGCCCGGCCAGCGCCGAAAAGACCGCGGTGACCAGGACGACGGCGGCGAGACACGCCACGAGCGACCTGAGGGTACGGATCTTGAGCCATTCCGAGTGGAGTACGGGTGCGAACGGCATGGTCAGGCCTCCTGCGGACGGGTCGGGGGCGGGGGTGAGGCCGGGCGCTGGGACGCGGGCCGGGCCGGGGGCCGGGCGGCGAACTCGGCCTCCGTGGCCGTCAGGTCGAGGTAGGCCTGTTCCAGCGTGCCCTCCACCGACGCCAGTTCGAGGAGGGGCAGGCCCGCACCCGAGACGAGGCGGCCGATGTCCTCCACGCGCGCGTGGCGCACGATCCACCGTTCGTCACCATCGCCCCCGTCCTCCCGGTCGTCCCGCTCCACGGCGTCGTACCCGTGCCGGGCGAGCAGGTCGCGAAGGGCGGCGCCGTCCGTGGTGCGCACCCGCACCGCGGGGTCCACGCGCGCGTGGATGAAGTCCCGCATCGGTGTGTCGGCGAGCAGCCGGCCGCGGCCGAGGACGACGAGGTGGTCGGCGAACGACGCGGTCTCGTTCATGAGGTGGCTGGAGACGAGCACGGTACGGCCCTCGCGGGCGAGCCGGCGCAGCAACTCCCTGATCCAGATGATGCCTTCGGGATCGAGCCCGTTGGACGGCTCGTCGAGCAGCACCACCTGCGGGTCGCCGAGGAGCGCCGCGGCGATGCCCAGGCGCTGTCGCATCCCCAGGGAGTACGTCCTGACGCGGTGGCGGGCCACCGCGGCGAGGCCCGCCTCCTCCAGGACCTCGTCCACCCGGCGTTCGGGAAGGCGGTTGCTCGCCGCGAGGACCCGCAGGTGGTCCCGCGCGGTGCGTGAGCCGTGGGCGGCCTGCGCGTCGAGCAGGGCGCCCACGTGGCGCAGCGGCTCCTCCAACGTCACGTAGGCGCGTCCGCCGAGGGTGGCGGTGCCTGACGTGGGCCGGTCCAGGCCGAGGACGAGCCGCATGGTGGTGGACTTGCCCGCGCCGTTGGGACCGAGGAAGCCGGTGACCCGGCCCGGTTCGACGCGGAAGGTCAGCCGGTCCACGGCACGGGTGGCGCCGTACTCCTTGGTGAGGTCCTGGACATCGATGCTGGTCATGGCCCAAGGCTCGCCGTCTGACGAGGTCTTGCGCCTCCCCCGCCCGGGGAGGACGTCTCCCCCGCCCGGGGGAGGCCCGCCGCCGGTGCCTGCTGGCACGATGACGCGATGGCCCGCCTGCTGCATCCGCTGACCCGCGGGACGACCTACACCCGCTTCGTGCACCTGTGGGTGCCCATGCTGGCCACCAGCGTGTGGATCCTCGTCGTCCCCGCCGCGCCGTGGGCGACCGCGCTGATGGTGCTCCCTCTGGGGCTGGTGCCCGCCGTGCGGCGGGGCGAGGGTCTGCAGGCACAGTTCATGCTGACGCGCGACGCGCAGGACCCCGCGATTTCACTCGCCCCGTCGGCCACATGGCGGGACCGGCTGCGGACCGTGCTGTGGCTGGCGACGCGCATGGTGTTCGGCTGGGCGGCGACGGGCGTCAGCGTCTGGCTCCCCCTGATCACCGTGGACCTGGTCCGGATCTCGACCGGTTACGTGCCGGACGACAACCCGTTCCTGCCGGTGTCGCACCCGCACTGGGCGTACGCCCTGCTCGCGCCGCTGCCGCTGATCGCCCTCTACGGGGCGGTGGTCGGTCTCGGTGAGCTGATCACGGTGATCGCCCGCCGTCTGCTGGGACCGTCGGCGGCCGAGCGGGTCGCCGCCCTGGAGGAGCGCACCGAGCAGCTCCTGGAGCGCACCCGCATCGCCCGTGAGCTGCACGACTCGATCGGCCACGCGCTGACGGTCGCCGTGGTGCAGGCGGGCGCCGCGCGGACCGCCGGGGACCCGGAGTTCACCGAGCGGGCACTGCTCGCCATCGAGGACACCGGGCGGGCCGCGCTGGAGGACCTGGAACGGGTCCTCGGTGTACTGCGCGAGTCGAAGCGCCCCGCGAGCAGCCGTCCGACCCTGGTGGAGGCCGACCGGCTCATGGAGTCCGCGCGCGTCTCCGGGGCGAAGATCGACGCCGAGCTGACGGGTCCCCTGGAGACCGTGCCCGGCCCGGTCTCCCGTGAGGGCTACCGCATCCTCCAGGAGTCGCTCACCAACGTGCTGCGGCACGCCGGTCCGGTGCCCGTCCGGATCCGTGTCGCGGCCGGGGAGCGGACGCTGCGCCTGGAGGTGCGCAATCCGCTGACCGCGCGGACGCCGGGGCCCGGCCGGGGCAGCGGTGTGCGGGGCATCCGCGAGCGGGCCGCGCTGCTCGGCGGCCGGGCGCTCATCGGGCCGGACGACGGTGACTGGCAGGTGCACGTCGAGCTGCCGCTGCGCTGATCTACGCTGGCCGGATGCCGGTCACCGTTCTCCTCGTCGACGACGAACCCCTCGTACGGGCCGGTCTGCGGGCCGTCCTGGAGGCGCAGCCCGACATCGAGGTCGTCGGGGAGGCCGCGGACGGCGCGGCCGTGATCCCGCTGGTGCGGCGACTGCGGCCCGACGTCGTCGCGATGGACGTCCGTATGCCGCTGATGGACGGCATCGAGGCCACCCGCGCGGTGCTGCGGACCGTCGACCGGCCGCCGAAGATCCTCGTGGTGACGACCTTCGAGAACGACGAGTACGTGTACGAGGCGCTGCGCGCGGGCGCCGACGGCTTCCTCCTGAAGCGGGCCCGGCCGGCCGAGATCGTGCACGCCGTGCGGCTGGTCGCCGCGGGGGACTCGCTGCTGTTCCCGGCCTCGCTACGGCAGTTGGCCGCCGAGTACGGTGACGGCAATCCCGCGGCGCGGGCGGCGCTGGAGCGGGCGGCCCTGACCGAGCGCGAGGCGGAGGTGCTGCGGCTGATGACCCGGGGGCTGTCGAACGCGGAGATCGCCGCGCGGCTGGTGGTCGGCACCGAGACCGTGAAGTCCCACGTGAGCGCCGTACTGGCGAAACTGGGTGCCCGGGACCGCACGCAGGCGGTGATCACGGCGTACGAGTCGGGATTCGTGGCACCCGGCTGATTCCGGTCCTGGGCGGGCGTCCGGGACGGGCAGGTGATCCCCGGCACTCGCCGGGACCCGCCGCGCCGAGTACGATCCGGCCAACCGACACGCGCACGAGCTGGGAGGACGGACGTTGGGGCAGTTGACCGGCGGGGATCCCTCTCTGCTGCGGAGGATCAACTCCGCTGTGGTGCTGCACGCGCTGCGGGCCACGGACTTCGCGACACTCACCGAGATCACGCAGGTCACCGGGTTGTCCCGGCCGACCGTCGAGGGCGTCGTCGAGGGTCTCATCGACGGCGGGCTCGTCGTCGAGACCGCGGCCGACGAGAGTGCCGCCCGGCGTCAGGGACGGCCCGCGCGCAGGTTCCGCTTCCGGGCGGAGGCGGGCCATCTGCTGGGCCTGGAGATCGGCCCGCACCGGGTGTCCGCGCTCCTGTCGGACCTGGACGGCCGGGTGCTCGGCTCGCTCGCCAAGGACGTCTGCGAGACGGCGTGCGCGGACGAGCGGCTCGACCGGCTGCGCACGGCCGTCGCCGAACTGCTGCGGCGCGCCGGCGTCGCGCGCGGCTCCCTGCGTGCCGTCGGGGTGGCCACGCCCGGCATCGTCGAGGCCGACGGCACGGTACGCCTGAGCACGGCGCTGCCGCAGTGGACGGGGCTGCCGCTCGGCGAACGGCTGCGCCGCTCGTTCAAGTGCCCGGTCCTCGTGGAGAACGACGCCAACGCGGCGGCGGTCGCGGAGCACTGGAAGGGCGCGGCCACCGAGTCCGACGACGTGGTGTTCGTACTGGCGGGACTCAGCCCCGGCGCCGGATCCCTCATCGGCGGGCGGCTGCACCGCGGGTTCGGGGGCGCGGCCGGTGAGATCGGCGCACTGCACCTGCTGGGCAGCGAGGTCACCCCGGAGACGCTGCTGTCCACGACCGACGAGCCGCTGCATCCCCTCGACGAGCAGGCGGTCGCGGAGGTCTTCACGCACGCGCGTGCGGGCGACGAGCGGGCCCTGGCGGCCGTCGAGCGCTTCATACAGCGCCTGGTGCACGACGTCGCCGCGCTCGTGCTGGCCCTCGATCCCGAGCTGGTCGTGATCGGCGGCTGGGCGGCGGGGCTCGACGGCGTCCTGGAACCGCTGCGCAAGGAGCTGGCCCGCTTCTGTCTGCGGCCGCCGCGGGTGGCGCTGTCGCTCCTCGGCGAGGCGGCGGTGGCGACGGGCGCGCTGCGGCTGGCCCTGGACCATGTGGAGGAGCAGCTGTTCGCGGTGGAGAGCACGGTGACGGCGCGCCGCTGAGCCACGCCCGCAGAGCAGGACGCCGCGCCCCGCAGGCCGGGACGCGACGTGTGCACGAGGGCGGGTCCGGTCAGGAGGCGCGGCGCTCCGGGTCGTGGTGGATCTCCACGCCGCCGGTGTCACCGAAGGTCAGCCGGCAGGTGTCGGCGCGGTAGGTGGCGACGGAGACCGCCGCCGTGCGGCCCCCGGCGAAGAAGCGGGTCGTGACGACGAGGACGGGCGCCCCGGGCAGCCGGTCCAGTTCCTTCGCGTCGTCCGCGCGGGCCGAGCCCAGCTCCACCGCGCGGTCCTCGCCCTCCAGGTCCAGGCGCTGCAGCTCCCGCAGGACCGCACGCGCGCGTGCGGTGCCGGACGGGGCGTCGATGCCGGACAGGTCGGGCACCGACGAGGCGGGGACGTACAGGAGCTCGGCGGCGACCGGCTGGCCGTGCGTCACGCGGGAGCGGCGCACGACGTGCACCCGCTCGTCGGGGTCGGTCTCCAGGACCCGGGCCACCGCCGCGGGCGGGACCGCCGTCGCGCAGTCCGCGGGCTGCCAGGCGTCGCCGGCCGCGCCCGGCCAGGTGTGCTGCTCGGATCCGACGGCCACGCCCATCCGGGGCGGTGCCACGGTCGTACCGACGCCGCGGCGGCGCTGCAGGCGGCCTTCCAGCTCCAGCTGTTCGAGGGCCTGGCGGAGGGTGGCCCTCGCCACCCCGAACCGGGCCGCCAGATCACGTTCGTTCGGAAGGATCTCGCCCACCGAGAACTCGGAGTCCAGTGCTTCGCTGAGCACGGTCTTGAGGTGCCAGTACTTGGGCTCCGGCACCGTATCCAACTGCGTGGTCCCCACCGTGTCCTCCGCAATCGCCGTGTCCCGGCGGCTTTTAACGCCCTTGTTTATTAAAGGTTCCTGCACTAACCCTGCGACCATATGGCGGCCCCCACCCTTGGTCAAGACCAATCCTCGATCCGTTACGGCCCGCACAGGCGTGTTGCCGCAGAGCGTTCATACGACGTTCGCGATACGTCACATACGTGCACAGGTCTCGTCGCGGGACCGTCCCGACCCGCCGCACCGGGCCGCGTCCAGGCGATACGGGCGGCGTCGCGCGTCGGTGGACGTGTGCGGCCGCCCCGGGGGCTACCGGCCGGTAGTAATTGCTGACAAGCTGTCCAGGAGTCAGTCGGTTCCGGACGAGGAGCAGCCCATGGCCGCCACGGCCTCCTTCAGCGTCACCTCCGCTCACGGCCCGCGGACCCTCACCCTCGCGTACACGCGCGTGGGCAGGGGCGAACCGCTTCTGCTGCTGCACGGGATAGGCCACCACCGGCAGGCGTGGGACCCGGTCGTCGACCTGCTGGCGGCCGAGCGGGATGTGATCGCGGTGGACCTGCCCGGCTTCGGCGAGTCCCCCGCGCTGCCCCAGGGGCTCCCGCACGACCTGGCGACGATGAACGCGGCGCTGGCCGCGCTGTGCGACACGCTGGAACTGGACCGGCCGCACGTGGCGGGCAACTCGCTGGGCGGGCTGCTGGCCCTGGAACTGGGCCGCGAGAAGCTCGTACGGTCCGTCACCGCGCTGGCGCCCGCCGGGTTCTGGTCGCCCGCCGAGCGGCGGTACGCGTTCGGTCTGCTGCAGGCGATGCGGCAGGCCGCGCGGGGCATGCCGCTCCCGGTGGTCGAGCGGCTGTCGCGGTCGGCGGCCGGGCGCGCGGTCCTGACCAGCAGCATCTACGCCCGCCCGGGCCGCCGTTCACCCGGGGCGGTGGTCGCCGAGACCCTTGCGCTGGCCGACGCCCAGGGATTCACCGAGATCCTCCGGGCGGGCACTTCCGTCCGGTTCACGGACGACGTCCCCGGTCTCCCCGTCACGATCGCCTGGGGCACCCGGGACCGGATCCTGGTCCGCCGCCAGGGGATCCGCGCCAAGCAGGCCATCCCCCGGGCGCGGCTGGTGCGGCTGCCCGGCTGCGGGCACGTCCCGATGAACGACGACCCCGCGCTGGTCGCACGCGTCGTCCTGGACGGCAGCCGCCGCACTCCGGCCCCCGCGGCGCAGCACGCCTGAGCCGAGGACCACCCCGGCCCCCACCAGGGCGCTGCCCGCGGCCTGCGCCGGCCCGTAGGAGCCCGTCGCGACCAGCGGGGCCGTGCAGGCCGCGGCCACCGGGATGAGCCCGGAGAAGAGCGTCGCACGCTCCGCCCCGATGCGCTGCATGCCCATGTACCAGCAGACGAAGCCGACGACCGTGACGACCACCGCCTGCCACAGCAGGGCGGCCGTCTCGGTGGGGTCCGGGATCCGCAGCCAGGCGCGGCCGTCCAGGACCGGCCCGGCCACCGCCGACCCGGCCGCCGCGAGAGCGCACACCGTGGCCGAGAGCAGGCGCGGTCCGAGCGGCCGCAGGACGGGGACGGCGAGCACGGCGAACCCGACCTCCCCGACGAGCGCGCACCCGGAGAAGACGAGGCCGGCCCCGTCGGTGCGGCCCCAGCCCTGGACCGCGCAGGCGCCACCGACCACGAACAACGCCCCGTACAGGACCACCGGTTGCGGGCGGCGACCCTCCAGGACGGGCACGAGGACGGCGACGACGACCGGGGCACATCCCACGAAGACACCCGGTACCGCGGGTTCCGCCGTGCGTTCGGCGGCGATCACGGCGAGGTTGAAGCCGACCATGCCGACGGCCGCGAGCAGGGCGAGGCGCGCCCACTGCCGCGCGGTGAGCGTGCGCAGGGGCGCCGTGCCGCCCCGACCGACCAGCGCCAGGAGCACGAGGCAGGCGAGGCCGTAGCGCAGGAACTGGCCGCCCGCGTACGGGTAGTGGCCGAGCACGCTGTTGGCGGTGAAGGAGGCCCCGACGAGGACGGCGGCGAAGGCCGCGAGCAGACTCCCGCGCGTGGTGGTGGCGTTCATGGGAAGCGACGCTACGGAGCGCGGCGGTCCGGCTTAAGGTCCACTTCCATGACGTCATCGGGGACCAATCCGGACGCGCCCGGCGCCGCGGGACGCGGCGGCGCCTGGGAGATGCTCCTGCCGGCCGCCTCGGCGCCCACGCGCACGCGTGGCCGCGCCCTGCAGGCCGCGTTGCGCGAGTCGGTCCGCTCGGGCCGCCTCGCACCGGGTACGCGGCTGCCGTCCAGCCGGGAGCTCGCCGCCGACCTGGGGGTCTCCCGCGGCCTGGTCACGGAGGCGTACGAGCAGCTGACCGCGGAGGGCTACCTCCGCAGCGGCCGCGGGGCCGGGACGTGGGTCGGCGGGGCCGTGCGGGCCGCCCTCCCCCGCGCGCGGGACCTCGCTCCGCGCCCCCTGGGCGCCCGGGCGGACTTCCTGCCCGGTACGCCCGACCTGTCGCTGTTCCCGCGCGCCGCGTGGTCGGCCGCCCAGCGCGGGGTGCTCGCCGAACTGCCCCACCACGCGCTGGGCTACCCGGACCCGCGGGGCCTGCCCCGGCTGCGTACCGCGCTCGCCGAGCTGCTGACCCGGCGCCGGGGCGTGGTCGCCGACCCGGAACGGGTGGTGGTGGTCTCCGGGGTGGCCCAGGCGGCCACGCTGCTCGGAACGGTGCTCCACGCGCGCGGGGTACGGGCCGTGGGCACGGAGGATCCCGGCAGCCCCGACCACGAGACCCTGTACGCGTCGGCCGGCCTCGACGCCGTGCCGCTGCCGCTGGACGGCGAGGGGCTGGACACGGAGGCGCTGCGCGCGTCGGGGGTACGGGTCGTGGTGACGACACCGGCCCACCAGTTCCCGTCGGGGATCGCGTACTCCGCGCGGCGTCGCGGCGAACTCCTCGACTGGGCGCGTGAGGTGGACGGGCTCGTCGTGGAGGACGACTACGACGGGGACTTCCGCTACGACCGCGCGCCGGTCGGAGCGCTGCAGGGGCTCGATCCGGAGCACGTCGCGTACGCGGGTTCCGTGAGCAAGTCGCTGGCGCCCGGACTGCGGCTGGGCTGGCTGCTGGTGCCGCAGTCGCTCGCCGAGGAGGTCGTGGAGCGCAAGCGCACGATGGACCTCGGCAACCCCGTGGTCGACCAGGCGCTGCTCGCCCGCTTCGTGGAGCGGGGTGACTACGACCGCCAGTTGCGACGCTGCCGCCGCGCGTACCGGGAGCGGCGCGACGCCCTGGTCGCGGCGCTGGCGGAACACTTCCCGGGGCACACGGGTGTCGGGCATCGCGGCGGGGCTGCACGCCATCGCCGAACTCCCCCCGCGGTACGGGCCCGCCGACCGCTTCCTCGCGCGGGTGGACGCGGCCGGGATCGCGGTCCGCGCGCTGACGTCGTACACGCGGACCCCGCCGCCGGACGACGTGGTCCGCCTGGTCCTGGGCTACGCCCACGTCCCGCCGGCCCGCATCCGGGCCGGTGTCCACGCGATGGCGATCGCTGTCGGCCGCGGTGCTTGAACCGGTCCGACTCCGGCCTGCAGCCGGGTGGGGGCCGGTCGCACGGTCCCCCGTGATCCTGAAGTGCCGCGCGGCCCCAAGGGCCTGTTATTCAGGGACGCGAGGAACCGGGCGAGCAACCCGGCTTTTCAGGGGCGCGGGGAACCGCGCGATCGGCCCCATCGGCCCGTACGCACCGGTCGGCCCCCACCGCCCTCCCACCCCTTGATCCCGCCGAACCCGGCGGAGCGCGTTGTTCACTTGTGGTTTGCGCGTGCGCTGCGGCACACCAGTAGGTGTAGCCGTGCACACCGACCGAATCCGCCCCTGGAGGCGTCCCATGTCGCACCGCCCGCAGAGCCCGCCCCCGCTCCCCGCCCGCCGCAGCGTCCTGCGCGGCTCGCTCGCCGCGTCGGCGGCGCTCGCCCTGCCCACCGCGGCCGCGGGCACGGCCGCCGGTACCGCCCCGGCGTTCGCCCTGTCGGGCCGGCCCAGGGCGCGGTGGGGCGTGCAGGCCGGAGACGTGACCACCAACTCCGGCCTGGTGTGGGTCCGTTCCGACCGCCCCGCCCGCATGATCGTGGAGACCTCCGCGACCGAGTCGTTCCGCAGGCCGCAGAAATGGCACGGCCCGCTCCTGGGCGCCGGCACGGACTTCACGGGTACGGTCCCGCTGCACGGCCTGCCGGCCGGGGAGCAGATCCACTACCGGGTGACGCTGGCCGATCCCGACGACCCCCGCCGCACCGGCGAGCCCGTGCTCGGCACGTTCCGGACAGCGCCCTCGAAGCGCCGCCAGGACGTCCGCTTCCTCTGGTCCGGCGACATCGTGGGCCAGGGCTGGGGCATCAATCCGGACATCGGCGGCCTCTACGCGTACGAGGAGATGCGCCGCCGCGACCCCGACTTCTTCCTGTGCAGCGGTGACACGATCTACGCGGACGGCCCGCTGTCGCCGGCCGTGACGCTCCCGGACGGCCGCGTCTGGCGGAACGTCACCACCGAGGAGAAGTCCAAGGTCGCGGAGACCCTCGCCGAGTACCGCGGGAACTTCCGCTACTCGCTGCTCGACGAGAACGTACGCCGGTTCAACGCCGAGGTCCCGACGATCACCCAGTGGGACGACCACGAGGTCCTCAACAACTGGTACCCGGGCGAGATCCTCACCGACGCCCGCTACACGGTGAAGGACGTCGACACGCTGGCCGCCCGCGCCCGCAAGGCGTTCAGCGAGTACGTCCCGATCTCCACGCTGCCCGCCACCGGCGCGGACGGCCGGGTGCACCGGGTCGTGCGCCACGGCCCCCTGCTGGACGTCTTCGTGCTCGACATGCGCACGTTCCGCAACGCCAACTCCCCCGGCCGGCAGAGCGACGACACCACCGGCATCCTCGGGGCGGAGCAGCTGACCTGGCTCAAGCGCGAACTGGCCCGGTCTCGCGCGGTGTGGAAGGTGATCGCCGCCGACATGCCGCTCGGCCTGGTCGTACCGGACGGGGCGACGGACATCGAGGCCGTCGCGCAGGGCGACCCGGGTGCCCCGCTCGGCCGCGAACTGCAGATCGCCGAGCTGCTGCGGTTCGTCAAGCACCGGCGGATCACCGGCACGGTGTGGCTGACCGCGGACGTGCACTACACCTCGGCGCAGCACTACGACCCCTCACGCGGGGCCTTCAAGGACTTCGCGCCGTTCTGGGAGTTCGTCTCCGGTCCGCTCGCCGCGGGCGGTTTCCAGGCGAACGCGCTGGACGGCACGTTCGGTCCGGACCGGGTCTTCGTCCGGGCACCCGACCGGGCGAACGTCTCGCCCATGGAGTCGCCGCAGTACTTCGGCGAGGTCGACATCGACGGCGGGAGCGGCGAACTGACGGTCCGTCTGCGGGCGACCGGCGGTTCGGTGCTGTTCACGAAGGTGCTGCAACCGGGACGCGTGGGGCAGTAGTTCCACCGGCCCGGGTACGGGGCTCCGGTTCCCGTGATCTCATGGCCCGTGCCGCGTACCGGCGTCATCCCCCGGTACGCGGCACGCCGGCAGGCCCGGGGTCTGTGTGGTCGATGCCTGCGTCTTCGGTACGGCGCGGGGCGGTGAAGCCCCTGCGGGCCGCGCTGCCGGTGGTGCTCGCGGGCCTCGCCCCGGACGGCGCGGTCCCGCCCGCCCGGGGGCTCGGCGAGCTGCCGGCCGTCGCCGCCGAGTGTGCCGAACGGACCGGGGGCCGCGAGGACCTGGCGCATCTCGCGCAGACGGCGCAGCGGCGTGGTTCGTCCCGGCTGGTGACGCAGGCCCGGCGGTTGCGGGCCGCGCTGGAACAGGGGGGTGGCCGCCTGACACGGGCGCCGTCGCATGACCTGTCGGATTGCGCCGAAGAGTCGTAAAAAACGCAACAAAGAAGACAGATGCACACTTAACCCGTCAGTCACAAAGCGTTCGCGATCACGCAACACCCGTACTTCACAGTGACTGTATGACTCCGGACATGTCTGATGTGACACGCGCGAAAAACGGCCGGCCGGTCCACCACTGGCGCAGGGACCTCGTCGAACTGGCCGCCCTCTTCACGGCGGTGGCGGTCGCCGACGCCGTGGCGAACCTGATCGGGCACAGCCCCGACGGCCCCGCCCTGCTCGCGATCTCGGCGGTCGCGCTGATCGCCACGGCCGGCTTCCACACCTGGTGGTCACGACGCCACGGTCACGCTCCGCCGACAGACGATCCCGGCGCCCGGCCGCCCGCACCCGGGCCGGCCTCCGGGGAGAGCGTGCTGTGGCGGATGCGGACCACCGTGCGGGACGAGCCGGGTTCGCTGGCCGTCCTGTGCACGGCGCTGGCGGAACTGCGGGTCGACATCCTGAGCCTGCAGACGCATCCGCTGGCCGAGGGCACCGTGGACGAGTTCCTGCTGCGCGCGCCCGCACCGGTGGCGGCGTCCGAGGTGACGCGCGCGGTGTCGCTGTCGGGCGGCTCCGGCACGTGGATCGAGCGGGCCGACGCGCACGACCTGGTGGACGCGCCCACGCGCGTGCTGGGCCTCGCGACGCGCACCGCGCTGGACGCGGCCGAACTGCCTCTGGCGCTGCGTCAGTTGCTGGGGCGGTGCACGATCCGTTCGCTGCCCGCCACGTCGGTGCGCGGAAAGGGTCCGCAGGAGGGCGCGCCCGTCGAGGGGGCGCTGGAGGAGACGGTGATGCGACTGCGCGCACCGGAAGGCGGAGTGATCACCGTGGAGCGGCCCTATCTGCCGTTCACGCCCACCGAGTTCGCGCGGGCCCGGGCGCTGGTCGAGCTGGACGCCCGGCTCGGTCCGCGGATTCCGCGCAGCCAGGACGTACTGACCCTGCCGCAGGGCAACGACATCACCGTGCGCCGCGCCGACGCCGGTGACCTCGACGCCGCGAAGGCCATGCACGAGCGGTGCTCGCAGCGGACGCTCGGCATGCGCTACCACGGCCCCGTCGGCGACGCGGACAAGTACCTCAAGCACCTGCTCAGCCCGCACTTCGGCCGCACGCTCGCGGTACGGACCGCCTCGGGACGCATCGTCGGACTCGGGCACCTCCTGTGGGACGGCGACGAGACGGAGATCGCGCTGCTGGTGGAGGACGACTGGCAGCGGCGCGGTATCGGCGGCGAGCTGCTCGGCCGCCTGGTGGCGATGGCCGTCGAGGCCGGCTGCGAGAGCGTGTACGCCGTCACGCAGGCGTCGAACACCGGCATGGTCGCCGCGATGCGCGGTCTCGACCTCCCCCTCGACTACCAGATCGAGGAGGGCACCCTCGTCATCACGGCCCGCTTGAAGGCGGCGCCGCACGCCGGGGTGGCGCACACGGAGGACACCGAACACTCCGTCCGGGACTGAGCGGACGGCCACCCGGCCGCCCGGTCACCCAACCGCCCTGTCACCCAACCGACCGGCCACCCGGCCGCCCGGCCCCTCACCGCAGCCGCCCCACGGCGGCGGACCCGGTGGCCCCGCGCCGGGTCCGCCGTCCCGCCCCCAGCGCGGCGTCCAGGTCCTGCCACAGGTCCTCCACGTCCTCCAGCCCCACCGACAGGCGCAGGAGCCGGTCGCCGACCCCGCTCCCGCGCCGGTCCGCCGCGTCCACGATGCGGTGGCTGATCGAGGCGGGGTGCTGGATCAGCGTGTCGACGCTGCCGAGGCTGACCGCCGGGGTGACCAGGCGGACCGCGGCGATCACCTCGTGCGGATCGCCGTGGACCTCGAAGGCGACCATGGCACCGCCGAGCCGCGGATAGCGGACACGGGCGACACGCGGGTCGCCGGACAGCCGCCGGACCAGTTCCGCGGCGGTCGCGGAAGCCGCGCGCACCCGTACGGGCAGCGTCGACAGGCCGCGCAGCAGCAGATAGCCGGCGAGCGGATGCAGTACGCCGCCCGTGGCGAACCGGACCTGCCGCAGCCGCCCGGCGAACTCCTCGTCGCAGGCCACGACCCCGGCCATCACGTCGCCGTGCCCGCCCAGGTACTTCGTGGCGCTGTGCAGCACGAGCCGCGCCCCCTGTTCGGCGGGCCGCTGCAGCACCGGTGTGGCGAAGGTGTTGTCGGCGAGCAGCGGAACGCTCCCGCAGGAGTGGGCGATCGCCCGCAGGTCGAGTTCGGCGAGCGTCGGGTTGGCCGGTGACTCGACCAGGACCAGACCGGTGTCCGGCCGCAGCGCGTCCTCGATCCCCGCGGGGTCGACCCACGTCACCTCGGAGCCGAGCAGTCCGGCCGTCAGCAGGTGATCACTGCAGCCGTACAGCGGCCGCACGGCCACGACGTGGCGCAGCCCCAGGGCGCCGCGCGCCAGGAGCACCGCGCTCAGCGCGGCCATCCCGCTGGCGAAGGCGACCGCGCTCTCCGTGCCCTCCAGCCGCGCGAGAGCCGTCTCGAACCGGGCGACGGTCGGATTGCCGAGCCGGCCGTAGACCGGCGGCCCGTCCGGTTCGGCCCCGTCGGCGGCGAACGCGTCGATGCGGGCCGCCTCGCCCCGGCTGTCGTACGAGGGATAGGTGGTCGAGAGGTCGATCGGCGGAGCGTGCAGGCCCTGCCGCGCGAGGTCGTCCCGCCCGGCGTGCACGGCCTCGGTGTCCAGACCCCGGCTCCGCACACCGGCCTCCGCCGCCCCTGCCGCCCACGTCGCTCTCACCGCGCCCGCCGCGTCCACCGCGCCCGCCGTCGCCCTTGTCACCGGTCCGCCCCCGTTCGCCATGCCCTCGCCCGCCCCACGTATGTCCGTGCCGTTGTCCACGCCGCCGAAGTCCATGGGCAGCAGCCTGAACAACGAGCGGGACGCGAGGGGCAAACCCCGTGTTACGTTCGGCGAATGCCCGAATCCGTCGTACTGGACCCGGTGGACCTCCGCCTCCTGTGCCTGCTGCAGAACGACGCCCGGACCACGTACCGGGACCTCGCCGCGCAGATCGGCGTGGCCCCCTCGACCTGCCTGGACCGGGTCACCCGGCTGCGCCGGTCGGGCGTGATCCTCGGCCATCAGCTGCGGCTCGATCCGGCCAAGCTGGGCCGGGGCCTGGAAGCGCTGCTGTCCGTGCAGGTCAGGCCGCACCGGCGGGAGTTGGTCGGGCCGTTCGTGGAGCGGATCAGGGCGCTGCCGGAGTCGCGTACCGTCTTCCACCTCACCGGACCCGACGACTACCTGGTGCATGTCGCGGTCGCCGACATGGCGGATCTGCAGCGGCTGGTCCTCGACGGGTTCACCGCCCACCGCGAGGTGGCCCGCGTCGAGACCCGGCTGATCTTCCAGCAGTGGGACTGCGGGCCGCTGCTGCCGCCCGGCCCGCAGGGCGCCGCTCCCCCGGCGGGATCGGACCGGCACGGCGAAGTGCCTGGAAAACCGGGCTGACGCGACGTCCGTCCGCGTATGAGGATGGCGGTATGTCACAGACGAAGAACTTGCTGCCCCGCGAGGTCGCCGACCTGTACGTCGACGAGCTCATCGCCCTCGACCCGGTCACCGGTACGTACCTCGGTGTGAAGGAGAGTTCCAGCAGGCTGCCCGACACCTCACCGGCCGGCGCGGAGGCGCTCGCGCGACTGGCGAGGCAGACGCTGGCCCGGCTCGACGAGGCGGAGCGGCAGCCGGGCGCCGACCGTGACATCGAGCGCCGCTGCGGCCGCCTGCTGCGTGAGCGCCTCACCGCCGAACTCGCCGTGCACGACGCCGAGGAGGGCCTGCGTTCCGTCGGCAACATGCACACGGCCGCGCACGCGGTGCGCGAGGTGTTCACCGTGACGCCGACGGAGACGGACGAGGACTGGGTCGCGGTCGCCGAGCGGTTGCGCGCGGTGCCGACGGCCCTCGACGGCTATCGCGCGTGCCTCGCCCTCGGCCTGGAGCGCAAGCTGTACGCGGGTCCGCGTCCCACCGCGACCTTCGTCGGCCAGCTCACGCAGTGGTCGGACACGGACGGTTCGGGCCGCGGCTGGTTCGAGGACTTCGCGTCGGCGGGGCCCGCGGCCCTGCGTACCGAACTCGACGAGGCCGCCCGGACCGCGACCGCGGCCGTCGTCGCGCTGCGCGACTGGATGCGCGACGTGTACGCGCCCGCGATCGAGGGCGCGCCGGACACGGTGGGCCGCGAGCGGTACGCGCGCTGGTCGCGCTACTTCAACGGTACGGACCTGGACCTGGACGAGGCGTACGCGTACGGCTGGGCCGAGTACCACCGGCTGTACGCCGAGATGGAGAAGGAGGCCGAGAAGGTCCTGCCCGGCGCCGGGACCCCGTGGGTGGCGCTCGCCCACCTCGACGAGCACGGCAGGCACATCGAGGGCGTCGACGAGGTCCGCGGGTGGCTGCAGGGCCTCATGGACCGGGCGATCGAGGAGCTGAACGGCACCCACTTCGAACTCGCCGACAGGGTACGGAAGGTGGAGTCCCGCATCGCCCCGCCGGGCGGCGCCGCGGCCCCCTACTACTCGGCCCCGTCCGAGGACTTCTCCCGCCCCGGCCAGACGTGGCTGCCGACGATGGGGCAGACCCGCTTCCCGGTGTACGACCTGGTGTCCACCTGGTACCACGAGGGCGTCCCCGGCCATCATCTCCAGCTCGCCCAGTGGGTCCACGTCGCCGAGAGCCTCTCCCGCTACCAGGCGACCGTCGGCGGCGTCAGCGCCAACTGCGAGGGCTGGGCCCTGTACGCGGAACGGCTCATGGACGAACTCGGCTACCTCAAGGACGCCGAGGAGCGCCTCGGCTACCTCGACGCGCAGATGATGCGGGCGGCGCGCGTCGTCGTCGACATCGGCATGCACCTGGAACTGGAGATCCCGGCCGAGTCACCGTTCCATCCGGGCGAGCGCTGGACCCCGGACCTGGCCCAGGAGTTCTTCGGCGCGCACAGCAGCCGCCCGGCGGACTTCGTGGAGAGCGAGCTGACCCGCTACCTCTCCATGCCCGGCCAGGCCATCGGCTACAAGCTCGGCGAGCGCGCCTGGCTGCTGGGCCGTGCGAACGCGCAAAAGCGGCACGGCGACGCCTTCGACCTGAAGGCGTGGCACATGGCGGCGCTGTCGCAGGGCTCGCTGGGCCTGGACGACCTGGTGGACGAGCTGTCCCGGCTCTGACGGCACCCGGTGGCCGGGTCCCGCGCGGGCCCCGGCCACCCCGGCCACCCCGGTGTCCTCGGTGTCCTCGGCGTCCTCGGCGTCCTCAGCGTCTGAAACCGCCTTCCGAATCGATGACCTGCCCGGTGATCCACCCGGCCTCGTCCGTCGCGAGCCAGGCGACGAGCCGGGCCGGATCGTCGGGCATCCCCCAGCGTCCGCCCGGGAACATCGAGGCGACCGTCCGGTACGCCTCTCCTGTCAGGTAGCCGGTGTCGACCGGACCGGGATTGACGGTGTTCACGGTGACGGCGTGCTCGGCGAGCGTGGTCGCGAGCGAACGGGTCACCGAGGCGAGGGCGCCCTTCTGCAGGGCGTACGCGATCTCGCCGGGCATGCCGCCCGCGATGTCCTGGCCGGAGGTCATCATCAGCACGCGCCCGCCCGGCGTACGCGGGGGCAGCGTGGCGCGCAGCCGCGCGTACGCCTGGACGAGCAGGATCACCGACCGGGTGTCGACGGCCCAGTGCGCGTCGAGCGCCGCCGCGTCCAGTTCGTCCAGCGGGCCGTCCGAGCCGCTGAGGGCGTGGTTGGCGACGAGGATGTCGATCCGCCCGCCGAGCGTGTCCGCCGCGTGGGCGATCAGTTCGGCCGGAGCAGCCGGTTCGGAGAGGTCGCCCGGCCCGTGGACGACCCGCGCTCCGGGGTCGCCGAGCGCTTCCCGTACTCCGGCGGCGACCTCCTGCGGGTCGTCCGCACCCCACGGCATCGCGGCGTCGTGCGGCACGTGGTGGTGCAGGTGGACGCTCGCGCCGTACGCGGCCAGACGCCGGGCCACGGCGTACCCGATGCCGCTTCGCCGGCTGGCGCCCGTGACCAGGGCGGTGCGTCCGCGCAACGGCAGCGGGTCGCGGCGCAGGGCTTCGGCGGTGGGTGAGGGAGGTCGAGAGGACATGGCGGACCATGATGGGCGGCGCCGGCCGTTCTTCGCACATCATTTTCCGAGGGCGGATCCGCTTTCCGACGGCGGATCCGCCGGTGGTTCGACCGCGGACGGGCGCCGGGAGCCGGCCCCGGTCACTCCCCGAGAGGTGTCAGCCGGACGAGTCCGATCCATGTCCGCGGGTCCGGTTCGACGTGCGCCGCGCGTACCGCGTACCGTCCCGGTTCGAGGACGATCCGCAGGTGCCCGGCCTTCGTCGACCGCTCCCCCGGCCGGGCCGCGTCGAACAGCACGACGGCCCCGGGGACCCGCCAGCGCACCTCGCTCCCCCAGACCGCCGTGTCGAGGGCGGCCGGCACCCGGGCCAGCAGTCCGCGCTCGGAGTCGCCCGCGAACCACCGTACGAACGTGCCGTGTTCGGGGAGGTAGGCGGTGGCGGCGGGGTCGTCGCCGAGGACGAGGGCCGTGGCGTTGCCGACGGGCAGCAGGCCGGCAGAGCCGTCCACCTCGCAGGCCCGGTCGTAGTCGGGGGCCAGTTCGTCGCCGTCGGCCCCCGTCCAGAACGGCAGCACCACTTCCGGTACCGCTATGAGCGGCCCACCGCCCGACTCGACCCACTCGACCGCCCCGACGGCCTCGACCGAACCTGGGTCCGCGTAACTCACCATGGGCAGAAGCTACACGTCCCGGCGGACCGCAGTTGACGATTCCTTTGCCCGGCCGCCCAGCTGATACCCGACTGAGTCCGTACGGGCCCGGTGGACGGACCGGCCGGGCGCGGCGGCCGGTCAGCAGCCGCAGTCCGCCGCGCCGGCCGGCGCCGTCAACGGGTCGGCGGGACGCCGCTCGCGCCCCTCCCAGGTCTCGAACTCGAAGCCCTCGCGCACCCAGTACTCGAACCCGCCGAGCATCTCCTTGACCTGGTATCCGAGTCGGGCGAGCGCGAGGGCGGCCCGGGTCGCGCCGTTGCAGCCCGGACCCCAGCAGTACGTGACGACCGGCACCGCCCTGTCCAGGAGTTGCCCGGCCTGCCCGGCGACGAGGGCGGTCGGCAGATGGACGGCGCCGGGTATGTGTCCCTGGTCCCAGGACTCCGTGGAGCGGGAGTCGAGGACGACGAAGCCGGGGTCGCCGCCGGCGTCCAGCGCGGCGGCGACGTCGGACACGTCGGCGTGCAGGGCGAGGCTCGCCGCGAAGTGGGCGGCGGCCACGGCGGGCGCCGCCGGGGCGACCCGCAGGACGGGGTTGAGGGAAACAGCGCTGCTCTTCATGGAACGAATGTACGGCCGGTACCACAGCCCGTTGAAGGTGTGATCCACGGCCTCCGCCTTGCTGCGCCGGGGATTCCCCTGCTATTCCTCGTCCATGACCGCGTATTCCCCGGACGCCACGGACTGGCGCATCCTCGAGATCCTCCAGCGTGACGGCCGGACCGGCTTCGCCGAGCTGGCCCGTGCCGTCTCCATGTCCGCGAGCGCGGTCACCGAACGGGTGCGGCGCCTGGAGGAGGCGGGCGTGATCCAGGGGTACGCGGCGGTCGTGGACCCGGAGAACCTCGGCCTGCCGATCCTCGCGTTCGTGCGGCTGCGCTATCCGAACGGCAACTACAAGCCGTTCCACGACCTGGTCGCGGTCACCCCCGAGATCCTGGAGGCGCACCACGTCACGGGCGACGACTGCTTCGTGATCAAGGTCGCGACCCGGTCGATGCGGCACCTGGAGGAGGTGTCGGGAAAGATCGGCACCCTCGGCTCGGTCACGACGAGCGTCGTGTACTCGTCCCCGCTGCCCCGCCGCCCGCTGAGCCACTGGGCCGCTGAGCCACTGGACCGCTGAGCTCTTGGGCCGCCGGGCCGCCCGCACCCCGGTCGTCGGCCGTCAGCCGTCCCCGTCCCGCTGCCTGACCACCGACCCCGACCGCCCCTTCACGACCTCCAGCTGCGCGTGGATGCGGCGGCGCAGGTCGGCGACGTGGCTGACGATGCCGACGCTGCGGTCCCGCTCCCGGAGGGAGTCCAGTACGTCAAGGACCTCGTCGAGCGTCTGGTCGTCGAGGCTGCCGAAGCCCTCGTCGATGAAGAGGGTGTCCAGGCGCACCCCGCCCGCCTCGTCGGTGACCACGTCCGCGAGGCCCAGCGCGAGCGCGAGGGAGGCGAAGAACGTCTCGCCCCCGGAGAGCGTCGCGGTGTCGCGCTCGCGCCCGGTCCAGGCGTCGACGACGTGCAGGCCGAGCCCGCTGCGGCCCCGGCCGGCCCGGTCGGCGGAGTGGACGAGCGTGTACCGCCCGGCGGACATGCGCTGCAGCCGTGCCGTGGCGGCCGCCGCGACCTGTTCCAGGCGGGCGGCCAGGACGTACGACTCCAGGCGCATCCGGCGTTCGTTGTCGGCGGAGGTGCCGGCCGCGAGCGAGGCGAGGCGGGCGACCCGGTCGTACTCCTCGCGCAGCGGTCCCAGCCGGCGGACGGACGTCTCGGCCCGGCGGGTCAGCAGGTCGAGTTCCGTGCAGCGGCGGGCGGCCGCGTCGCGCGCGGAGGCCGCCTCGCGCACCCGCCGGCCCGCCACGGCGGCGGTCTGCTCGGCCGCCCGCGGATCGGCGGCCGGCAGCTGTGCCGCGGCGGCCGTCCCGTCCTCCGCGAGCACCGCGCGGACCGTCGCCTCCTCCTGCTGCCAGGCGTCGAGGCGTCGTTGCAGTTCCCGGTGGGCCGCGTCGTCGAGGAGGGCGTCCGCGGCGGCCTGCGGCGTCTCGAAGCCGGCGCGGAAGGCCGCGTCGGCGAGGCGTGCGTCGGCGTCCTTGAGCCGCTGCCCGGTGTCCGCCGCGGCGCGCGCGGCGTCCGCGGCCTCCGTGAGCGCCGACACCTCGCGTTCCAGCTCGGCGGCGCGCTCGCGCACGCTTCCCGCCGAGCCCCTGGCCTGTGTCAGCTCCCCTTCCAGGGAGGCCGCCTCGCGGGCGAGGGCGTCCCTGCGCGCGGTCCTGGACGCGCCGCGCACGGCGGCCTCCTGGTGGGCGGTGAGTCGCCGCCGGTGCTCCTGCTCGGCCTGCCGGAGCGCCTCCGTGGCCGCGTGCAGCCCCGACGCGGCGCCGCGCGCCTCGGCGTGCCGCCGCTCCAGCTCCTCGGCCTGTTCGGCGAGCCGGCCGGTGGGGGTGTCGCCCGCCTCGGCGGTCGCGGCGGCCAGCGCCTCGCGCACCACCCCCAGCCGCCGCTCCTCCTCGGCACGCTCTTCCTCGGCACGCTGGTACGCGGCGAGCGCGGTGTCCTCGGCCCGCCGGTCGACGTGCCCGTCGACCTTCCGGGCGGGGGCGGGGTGCTCGGTGGCGCCGCACACGGCGCAGGCCCCGCCGTCCACGAGACCCGCGGCGAGCTCCGCGGCGATGCCCCTGAGGCGCTGTTCCCTGAGGTCCAGCCAGTGGGCCCGGGCGTCCGTGGCCCGCTCGCGGGCGGCCAGCACGCGCGCGTGGGCCTTCTCGGTGTCCCCGGCGAGCTGGTCGCGCAGCCGGGCGGCCGCCAGCCGTGACCGCGCGGGGTCGCGCTGCACGGCGAGCTGTTCGGCGCGGGCGGCGGCCTCCTGGGCCGACTCGATGCGGGTCTGGAGGGAGGTCCTGGCCGTCTCCCAGTCGGCGAGCCACTGTTCGGCGTCCTGCAGCACGTCCTCGTCGGCGCGCTCCTGGCGGTCCAGTGCCGCCCGCTCGGTGGTGAGTTCGGTGAGCCGGTGCTCCGCGCGCCGGGCCGACTCCAGTCCGCCCAGTTCCTCGGCGGCCTTGCGCGCGGCGGCCGCCAGGCCCGTGGGCCCGGCGTCGGCGAAGGCCTCGGGAAGCAGGGCACGCGTGCGGGCCTCGGCGTCGGCCGCCCGCCGGTGCTCGGTGTCGGTGGCCTCGCGCAGTCCGAGCGCGGGCGCCACCGCCTCGGCCTTCCTGCCGCGCTCCACGCGGCGCTGCTCCTCCCGGTGGGCCCCGGCGCGCTCCTCCAGCCGGGCGGCCCGCTCCCGCGCCTCGGCGAACCGGTGCTGCAGCCGGGCCACTTCGCGTACCTCGTCGAGCACGCGGTCCGCGGCGGCCTGCGCGGACTCGGTGGCCGTCTGCGCGCAGCGGGCGATCGCGTACCTCTCGCGGGCCGTGCTCCTGGCGACGGCCGCCCATTCCAGCACGGCCCCGGCGAGCCCCGGGTCGCCGGGCGTCAGGTCGGGCAGCGGCAGCTCGACGAGGTCTCCGGCCGCCTGCTGCATCCGGTGCGCGTCGGCCAGCAACTCGGCGTCCCCGGCCCGTACTCGCGTCTCGGCCAGGCGTCTGCGCTCGGCCAGGCGCTGCTCGACGGCGGCGAAGCGCTGGGTGTCGAAGAGGCGGCCGAGCAGCCTGCCGCGGGCTTCGGCGTCGGCCCGCAGGAAGCGCGCGAAGTCGCCCTGCGGCAGCAGGACCACCTGGCAGAACTGTTCCCGGCTCATGCCGAGGAGCTGGGTGATCTCCTCGCCGATCTCCTGGTGGGAGCGGCTGAGGTCCTTCCAGGAGCCGCCCGGCGCGTGGTACTCGCGCAGCCAGCTCTGCGCCTTCTCCGTCGTGGTGCCCGTGCCGCGCTTCTTGGGCCGCTCCCACGGCGGCTGCCGGGTGATCTCCAGGCGGCGGCCGGCCACGGTGAGTTCGAGCTTCACCTCGGTGCGGGTGCCGGAGGGCGCGTGGTCGCTGCGCAGCGAACCGCCCTGCCGGGCGCCCGGCACCGAGCCGTACAGCGCGAAGCAGACGGCGTCCAGGACGGAGGTCTTGCCGGCGCCGGTCGGCCCGTGCAGCAGGAAGAGCCCGGCGGCCGACAGGTCGTCGAAGTCGACCTCCTGGGCGCCGCCGAACGGCCCGAAGGCGGTGATGTACAACCGGTGCAGCCTCATCGGCCCCCCTCGAAGTCCCGTTCGCCGACCGGCCCGTCCGAGCGGGCCGGACCCTCCTGGCGGTTCGCGCCCCACCGCGTCACCGGGCGACCTCGCGGACCGTGTCGTCGGTGCGGACGGTGTCGAACGCGTCCCGCAGCACGGCCTGTTCGCGCTCGTCGGGACCGGCGCCGCGCACATGGGCCACGAAGTCCTCCGCGATCTGCTGGTCGCTGCGGCCCGCGAGCCGTCGCGCGTACGACACGTCGGGGTCGTCCGGTGCCCGCTCCGGTGCGAAGACGAGGCTGAGCGTGTGCGGGAACCGCGCGGTGAGCCGCGCCATGGGGTCGGCGGGACGCACCGGGTCGGTGAGGGTCGCCTCCACCCAGGCCTCCTCGTGGCGCGTCAGCCCCGGATCGGCGAGCAGTTCCTCCAACCCGCCCCGGATACGGGCCAGCGCGCGCGGTACGGGGCAGTCGACGCGCTCGGCCTCCACGGAGCCGTCGGCACCCAGGTCGACCAGCCACATGCTCTTGCGGTGGTCGGTCTCCGAGAAGGAGTACGGCAGCGGCGACCCGGAGTAGCGCACCCGCGCGGTGATGGTCTGGCTGCCGTGGAGATGGCCGAGCGCCGCGTAGTCGGCACCGTCGAAGACACCGGCGGGCACGGCGGCGACCCCGCCCACGGTGATGTCCCGCTCGCTGTCGCTGACCTCACCGCCCGTGACGAAGGCGTGGGCGAGGACGACGGAACGGGTGCCCTCCGCGCGCGTGGCGAGGTCGGCCCGCACCCGGTCCATGGCGGCGGCGAGCACACTCTCGTGGCCCGCCCTCTCCACCCCGAACTCGTCCTTCACCAGCGCCGGTTCCAGATACGGCAGTCCGTAGAAGGCGACGTCCCCGAAGGAGTCCGCCAGCAGCACCGGTGTCCCGCAGGCCGCGGGCGCGGTCCGCAGGTGGATGCCCGCGCGGCCGATGAGTCCGGCGCCGACCCCGAGCCGGCGCGCCGAGTCGTGGTTCCCGGAGATCATCACCGTGGGCACCCCGAGGTCGGCCAGGCGGTGCAGCACGTCGTCGAAGAGCTCGACCGCGGCCAGCGGGGGCACGGCCCGGTCGTACACGTCCCCCGACACGACCACCGCGTCCACACCGCGCTCGCTCACGGTCGTGACGAGATGACCGATGAACTCGGCCTGGGCACCGAGCATGTTCACGCGATGGAACGCCCGGCCCAGATGCCAGTCGGAAGTGTGCAGCAGCCTCATGATCCCCGAGACTAACGGCCGGGTCGGACATCACGGGCGGCTACTCCCGTATCGGCCCGATGTGCGGTCCGTGCCCTCCCCGTACGCCTGTGCGTCCCCGTACGCCTCTCCGCCCAGTTCGAACCCCGCCGTCCCTGCCGTGACATCGGCCAGCCAGCCCTTGAAGACCTCGACCTCGGCGTCCGGCAGGCCGATCTCGAGGGTGACGGCCTCCCCGTAGCGCACGTCACGCACCTCGCGGCCGGTCGAGCGCAGGTCGTTCTGCACCTTGCCCGCCCGCTGGTGGTCGACGGTGACGGTGGCGAGCCGGAAGCGTCTGCGGGTGAGCGTGCCGAGGCTGTCCAGGGCCTCCCCCACCGTGCCGCCGTAGGCCCGGATGAGTCCGCCCGCGCCGAGTTTGACGCCTCCGTAGTAACGGGTGACGACGGCGACCACGTAGCGCATGTCGCGGCGCAGCAGCATCTGGAGCATCGGGAGGCCCGCGGTGCCGCCCGGTTCGCCGTCGTCGCTCGCCCGCTGGACGGCGGCGTCGGCGCCGATGACGTACGCGAAGCAGTTGTGCGTCGCGTCCGCGTGCTCCCTGCGGACGGCCGCGACGAAGTCCTGGGCCTCCCGCTCGGTGGCCGCCGGTGCCAGCGCGCAGCGGAAACGGGAACGGTTGATCTCGGTCTCGTGCACCCCTGCGCGGGCCACGGTGCGGTACTCGTCCTGCATCGGCCCAGCGTATGCGTGCCGCGCACAGGTGTGCGACCGCCGGCGGTCCAGCGGGACCCCCTATCCGGGTCCGGGGCTCTCCCCGGGTCCGGGTCCGGGTCCGGGGCTCTCCCCGCCGGGCTTCTTCCGGCTCGGCTTCTTCCCGCGCGGCACGATCATGTCCGTGAGGAGTGCCGCGCGGGGGCCGAGCGCCGTCCAGTCGCCGCCGTGCCAGGCGAGGACCGCGATCGCCGAGGTGGGGAACTTCACGCGGACGTCGTCCAGCGCGTCGCCCAGGCCGTCCCCCGCCAGGGTGAGGACCAGCTCCTCCAGGCCGGGGTTGTGGCCGATCAGCAGCAGGGTCCCGACCTCCGCGGGGACGTCGCGCACGGCCTCCAGCAACTCGGGCACGGTCGCCGCGTACAGCCCCGGGTCGTGACGCACCGGCGGGGGCGTGCCCCACTCGGCGGCGGCCAGTTCCCAGGTCCGCCGGGCCCGTACGGCGGTCGAGCAGAGCGCGAGGTCCGGCAGGCAGTCGGCGTCGGCGAGGGCGCGTCCGGCGGCCGGCGCGTCCCGGCGGCCACGTGGCGCGAGGGGCCGCTCGTGGTCCGGGACGCCGTCCGGCCAGGCGGACTTGGCGTGCCGCAGCACGACGAGCCGGCGCAGCGGACCCGCCGCGGCACGCGCGATCACGCCGGGGCCCCGCGGCCGATGTCCCGGGTGAGTTCGAGACCCAGGAGCCGGTCCGCGTAGGCGTACGTCTCGAAGCGGGCCCCGTCCGGAACGGTCCCCGAGGTCTCCACCTTCCGCAGCACGTCGAGCACGGCGGGCACGTCCAGGTCGTCCTCCCAGGCGGCGCGCAGCTGGTCCCGTACGGGGTCGGGGATGGGTCCCGAGGGGCGGGTGGCCCAGGCGGCGACGGCGCTCCGCCAGTGCTTCAGCTGGTTCCCGGCGTCCGTGAGGTCGGCCGCGCCCAGGCGCAGGGTCTGTCCGCGGGGGCGGGCCAGCAGGGCCAGCCGCAGGGCCGTGGCGCTGTCGGCGTCGTCCGCCACGCCGGTCCCGACACCGGCCGGGGCGACCTCGACGCGCAGCCCGCCGACCGGCTCTCCGGCGGCCGGCCCGCCCGTACCGGTATCCGCACCCGCACCCGTGTCCGTGTCCGTACGGGCGAGTACGTGCAGTACCTGGGCCTCGCCCAGGCCCGGGGTGACGTCCCGTTCGTCCTCGAAGGGGCGGATGCCGAGCTCCGCGGCCCGGGCGCGCAGTTCCGCGCGTCCCTCGGTGCCGGTCAGGACGGTCCAGACGGGGGTGCCGCCGATCTCCAGGGCCCGTACGAGGACGTCGGCGGTCAGGAGCACGCGCAGGCCGGTGGTGTCGGGGCGCGGCACATGGGCCACGACACGGGTCAGGCCGCGGCGGGCGGGGGCGGCGGCGGTGGGGTCGCCTGTTCGGGGGTCGTTGATACGCAGCACAGGCTGAGCGTAGGCGGGCGCGGGCGGTCGCGCAGGGATGCCCGCGTCATTGCGGACACGTGTTCGCGGGATCCCGGGCCGGCGGCCGGTCCACGGTGCCCAGGAAGCGCACGTGCGGCCGTCCGTCGGCGCCCTCGCGCGTCACGGCGGCCCGGACTCCGTACACCCCGGCGATGAGCTCCTCGGTGAGGACGTCGCCCGGGGTTCCGGCGGCCACCACGGATCCCTCGCGCAGGACGACGAGTTGGTCGCAGTACATCGCCGCGAGGTTCAGGTCGTGCAGGGCGACGACGCTGGTGACCGGGAGCGAGGTGACGAGGGTCAGCAGGTCGAGCTGGTGCTGGATGTCGAGGTGGTTGGTCGGTTCGTCCAGGAGAAGTTCGCGGGGTTCCTGGGCCAGGGCGCGGGCGATCTGCACGCGTTGGCGTTCGCCGCCGGAGAGGGTGTGCCACGACTGGCGGGCGCGGTCGGTGAGGCCGGTGCGGGCCAGCGCCTCCCGGACGGCCTTCTCGTCGGCGCCGGACGGGGGTGTCCAGGCGCGGCGGTGCGGGACACGGCCGAGGCGTACGACGTCCAGGACGCTCAACTCGACCTGTGTGTCGGCCTGTTGCTCGACCACCGCGACACGGCGGGCGATGTCGCGGCGGCCCAGGTCGGCGAGCGGGCGGCCGTCGAGGGTGACGACGCCCGAGGCCGGGGCGAGGACGCCGGCGAGCAGCCGCAGGAGGGTGGACTTGCCGGAACCGTTCGGGCCGAGGAGGCCGACGGTGGCGCCGGGGGCGGGGCCGATGCTGACGCCGTCCAGGATGACGCGGCCGTCGGCGGTACGGGTGACGCGCCGGGCCCGGAGTCCCGCAGCCGGTACGGCCGCCTCCTTCGCGGCGCCGTCGGTGTGCGCGCTCGTCATCGCGTCCTCCGGGTCCGGTACAGCACCAGTACGAACACCGGTACGCCGATGAGCGAGGTGACCACGCCGACGGGCACCTCCTGGGGATCGAGGACGGTACGGGCCAGGGTGTCCACCCACACCAGGAACACCGCGCCGGTGAGGGCGGCGACCGGCAGCAGCCGCGCGTGGCCGGAGCCCACCAGCGCCCGGGCCGCGTGCGGCAGGACGAGGCCCACGAAGCCGATGGCGCCCGCCGAGCTGACCAGCGCGGCCGTCAGGAGGGCCGTCGCGCACAGCAGCACCAGCCGGGTGCGGGCCACGGACACCCCGAGGCTTGCGGCGGCGTCCTGGCCGAAGGCGAACGCGTCGAGCGTGCGCGCGTACGCCAGGCAGACCACCAGGGCGACCGCCAGCACCGCGGCGCAGACCCAGACGTCGGTCCAGCCGACGCCGCCCAGCGAGCCGAGCAGCCAGAACAGCACGCCCCGGGTGGTCTCGGCGTCGGCGGCGGTCATCACGACGAAGGAGGTGAGGGCGGAGAAGAGCTGCATCGCGGCGACGCCGCTGAGCACGACCCGGTCCGTCGTCCCGCCGAGGGTGTGGCTGAGCAGCAGGACCAGACCGAACGAGAGGAGCGCGCCGAGGAACGCGCCCCCGGACACGGACAGCAGGCCGCCGCCGGCCCCGAGGACGACCACGAGGACCGCGCCGGTGGAGGCGCCCGAGGACACCCCGAGGACGAACGGGTCGGCGAGGGGGTTGCGCAGCAGGGACTGCATGACCGCGCCGCACACGGCCAGTCCGGCGCCGCAGACGGCGGCCAGGAGGGTGCGCGGCAGCCGCAGCTGCCAGACGATCCCGTCCCGGACGGGGCTCAACCGCGTGCCGCCCCGGCCGAGATGGGCCGCGACCACGGACCAGACGTCACCGACACCGATGTCCGCGGGGCCGATCGTGATCGCGAGGGCGACGGAGCCGACGAGCAGGGCCCCACCGGCCGCGCAGAGTGTTCCCACGCGCGGCCGGGTCACCCCGCGAGCCCGAACTCCCGCAGGGCGGCGGCCACCCGCTCGACGCCCTCGACGGTACGGATGGTCGGGTTCAGCGCCTGTCCGCTGAGCAGGACGTACCGCTTCTTCCTGACGGCGGTCATGTTCCTGGTGACCGGGTCGGACTCCAGGAACTCGATCTTCTTCCTCGCGGACTCGGCGGTCTGCGACCTGCGGGTCAGGTCGCCGATGACCAGGACGTCGGGGTCGCGGTCGGCCACCGTCTCCCAGTTGATCTGGGGCCATTCCTCGTGGGTGTCGTCGAAGACGTTCCTCGCGCCCAGCGCCCGGGTCATGATGCCGGGGGATCCGCAGCAGCCCGCCATGTAGGGCGACGCGGAGTTGGCGAACCAGAAGAGGAGGGAGACGCCGGAGGCGTCGACGCCCGAGGTGGCCTTCGCCATCCGCCGCTCCAGTCCGGCGACGAGCTCGTCGCCCCTGTCCTCGACGCCGAAGATCCTGGCCAGGTCGTGTATCTCGCCGTAGACGGCGTCGATGCCGAGCGGTTTCGCGCGGGCGCCGTCGCCGTCTCCGGTGTTGTCCTTGCCCGCGCAGTCGGAGGGCGCGACGTACGCGGGTACGCCGAGCTTCTCGAACTGCTCCCGGGTGGCGACGCCTCCCTTGCCGAGCGTGGACGCGAACGAGGCGGCCACGAAGTCGGGGTCGGCGTCCAGGACCCGTTCGAAGGAGGGGCTGTTGTCGGCGATGCGCGGCACCTGCGCATCGGCCTTCTCCAGGCCCTTCAGCACGGGATCGGTCCAGGTCGCGGTGCCGGCCATGCGGTCGGCGAGACCCAGCGACAGCATGATCTCGGCGGCACCCTGGTTGAGGGCCACGGCCCGCCGGGGCGGGGACTCCACGCGTACGGTGTGGCCGCAGTCGTCCAGGGTGACGGCGGCCGCTCCGGCCTCGGCACCGGGCGGGTCGGCCGCTCCGCAGCCGGTCAGCAGGACGGCGCCGCACAGGAGCAGGGCAGCGGGGCGGGCGGGGCGTGCGAAGGGCACGGAAGTTCCTCGGGCGTCGAGGGCTCGGACGCGGAGCCCGGTCGTACGGTGCTCCCCCGCCGTCCGGTGACCGCGGAGGCCGCCAGCAGGTCTTCGGACTCGGGTTCACCCGGACGGAGCGCCTTCCCGGACCGTCGTTCCGGTCCAGTGGCCGATGCCCCGCCCGTCACCCTCACCGCTGCGCGTCAGCTCCGGATTCGCACCGGATTCCCTGACCCACGTACATGGGTTCGACTGGCTTCCGCAAGCTATCACGGCGGTTTTCGGGCCGGGGCGGCGGTGCGCGGGCACCGTCGCGGACATCCGTCGGGCGCCTCGGCGGACCGTTGCCGGACACCGCGGCGGACACGTGTCGGGCACCGTGCGGGAATCAGCGTGCCGCGCCCGCTGTTGTCGGGCGCAACAGCACCCGTCCGTAAGTCCACGCAAGTCCACGCAAGTCCAGGAGGCCCCTCGTGTACGGCGATCCGGCAACGATCCGCAAGATCCTCACCTAGCGCGGCGACACCTGGGCGGTCGTCGGTCTCTCGTCGAACGAGGGGCGCGCCGCGTACGGCGTCGCGGCCGTGCTCAAGCGCTACGGCAAGCGGGTGGTCCCGGTCCACCCGAAGGCCGAGACGGTCCACGGGGAGAAGGGGTACGCCTCCCTGGCCGACATCCCCTTCCCGGTCGACGTCGTCGACGTGTTCGTCAACAGCGACCTCGCGGGCTCCGTCGCCGACGAGGCGGTCGCCATCGGCGCCGGGGCCGTCTGGTTCCAGCTCGGCGTGATCGACGAGGGCGCCTACGAACGCACCCGGACGGCCGGTCTCGACATGGTCATGGACCGCTGCCCGGCGATCGAGATTCCCCGCCTGGGCTGACCCGGCGCGGCGGCGGTTCGAAGGCCGAGCCGCCGGACCAGGCGGGCCGGTCCGTACGGGAAGCGGGTGCCCGGCGGGACGCGGTCCGGTTCCAGTCGCCGTCCCCGAGGACCAGCAGCGGGTCGAACATCACGACCACCGCGGCGAGCACCAGGAAGAGGACCGGGCCGATGAGCATCGGCAGCAGGAGCGAGTGGGCGGAACCGCCCGTGCCCGGTCCGCCTACCGCGCCGTGCAGGTGCACGCTGACGGCCGCCATGCCCGTGTAGTGCATTCCGGACACGGCGCCTCCCATGACCAGGCTCGCACCGAGGCTGGTCAGGAAGCCGCGGATCGCGACCGCCGCCCAGAGCGCGGCGGTCGCCGCGACGAGGGCGATCAGGACGGACAGCGCGACGGTGGCGGTGTCGTACCGCAGGCCGCCGTTCAGACGGATGGCGGCCATGCCGATGTAGTGCATGGCCGCGACACCGAGGCCGGTGAAGACGCCCGCGACGAGCAGGGTCGTGGTGCCCGCGCCGCGGTAGCCGACGGCGAACACGCCGATACCGACCACGGCGATCGCCACCAGGAGGCTGAGGACCGTCAGGCCGACGTCGTAGCGGATGTCGCTCTCCTCGACCTGGAACCCGATCATCGCGATGAAGTGCATCGTCCAGATCCCGCAGCCGATCGAGGCCGCGCCGAGCGCGAGCCAGCCCGGTTTCCACGACCTGTCGTCGTGCAGGGACCGGGTGACGCAGCGCAGCCCCAGAGCGGCTCCCAGACAGGCCATGACATAGGCCGTGAGCGGCGTGACCATGCCATAACTGAATCCGTCGACCGTACCTTGCATATGCCAACATCCCCCCGAAATTGGACTGTGCGGGGACAGATGTACGTGCCGTGACGGGGCGGAAGCAAGGGGTTTCGTTCAAATTGCAGTTAACGATGCGCCCGACCGGTTACTTCCGGTCACAGACGGACTTCTTTGAGCCGGAAGGACCCGTTCTGGTGACGCGCTCTCACGACTGTGGCTTGGACGTGATCGTGAACTGGGCCCCGTCGGGGTCGCGCAGCACCGCCTCCGTGGCACTCGCCCCGTCCTGGACCGTGCCCCCGTGGGACAGCGCGGCACGGACACAGGCGTCGACGTCGGCGACCGCGAAGTGGACCTGCCAGTGCGGCCGGATCGTCGGGTCGGGGGCCGCCTCCACCGCGCCCGAGTGGATACGGGCCACCACGTCGCCCTCGCTGCGCAGGACCACCTCGTCGCCGTCGTAGTGCACCTCGCAGCAGCCGGGTCGCGCGGTCGCCCACCGCAGCACCTCGCCGTAGAACATGGCGGCGTCGAAGGCGTTGCGCGTGTGCAGCCGCAGGAAAGCGGGGGCGGCCCGCCGCCAGGTCTCCCAGCCGACCACCAGCCGGCCCTCCCAGATGCCGAAGACGGCTCCGTCGCGGTCCGCCAGCAGGGCCGCCCGGCCCGGCGGGAAACCGATCGGGCCGACCGCGGTCGTGCCGCCGCGCTCCTGACCGCGGGCCACCGCCTCGTCGGCGCTCTCCACGGCGAAGTACGGGGTCCAGGTGACGGCCATCTGCCACCTGGAGGCCACGGCGGCGATGCCCGCGACGGGCACCCCGTCCGCGTAGGCGATCCGGAAGCGGTCCATCAGCGAGGCCGTCCGGAAGCGCCAGCCGAGCACCGCCCCGTAGAAGTCCTCGGCGGCCTGCTGGTCCCGGGCCGTCAGGCTGACCCAGCACGGGGCACCCGCCACCGAGTGGCTGGAGACGACGTCGTTGCGGACTTTTGCGTCGCTGTTCATGGCAGTACCGTTCCTGAATTCGTGCCGAGGGCGTGGCCGGACGTCCGGCGGCGTCGAAAGCGGCGCCGGGCCGTGATTCCGTCCCCCTCAGCATCTCCCGCTCCCGCCCTCCGCGCCCGGAGGCGGGCTGGGGCTCGCGCCCCGAGTACCCGGGGAACGGGCCCCAAACAGGACGGCGGGCGGGGCCGCCCAGTCGTGCGCCGGCCGGTCGCGCAGCCGGTGGCCGGCCAGCTCCAGGGCCTCGTCCACGACCCGCCGCAGGTGCCCGTCGCGCAGCGAATAGATCACCCGGCGGCCCGCCTTGCGCGTGTTGACGAGACCCGCCGGCCGCAGTCGGGCCAGGTGCTGGCCGACGGCCGGACGGGCCGCGCCGCACCGCTCGGTCAGCGTCGTGACGTCCGCCTCGCCCTCGGCCGGGGCGTGCAGCAGGACGAGCCTGGTGCGGTCCCCAGCAGGGCCAGGAGTTCGGCGACGAGGGCGAACCGCTCCTCGCCCGGGGTGCGGCCCACCACACGCCGGTCCGCCTCACGGCCGGTTGACCCGCGGGAGCTCCGGAGAAGTCCCGCCGGAGGTCAGGACGGAGGTCGGGACGGAAGCCGAGACGGGGAGGTCAGGACGGAAGCCGGGACGGGGAGGTCAGGACGGGGAGGTCAGTCGACCCCGAGTCCTTCCAGCACCACGGCGTTCGGCAGCTCCGCGAAAGCCTTCCCGGGCACGAGGAGCTTTCCGCGTCGCCGCCCGCTGCCCACCAGCACGTACGGCAGGTCGACGACGGCCGAGTCGATCAGCACGGGCCAGTCGGCGGGCAGTCCGATCGGGGTGATGCCGCCGTACTCCATGCCGGTCTCGCCGGTCGCCGTGTCCATCGGCGCGAACGACGCCTTGCGGGCACCGAGCTGACGCCGGACCACGCCGTTGACGTCGACGCGGGTGGCGGACGGCACCACGCAGGCGGCGAGCGTGGTCGCACCGCCGCGCCTGCCCGCGACGACCACGCAGTTCGCCGACCGGTCCAGGAGTTCCGGCCCGTAGTGCTCGAGGAAGGTGGCGGTGTCGGCCCACTCGGGCTCGGTGTCGACGTACACGATCTGCTCGGCGGGGACGCCGCCGCGCCAGCCGCGTACGGCGTCGGCGACCGGGCCGGTCAGCACGTCGAGGCGTTCGGGAGCGGGCGTGGCGTCGTCGAAGTGTCCGATGGGTGCGCGCATGAGCGCACGCTAACAGCCGTGCGAACGGCCGCCGCCGCAGGCCCGGCACACCTCTTCACCGCGGGTCCCGGCGCGGATCACCGAGCCCCTCCGAAGAGCCCGCAGGCGCCTCAGTGCACGCCGGGGACCGACACGGCCATGACCATCTCCACCGGCACGTCACCGGCGTTGCCGTACGTGTGGGGGGTGTTGGCCTCGAAGGAGGCGCTCGCGCCGGCCGGGACGCGGTACTCCACGCCGTCGACGGTGAGCGCCAGCTCCCCCTTCGTCACGTGGATGAGTTCGACCGTGCCCGTGGGGTGCGGGTCCGAGGGGCTGCCCTCGCCCGGCATCAGCAGCCAGTCCCACATCTCCAGCGGACCGGGCGCCTCCGTGCCCGCGAGGAGACGGTTGTAGCTGCCGGCGTCGGTGTGCCAGAGCCGGACGGCCTGCTCGGCCGGGACGATCCGGACCTTCGGGCCCTGCTCGTAGTCGAGCAGGGTGGTGATGCTGATGCCGAGCGCGTCGCCGATCTTGACGACGGTACCGAGGCTGGGATTGGTCCGGGCCTGCTCGATCTGGATGAGCATGCCGCGGCTGACCGCGGCGCGGGCGGCGAGCGTGTCCAGGGTGAAGCCGCGCTCGGTGCGCCAGCGCTTGACGTTGCGCGCCAGTGACTGGGTCAGCAGATCGAGGTCCGACACATTCCGTCCAATATTATGGATGACAGAGTTCAATGGACTGAACTACGGTGGGGTGCACCGGATTGTTCACCGAACTGTACTGCGAGGGCCCGATGACAGCACTGTTCGCCCTGGCCACCAGCCTCCTGTGGGGGCTGGCCGACTTCGGCGGCGGACTGCTGGCGCGGCGCACCCCCGCGCTGACGGTGGTGGTCGTCTCGCAGACCGTCGCCGCCCTCGTCCTGGGCGCGATCGTCCTCGTGACACAGGCCTGGGGCGCGGCGGGCCCCCGGTTGTGGTTCGCGGTGGCGGCAGGGCTCGTGGGGCCCGTCGCGATGCTGGCCTTCTACAAGGCGCTCGCGCTCGGTCCGATGGGGGTCGTCTCACCGCTCGGTTCGCTCGGGGTCGCCGTGCCGGTGGGGATCGGGCTCGTCCTCGGGGAGCGCCCCGGGCCCGTGCGGTGCGCGGGTATCGCGGTCGCAGTCGTGGGCGTCCTGCTGGCGGGCGGCCCGCAGTTCAGGGGCGCGCCCGTGCAGCGGCGGGCCGTCCTGCTCACCCTGCTCGCGGCGTTCGGCTTCGGCGCGGTGATGGCTCTCATCGCCGAGGCCTCGTCCACACTCACCGGCCTTTTCCTGGCGTTGTTCGTCCAGCGCGTCACCAACGTCGTCACGGGCGGCACCGCCCTGTACGTCCGTGTCCGGCGCGGCGGCCCGGCCCGCCCGCGGATCGCCCGGGGCCGGCAGGTCCCCCTGGGGGCCCTGCCGGCCTTCGCGTTCGTCGGTCTCGCCGATGTCGCCGCCAACGGCACGTACGCGCTGGCCGCCCAGCGCGGTCCGGTCGCCGTGGCCGCCGTCCTCGCCTCGCTCTACCCGGTGGTCACGGCCCTCGCGGCGCGCGGTTTCCTCGGTGAGCGGTTGCGGGGTGCGCAGGCCGCGGGGGCGGGGCTCGCGCTCGTCGGGACGGTGCTGCTGGCCACGGGCTGAGCCCCGCCCACCGGCCCCCGGCCGGGCCTTGGGCCGGTGTGTCGGCTGCGGGTGCGTCGTGGCTGGGCGCGCAGTTCCCCGCGCCCCTTCGGGCGCACCCTCGGGAGCGCGCCTGCGGAGTCCGGGGTCAGGGCTTCGCGCGTGCGTCCTCGTGGGTGTCCTCGATGGCGCGCAGTGCGGCGATGCCCTGCGCGTCCAGGTCGGACAGGGCGAGCAGTTGCTCGGGGGTGACCCCGTCGGGGATCGGCACCGGCGCCGGTGTGCGCAGCGGTGGCTGCCAGCCGTCGTCGGGGGTCCAGCGGCGCACGACGCGGGCCGGCGCTCCGGCCACCACCGCGTGGTCGGGTACGGCACCGCGCACCACCGCGCCGGCCGCCACCACCACGTTCCGCCCGATCCTCGCCCCCGGCAGGATCACCGCCCCCGTGCCGATCCAGCAGCCGGGCCCGATCTCCACCGGCTCCATCCGCGGCCACTGCTTGCCGATCGGCTCCTGCGGGTCGTCGTACGAGTGGTTCGTGGACGTCACGTACACATAGGGCCCGAAGTAGCAGTCGCTGCCGATCGTGACCGTCGTGTCGGCGATGACGTGGCTGCCGCGGCCGAGGACGACGCCGTTGCCGACGCGGAGTATGGGCTCGGGGCCGAGGTCGAGGTCCGGCATCAGTCCGGCGGTCAGCGTGACCTGTTCGGCGATGATGCAGTGGTCGCCGAGGTGGATCCACGGTTCACCGAAGACCGTGCCCTGCGGGAAGGCGAGCCTGGTCCCCGCCCCCAGCGCGCCGAAGCGCAGCCGTCCGGGCCGCTCGGCGGTCACCGCGCCCGTCCGCTGCACCCAGGCCCAGCCCGCGTGGACGGTCCGCTGCGCGAGGCGGCTCCGCCAGGACGAGAACGTGTTCTTGCTTCTGGGCACCCGCTCACCGTACTCAGCGGCACGTCCGCCCGAGAGTTCGCGGAGCTGTGATCTTCGCCCCACCGTCGTCCGTCCGGCGTCCGGCGTCCGGCGTCCGGCGTCCGGCGTCCGGCGTCTGGTGTCTGGTGTCCGGCGTCTGGTGTCTGGTGTCCGGCGTCTGGTGTCTGGTGTCCGGCGTCTGGTGTCTGGTGTCTGGTGTCCGGCGTCTGGTGTCTGGTGTCCGGCGTCTGGTGTCCATCCGTCCATCCGTCCGCCCGTCGTCGCTCCGTCGCGCGGTACTTCACCCGCGGCGGATGATGCGCGCACGACCTGGCGGAGGTCCGCTGACGGTATGACCCTGTACCGCGTCCTCCGTCCCGTCGACACCGCGCAACGCCTGGCGCGGTGCGCGCTGGGGACGGTCTCCGACGTCACCGACACGCTGATCCGCGCACTGACGTCCGCGGTCGTCGAGCGCCTGGACCTGGACGACCTCGTGTCCCGCGTCGACGTGAACCGGGTGGCGGACCGGGTGGACGTCGACCGGATCGCCGACCGCGTGGACGTGAACCGCGTCGCCGGCCGGGTCGACGTGAACGTGGTCGCCGAGCGCATCGACGTCGACCACGTGGCCGCCCGCGTCGACGTGGACCGGGTGGTTGCCCGCGTCGACGTGGACCGGATCGCCGACCGGGTCGACGTCGACCGGGTCGCGAGCCGTCTCGGTCTCGACGCCGTGCTCGCCCGACTCGATCTGGCCGTGCTCACCAAGGGCGTGCTGGAGGAGATCGACCTCGGACGGATCGTCCGCGACACGAGCGGCGGGATGGCCGGGGAGACCGTCAACGGGTTCCGGACGCGGAGCATGCGCGCGGACCGGATGGTCAACCGCCTCGCCGACCGTCTGCTGCACCGGCCCGATCCGCTCCCGGCGGCGGCCGAGGAGGCCGGGGCCGTGGAGAGCGGGTCCGCCGCGGCGGAGTCCGGGACCGGGCCGCCGTGCGAGCCGGCGCGATGACGGGGGCGGAGCGGAACCCGGCTCAGGACACGGCGGGGCTCGTGTCACGGGCCCTGGCGGGCCTGGCCGACGCGCTGGTGGTGGCCGGGCTCGGTCTCGGCGTACAGGTCGGGACCGCCGCCCTGCGCGTGCTCGTCACCGGCCCGCCGTTCCGTCTGCCCGACCCACCGCTGTGGCTGTCCGGGGCGTGCGGGTGGGCCCTCGCCCTGCTCTACCTCGGCGGCAGCTGGACCCTGACCGGGAGCACCGTGGGTGACCGGCTGCTGGGCCTGCGCGTCACGGGCCGCTCGGGCCGGCTCCTGGGCGTACCGCGTGCCCTGTCGCGGGCGGCGCTGTGCCTGGTGCTCCCGCCGGGACTGCTGTGGATCCCGCTGAGCAGGCGCCGCGCCTCGGTCCAGGACCTCGTCCTGTCCACCGTCGTCCGCTACGACCGCCCGCGGCCCGCGGCCCGTGCCTCGTCGCCCGCGACCCGCAGCCCGTGAACCAGTCGTCCGCGGCCCCGCAGCCCGCGAGCCGCCGTCCATGAACCGGGGACTCAGGCCTCCGGCCGGGCCGGCGCGGTCCGTCCGCCGGGCAGCAGCGCCGCGGCGCCCAGTCCGCCGAGGCCGACGAAGGCCAGTACGCCCAGCGCCACGGCGTACGGTCCGGCGGCGGGGTCGGCGACGAGGATCGTGCCCGCGATCGCCGTGCCGAGCGACGAGCCGAGGTTCGACACGCTGCGGGACAGCCCCGAGATCTCGCCCTGCCGCTCCTCGCCGAAGCTCGACTGGACCACGTTGACCGACGGGGTGAGCATCGCGCCGCACCCCAGTCCGATGAGGAGCAGTCCCGGTGTGGACGCCCAGGCGCTCTGCGAGTCCGAGGCGAGCGCGATGAGCAGGCAGATCCCGCAGATCGTGACGGCGAAGCCCACCATGATGAGCGTCCGCTGCGACCACCGCTCCACCAGGCGCTCGGCGGCGAGCGACGCCGTGAGCAGGCCCAGGGTGGCCGCGGTGAAGATCACACCGGTCCCTATCGCGTCGTACCCGCGCACCACCTGGAGGTACGCGGCCACCACGAACGACACCCCCATCAGCATCAGCCACTGGGCGTGCTGGGTGAGGAGTCCGAGGTTGGACGTGCGGTCGCGGAACAGGCTCGTCGAGAACAGCGGTTCCCGGCCGGAGCGCTCCTTCGCGCGCACCCAGCGGAAGAGCCACACCAGGACGAGCACGCCGAGCACCAGCAGGGCGGCCATCAGCCAGCCGTTGTCGTCGGCGGCGAGGATGCCCATGACGACGAGGACCAGGCCGACCGCGGACAGGACCGCTCCGCCGATGTCGAAGTGGCGGTCCGGTTCGGGAGGCAGGGGGTCCTGGACGTGCCGGCTGAGCACGATGATCAGCGCGACCACGACCGCCTGGAAGACGAAGGCGGCCCGCCAGCCGATCGCCGAGGCGATGAGCCCGCCGATCAGGGGGCCCGCCGCGGCACCGACGCCGCCCAGTGCCATGACGGTCCCGAACGCGCGGGCGCGGGAGGTCAGGTCGGTGAACAGGAGCGTGGTGAGGATGTAGACGGGCGGGATGAGCAGGGCCGTGCCGACCCCCTGGAGGATCGAGTAGCCGAGGGTGAGGACGCCGAGGCCCGGGGCGAGCGCGCTGAGCACGGCTCCCACTCCGTAGACGCAGAGGCCGGCGAGGAAGCAGCGTTTGCGGCCGTAGCGGTCGGTCAGCTTGCCGCCCGGGATCATCAGTGCCGCCATCGTCAGCAGGAAGAGCGTGATCACGGTCTGCACGCCCTGGACGGTGGTGTCCAGGTCCTCGCTGATGTCGTTGATCATGACGTTCATGTTGGAGCCGGCGTAACTGCAGATGAACTGGGCGAGGGCGAGCGGTGCCAGGACGCGTCGCGCGACGCTCCGCGACTGTCCCGAGGACCCTGTTTCTGAGGGCGTGGGCGGCATGGCCATGTCGGCTCCCGGACATTCGGATGCGGATATCGTCGGCGGCGGCCGATCGCCCGTCATCACCCTTGCGAGGTGACGACGGGCATCTGTGCGACGGGGTAGAAGTCGTGGGTGGAGGACCGGGCGGAGGACTGCGATGGCAGGTGACAGGAAGCGCGTTCCGAGCGTCCTGCCCGGGTTGCGCACGCTCTCGGGCTACCGGCGGGAATGGCTCGCCAAGGACGTCGTCGCGGGCGTCGTCCTCACCACGCTGCTCGTGCCGCAGGGCATGGCGTACGCGGAACTGGCGGGCCTGCCGGCGATCACCGGCCTGTACACGTCCGTCCTGTGCCTGCTGGCCTACGCCGTGTTCGGTCCGTCCCGGATCCTGGTGCTCGGCCCGGACTCCTCGCTGGGGCCGATGATCGCCGCGACGGTGCTGCCCCTGATCGTCGCCGGCGGGGACAGCGGACGGGCCGTGGCACTGGCCTCGATGCTCGCCCTCATGGTCGGGGCGATCACGTTCCTGGCGGGTGTGGCCAAGCTCGGCTTCATCGCCGACCTGATCTCCAAGCCCACGATGATCGGTTACATGAACGGCCTGGCCCTGACCATCCTGATCGGCCAGCTGCCGAAGCTGCTGGGCTTCAAGACGGACGCGGACGGGCTGGTCGGCGAGGTGGGCGCGCTCGTCCAGGGGCTGGCCGACGGGAAGGCGGTACCCGCGGCGGTGGCCGTGGGAGGGGCCGGCATCGTCCTGATCCTGGTCCTGCAGCGGCTGCTGCCGAAGGTGCCCGCGGTCCTCGTCATGGTCCTGCTGGCGATCGCCGCGGCGTCGCTCCTCGACCTGGGCCGGCACGGCGTGGGCCTGGTCGGCGAACTGCCGCGGGGCTTCCCGCCGCTGACGGTCCCGGGCATCCGGTGGAGCGACGTCGGCCCGCTCTTCGTCGGCGCCCTCGGGATCGCGCTCGTCTCGCTCGCCGACACCATCTCCAACGCCTCGGCGTTCGCCACCCGCACGGGGCAGGAGGTCCGCGGCAACGAGGAGATGATCGCGATCGGCACGGCGAACATGGCGGCCGGCCTCTTCCAGGGCTTCCCGGTCAGCACGAGCGGGTCCCGGACGGCGGTGGCCGAGCGGGCCGGTGCCAGGACCCAGCTCACGGGCGTCGTCGGCGCCGGCCTGATCGTCCTGATGCTGGTGCTGCTGCCTGGGCTGTTCCGCAACCTGCCCCAGCCCGCGCTGGCCGCGGTGGTCGTCACGGCGTCGCTGTCCCTGGCCGACCTCTCCGGGACGGTACGGCTGTGGCACCAGCGCAAGGCGGAGTTCTTCCTCTCGATCGCCGCCTTCCTGGGCGTGGCCCTGCTCGGCGTGCTGCCTGGTATCGCGGTCGCGGTCGGCCTGTCGATCCTCAACGTCTTCCGGCGGGCCTGGTGGCCGTACAACACCGTGCTGGGCCGGGTGCCGGGGCTCGAGGGCTTCCACGACGTCCGTTCCTACCCGGAGGCCGAACACCTGCCCGGACTGGTGATCCACCGCTTCGACGGTCCGCTGTTCTTCGCCAACGCCAAGGCCTTCCGCAACGAGGTGACGCGGCTGACCCGTGGGGAGTCGCCGCCCGTCTGGGTACTGATCGCGGCCGAGCCCGTCACCGACGTGGACACCACGGCGGCCGACGAGCTGGAGGAGCTGGACGAGGAGCTCAACGAGCGGGGCGTGAGCCTGGTGTTCGCCGAGCTCAAGGACCCGGTGCGGCGCAAGATCGAGCGCTACGAGCTGACCCGCACCATCGACCCGGGGCACTTCTTCCCCACCATCGAGGCCGCGGTCGCCGCCTTCCGTGAACGGACCGGCGCCGACTGGACGGCATCGGAACCGACACCGCCGGACGCGACGGCCGACCGGGCGCCGACGGATGCGACGGCGGCGGATGCGGCGGCGGCGGATGCGGCGGCGGCGGATCCGCCGCCGGAGGACGCCGCCGCCGGTCACTCGCCGCGCGGCGAGTGACCGGCGGGGTCCGGTTCCCGGCAGGTGTCCTCAGCCGTCGACGGGTCCGAGCGCGAAGACGTGCGTGCCCCACGCGGGCAGGTCGACGAACAGGCCCGGACCGCCCAGTTCGGCGCCGGGGCGCAGGTGCCGGGCTCCGTCGAGCAGTCCCGTCACGGTCAGGTCGCCGGTACCGAGGTCGGACCACGGCAGCCGGATCCTCGCCTGGGCCGGGTGTCCGGAGAGGTTGACCACCGTCAGGAACCGCCCCGCCCCGCCCGACCAGCACCAGGCGAGCAGGTCCCGGTGCGAGTCGTTGTCCGGCCAGCCCTCGCAGTCGAGGAGCCGCCACTGCCCGGTGCGCATGCCGCTGCGGTGGACGGCGGCCAGCAGTCCCTCGTGGAAGGCGCGCAGGTCCTCGTCCGGGGTCTCCTCGGGCCGTCGGTCCAGGAAGACCGGCAGCTGGGTGCGGCGGCCGGTGAACTGGCCCTCGTGCCACAGGGTCGCCCCGGGCAGCGTGGCGATCATGACCGCGGCGGCGCGCTCCTTCGCGGGGTCCATGGTGTGCGCGGCCCGCGGTTCGTCGTGGTTCTCCAGGAACCGTACGAGCCGGCGCTGGTAGTCCTCACCCGCCGTCAGGTGCCCCCGGACGGATTCGGCGCCCTCGTGCAGCAGCCGGTCGTAGAACCGCTTGTCGTAGCAGAAGTCGAACCCCTGCTGCTGCAGCTCCCGTTCGAGGTCCCAGTACGCCTCGGCGACGAAGATCATGCCGGGGTGCCGTCGCCGTACGCCGGAGAGGACCGTGGGCCAGAACTCCTCCGCGGGCCGCTTTCCGGCCCGCTCCCCCCAGGTCCGGGCGAAGACGTCGTTCGTCATCAGCATCGCCATGTCGCAGCGGACCCCGTCGCACAGGTCGCCGATCCGCGTCAGCACGTCCGTGGTGGCCGCGCGCAGGGCGGGCGCGAACGCGTTGAGCTGGACCACGTCGGGCCAGGGCGGGAAGAAGGGGTCGCGGCCGCGGGCGAGGACGCCGCCCCCGACCGCGAGGTAGCCGGCCGGATCGTCGCGCAGCTCGTCCTCGCCGCCCCGCACGAAGTACTCGGGGTGCGCGGTCGTCCAGGGGCTGTCCGGCGCCACGTGGTTGGGCACGTGGTCGAGGAGCAGCCCGACGCCCCGGCCGGCGAGCTCGGCGCGCGCGGCCGCGAGGCCCTCGGTCCCGCCGAGGGCCTCGTCGACCTCGTAGCGGCGGACGCAGTACGGCGAGCCGGCGATCTCGTCCTCGCGGATGTCGGGCACGGCCCGTTTGAAGGCGGCCGTCAGCGACGGGTCCCGCAGCGCGATGTCCCGGCCCTGCGGGCTGCGCTCCCACACGCCCATGAGCCAGACGGCGTCGACGCCGTGCGGGGTGATCCGGTCCCAGGCGTCCTTCGACACGTCGGCCAGTCCCCCGCGCCGGCCGGTGCTCCGCAGGACCTCCTGGAGCCAGACCCGCGTGTTGACCTCGTGGACGACGGGCTGTGCCGGGAGTTCGGTCATGATGTCCCCTTCTTACCCGACTTCTTCCCTGTCTTCTCGTCCGGCTCCTCGTCCGGTGCCCCGGCGGCGTGCCGGCCGCGGCCGGCCAGGAAGTCGGCCGGGGTGAGCGTGCCGAAGACCGACATCAGCATGGCGACCAGGCCCGTCCAGCCGGTCTGGTGGGCGGCGCCGATCCCGGCGCCGTTGTCGCCGTGGAAGTACTCGTGGAACAGGAGCAGGTCCCGCCAGTGCGGGTCGTCCTGGAACACCTGCTGTCCTCCGTACACGGGCCTGCGCCCGTCGTCGCCGCGCAGGAAGAGCCGGGTGAGCCGGTCCGAGATCTCCTGGGCCACCTCGAAGAGGGTCATACGGACACCGGACCCGGTCGGGCACTCCACGGTGAGGTCGTCGCCGTAGAAGCCGTACAGGTTGAGCAGGGCCCGCACGACGAGGGCGTTCATGGGGAACCACACGGGGCCCCGCCAGTTGGAGTTGCCGCCGAACATCCCCGTGTCCGACTCGGCGGGGAGGTAGCCGACGTGGTACTCCTCGCCGTGCACCCAGAAGCGGTACGGGTGTTCGGCGTGGTGGCGGGAGAGGGACCTGATGCCGTACGGGCTGAGGAACTCGTCCTCGGACAGGAGGTACGAGAGCACCCGCAGCAGCTTCTTCTCGTCGACCACGGACAGCAGGCGGGGGCCGCCCGCCGCCCCTGCCCGGGCGGAGACGAGGGTGACGGAGAGCGAAGGGTGGCGGTCCGCGAACTGCCGCAGCCGCTCGCCGATGCCGGACACCCGGGCCAGTTGCGACGGCCGGAAGACGGTGGCCGCGCACAGCGGGAGCAGACCGACCATCGAGCGGACCTTGAGCCGTACGGCCTGTCCGTCGGGCAGGCGCAGGACGTCGTAGTAGAACCCGTCCTCCTCGTCCCAGAGTTCGTCGCCGAGGTCGCCGACCCGGTCCATGGAGGCGGCGATCCACAGGTAGTGCTCGAAGAACTTCAGGACCAGTTCCTCGTACGCCTCGTTGTGCTCGACGAGTTCCACGGCGATCTGCAGCATCGCCTGGCAGTAGAGGGCCATCCACGCGGTGCCGTCGGCCTGTTCGAGCCGGCCACCGGTGGGCAGGGGCGCGCTGCGGTCGAAGACGCCGATGTTGTCGAGGCCGAGGAAACCGCCCTCGAAGACGTTGCGGTCGTCGGGGTCCTTGCGGTTGACCCACCAGGTGAAGTTCGTCAGGAGTTTCTGGAAGGTCCGCTCCAGGAACGCGCGGTCGGCCCGGCCGGTGGTGCGTTCCTCCATCATGTAGACGAAGTACGCGGCCCAGGCGTGCACCGGCGGGTTGACGTCGGTGAAGTTCCACTCGTACGCCGGGATCTGGCCGTTGGGGTGCAGATAGGTGTCCTTGAGGAGCAGTTCGAGCTGCTCCTTGGCGAAGCGGACGTCCACGGCCGACAGGGCCACGGCGTGGAACGCCAGGTCCCAGGCGGCGAACCAGGGGTACTCCCACTTGTCCGGCATGGAGACGATGTCGTCGCTGACCATGTGGAACCACTCGCGGTTGCGCACGCCGGGGCTCGGCATGCTCCACGGGTCCAGGCCGTGCTCGGCCAGCCAGGTCTCCAGGTCGAACAGGTAGTACTGCTTCGACCAGAGCATCCCGGCGAGCGCCTGCCGCTGCACCCGGGCCCGGTCCTCGTCCGCGCCCTCGGGGAGCAGGTCCCGGTAGAAGGCGTCGGCCTCCTCGATCCGCTCCCGGAACACCGCGTCGAAGTCGTCGCAGAGGGACGGTTCCGTGTCCGCGGGCGCGAGGCGCAGCCGCAGCGTCCTGGAGCCGCCGGCGGGGACGGTGAGGAGGTGGTGCGCGGCCGCCTTGGTGCCCTCCAGCGCCGGGTTGACGGCTCCCGCCTCCCCGTCGACGACGTACCGGCCGATGCCGTCCTTGACGTACGGGGAGGAGTTGGGCGCGTCGAAGAGCCGCTCGGTGTTCGTCTCGTTCTCCGTGAACAGCAGCGGCACCGGTCCGGCGAACCGGCAGTCGTAGACGCCGAGTCGGGGGTGCTCGGCGCGGACGGTCGCCGTTCCGGACGGGCCCTGGACCGCGCTCATCCGTGGTTTCGCCGTCCTGTCGCCGCGCTGCCACGCCCAGGTGTTGCGGAACCACAGGGTGGGCAGGACGTGCAGGTCAGCCTCGTCGGGGCCCCGGTTGACGACGGTGATCCGGGCCAGCACGTCGTCGGCCGCCGCCTTGGCGTACTCCACGGTCACGTCGAAGTAGCGGCTCTCCTCGAAGACACCGGTGTCGAGGAGTTCGTACTCGTAGTCCTGCCTGCCGCGGTCCCGGTTGACGGCCACCAGGTCGTCGTACGGGTAGGCGGCCTGCGGGTACTTGTACAGGTACTTCATGTAGGAGTGGCTCGGCGTGCTGTCGAGGTAGAAGTAGTACTCCTTGACGTCCTCGCCGTGGTTGCCCTCGCTGTTGGTGAGGCCGAAGGCGCGCTCCTTGAGGATGGGGTCGCGGCCGTTCCACAGGGTGAGGGCCAGGCACAGCCGCTGCTTGTCGTCGCAGATGCCGCCGAGTCCGTCCTCGCCCCACCGGTAGGCGCGCGACCGCGCGTGGTCGTGGGGGAAGTGCGACCAGGCGTCCCCGCCCTCGCTGTAGTCCTCCCGGACCGTGCCCCACTGACGCTCGCTCAGGTAGGGCCCCCACAACCGCCACCGTCCGCCGTCCTCGCCGGTCGGGCCGATCCGTTCACCGTTCGTCCGCGCGCTCATCCTGGCTCCCTGTCACAGGCCTACCGGGATGCGCAGTCTGTCCGGCCGCCCTGCCGCGCGCCTCACCTCCCACGGGTGACGCGGACCGGGCCGCCGGGCGGCTGGATGGAGAGGGACCGCACGAAGGGAGCGGACATGGTCAGGATCGGACCTGTACAACTGCTGACGGTCGAGTTCGGACCCGACGCGAAGTTCGAGGGAAGGATCATCGACGAGCTCGGGGCACTGGACCAGGGGGGCCACGTCCGGGTGCTGGACCTGCTCTTCGTGCAGAAGGAGACGGACGGCAGCCTCGTCACGCTGGACTACCAGGCGGAGGGCATGGGGCAGACGGTCGCCGCGCTGCTCGGCATCCCGCGCGATGTGCTGGAGGACGCGCGGGGAACCGTTCCGTCACTGACCGAGGGGAACGCCTTCGGTCTCGCCCTGGACGACATCAGGGCCATGGCACGGCAGCTGGACCCGGGGACCGCGGCCGGGTTCGTGCTGCTGGAACACACCTGGGCCCGGGAGCTGAGGGCGGCCGTCCGTGAGGCGGGCGGCGTGCCCGTCGCGGAGGGCTTCCTCACCGAGGAATCCCTGGGCCTGGTGGTCGCCGAGATCACCGAGGCCGTCGCCCGGCTCGACGAAGCCGCCGCGGAGAACACCCCCGAGGGCCGGGCATCCGGCCGGAACACCAGGAGGTCCTGATGACCGATCTCGTCGTACTGGGCTTCTCCGACAAGGAGAAGGCCGAATCCGTGCTGCGCCTCTCGAAGGACCTGTCCCAACAGGAACTTCTCGATCTGGAGGACGCCGCTCTCGCCTGGCGGACCCCGGACGGCAAGATCCACGTGCGCCAGTCCTTCAGCCCCACCGGACACGGAGCGGCCGGGGGCGCCCTGTGGGGCACGCTCTTCGGCATGCTGTTCCTGATGCCGGTGTTCGGTGCCGCGGTCGGCACGGCCACGGGTGCGCTCGCCGGGAAGCTCACGGACGTGGGGATCAACGACGCCTTCATCAAGGAGATCGCCGGCACCCTCGAACCGGGCAGGGCCGCCGTCTTCGCGCTCGTCCGGCGTTCCACCCCCGACCGGGTGCGCGATGCGCTGCGTCCCTTCGGGCCCACCGTGCTGCGCACGTCGCTGACGAAGGAGCGCGAGGAGGAGCTGATCGCCACCCTGCAGCAGTGAGCGACCACGCTCCGCCCGGGTGAAGTTCACCCGGGTGAGATTGCGGCCCGCACCGGTTCGCGGTTCCCCGGTGCGGGCCACACTCTCGTCTGGCGGACATCCACTGCGTTCCGGGAGCGAGGTATCGTCGATGGGCGAGCACACGGAACGACGACCTCCACCGAACGCACCCGGCGCGTCCGCGCCCACCCGTGGCCGCCCCCCTCCTGTGCAGCGCGTCCAGGAGCACCGCATGTCCCGTCCCGGCGTACCGCCGCTGCCGACGTGGCTGGTCCCGCGCCCCCGTCTGACGGACCGCCTCGCGGGCGGCGTGCTGGGGCCGTTGACCGTGGTCGTGGGCCCGGTGGGCGCCGGCAAGTCGGCCCTCGCCGTGGAGTGGGCGCACACCCGGCGGGCGCCGGGTCCGGTGGCCTGGGTCACCTGTGACGGCGCGGAGGAACGGCCCGACGTCTTCTGGCCGCGGGTGCTCGCGGCGTTGCGCGAAGCCGGTGTCGAACTGGAGTCCGCCTCACCGACGCTCTCGTCCCCGATCGCGGCCATGGATCCGCCGGGCCGCGGCGCCCTGGACGTCCCCGCTCCGGGCACCGGCGTCAACGGTGTCGCCGGGCCCGGTACGGCGGGACCCGGTGCGACCGGGTCCCGCGGCACGGCTTCCGGAACACATCCGTCCGGTTCCGTCGCCGGTGGAGTCCCCTCCGCGGGCGGCACACCGGCGGGCGGCCCGTACGACGACGACGCCGTGACCGGTGTCCCGCCGGAGCCGCCGGAGCCGATCGGCACGGCGCCGCGCGACGGCGTCCTCACCGGCATCCCCCTGCAGGACGCCCATCTGGCCGGCGCCGCCTGCGACGACCTGGCACCGCACGGTTTTCCCGCCATGGTGGCGCCGGCCGGCCCGCTGGCCGGACAGCCGCTGCTGGTGGCCGCTCTCGCGGCCGACCTCGCGGCACGGGACGAGCCCGTCGTCCTCGTGCTGGACGACTTCCAGCCGGAGAGCGGCTCGCCGGTCGCCGAGGGCGTGGTCCGCCTGATCAGACACGCGGCCCCCGCGCTGCGGCTGATCGTGGTCTCGCGCCGGGACCCTCCCCTGCACCTGCACCGGCACCGGCTGGCCGGCGACCTCACCGAACTGCGCACCGGGGACCTCGCCTTCGACGACCGGGAGACGGCGGCGCTGCTGGCCCAGCACGGTGTCGAGGTGCCCAGGGCGTCGGTGAACGCGCTGCGCGAGCGGACGGACGGCTGGGCCGCGGGTCTGCGGCTGGCCGCCATGTCGATGGAGGGGCATCCCCGTCCGGAGAAGCTCGTCGCGCAGTTCGCGGGCGAGGACGAGGCGATCGTCAGCTACCTCGTGGAGGAGGTCCTCGACGGCCAGCCCCCGGCGATGCGCCGCCTCCTGCTGACGACCAGTGTGCTGGACCATCTGAACGCCGAGCTGGCCACCCGGCTGGCGGGGCCGGAGGCCGGCCGGCACTTCGCGGCGCTCGTCGAGCAGAACTCCTTCCTCCAGCACGTCGGTCAGGGGTGGTACCGGTGCCACCGGATGTTCTGCGACGTGCTGCGGGTGCGGCTGCGGCACGAAGCGCCGGACCTCGTGCCCGATCTGCACGGGCGGGCGGCCGAGTGGCTGGGTGAGCACGGCCTCCTCGCCGAGGCCGTACGGCACGCCCTGGACGCGGGCGACCGGAGTCAGGCCGACCGTCTCGTCGTACGCCACCTGGCGATCGGGCAGGTCCTCGCCCTGGCCGCCTCGCGGCTGCCGGCGGAACTGCTGGCGCGTACCTCCGCCGATCTCACCAGGCGCTCCGGACGTCCTGCGGGCCCGGAGTCCGCGCTGGTCGCCGCGGCGGCGGCGCTGGCCCGTGGTGAGGGCCCCGCCTGCACGGAGAACCTGGTGCTCGCCGACCGGCTGATCGGTGAACTGCCCGTCGGCGGACCGCCCGGCGGCGGCGCCGACCGGATCGCCCGGTGCCGACTGTCGCACGCGGTGATCCGTACGACGAGGGACCGTCCCCGGCACCTCGCCGCGGCACGGGCCGCGGCGGCGGACGCCGAGCACCGCTTCACGCTGCTCCCGCGCGCTTCGCGGGAGGAGCGGCCCGAACTGGTGGCGCTGACCCTGTCGGTCCTCGGCCGCGCCGAGCTGCGGGACGGCGGGCTCAAGGCCGCCGAGGTGTCCCTGACCGCGGGGCTGAAGGCCGCCTGCGCCGCCGGGAACGGCGTCCTGCGCCGCGACTGCCTCGTCGAGCTTGCCCTTCTGGAGGTGCTGCGCGGGCGTTTCCGTGCCGCGGAGCAGTTCGCCGCGCACGCCCGGCGGCCGCCGCTGCCGGCCTCCGCGGTGCCCGATCCGTCCCTGGCCGCCCTGCACGTCGTACGCGCCTGGGTCGCCCTCACCCGCTTCGACGCGGCGCGTGTCCGCGGCGAACTCGCGCAGGCGAACACGGCGTTGCGGGCGGTGCCCGATCCCTTCGTCACAGGCGTCGGTTCACTGGTCGCCAGGCTGGTCACCGCGGTGGAGAGCGGCGCCCACCACGTCGAGGCACCGGACGGCCTGCTCGGTACGCCGGCGCAGGGCCGGCCGGCCGAGGAACTGCGGCAGACGGTGCGGCACGCGTGCGCCGCCTCGCTCGCCGAGGCCCGCGCCCATCCGCTCGCGGTACGGCGGACCGGCCTGTGCGCCACGCCGGAGCCGCCCCGTCAGGAGCGGCCCCCGGTGGAGCAGCTCAGCGCGCGGGAACGCGATGTGCTGCGCCACCTGGCGCAGATGATGACGACGGAGGAGATCGCCGAAGAGCTGTACGTGTCGGTCAACACGGTGAAGACCCACCTCAAGAGCGTCTACCGCAAGCTCTCCGTGACCCGGCGCTCGGCCGCGGTACGGCGCGCGCGCGAGCTCGAACTCCTCTGAACTCCTCTGAACGCCCCGGGACGTCGCGCAGGCCCGTCACAGGTACCGCAGGTGCCTCGCCCGGTCGACGGCCGCCGCGCGCGACGACACCCCGAGTTTGCGGTAGACGACCCGCACATGGCTCTTGACCGTGTTGTGCGACACGAAGAGGTCCGAGCCGATCTGCCGGAGCGGCACGTTCTCCTGGAGCCTGACGAGCACCGCGTGTTCGCGTTCCGTCAGGAGGGCTGCCGTTGACGCGGGGGCAGGGCGTCCGGCATCGGTTCGAACGGCGTCGTCGACCTCGGCGGCCTCGGCGGTTCCAGTGGCTTCGGCGGTTCCAGTGGCTTCGGCGGTCTCGGTGGGAGGTACGGCGGCCAGTGCCGCCGACGCCTCGTCCAGCAGCATGTGCGTACTGCGCGGGTCGGGTGACGCGACCGCGATCTCCATGAGCGCGTCGGCGACCCACACCAGACAGGCCGCCACCACCGAGTCCGTGTCCTCGCCGGCCCGGTCCAGAGCCCGCAACCGTCCCCGCAGCACGGACACCCGTCCGGGTTCCGTCCCTTGCGAGTGCGCTTGCCTCCTTCTGCATCCTGTGTTCGGCACGGCAGGCATATGACTCACCTCCTCGACAGAGTGCGGAGGGGGGTACACCACTACCGTCGGAGCTGGATCTTGGAACGGGAAGAGGGTTCTGGGTCATTTCATCCCGATGCCGGACGGTGTCTACGCCGGGCCGTGGGGTTCGGGAGCCGCATCGGGACCGCGGCCCTCGGGCAGTCGGCGCACTTCCACCAGTTCCAGTCCCAGTGCCTGGATGCGGTCCAGGATCCCGTACAGCGCCGCCTGGTCGAGCCGGGCGCCCTGCAGGACGGTCTCCGGCGGACTGACCGTGACCGTCAGTTCCGCGAAGGCGGACCGGAAGGCCTGGGACACCCTGCCCTTGATACGGATCTCGAAGTCGTCGCCCACCTGCCGCGCTTCGTCCCGCTCGGGTCCCGGGCGTTCCTCCGCCGTTCCCATGACGCACCACCTCCGCCGCCGCAGCCGGGGTCGTTCCGACCTTTCCAGGAACCGCGTCGTCCGCACCTCACACAGGGTGGGTGACGGAGGCGGCCGGCCTCGTGCGCACACACGCACCGAGACTCATCCACGGCGGGTGAGGCTCCGGCCCGCGTACCGGCGGGATGCTCCTTCCCCCGAGACGGAGGTACTCGACATGGCCGAGCAGACATCCACAGGACAGCCCCGGCGCGGCTCTTCCCCGCCGGAACCCCGGATCAAGCCGCTGATGGTCGGCGGGGTCGTCTTCGCCGTCTGCATGATGGCGATCGTGGGCGCGTACCAGGTGTTCGTCGGTATGGGCGCGCTGATGGAGGACAACTTCTACACGCGGTCGAACGACTATCCGTACGACCTCGACATCAATGTGTGGGGCTGGGTCCACCTGATCTCCGGGATCGTCGTCCTGGCCGCCGCCTTCACCGTGTTCAAGGGCCGGACGTGGGCGCGCGTCGTCGGTATCACGGTCGCCGCGCTGAGCGCGCTGGAGAACTTCCTCTTCACCCCGTACTACCCGGTCTGGTCGATCCTGATCATCGCGTTCGACGTGCTGATCATCTGGTCCCTGGCCACCTACGGCCAGGCCCAGGCCCACAAGGTCTACGGCGCGCCGCTGTAATCGCCACCGCGGCCCCGGTGCGCCGTGGCGCCCGTTCACCGGGCACGGCCCGGGGCCGTCGGCAGGGCCAGCCGCGCGATCCGGCGCCAGTCGAGCCGCGGCACCGCCCGGGGGGTCCCCGGGCGGTCGCGCGGCACCAGCACGGACAGCGCGCCCGGCCGCGCCTCGCAGCGCACGGGGACGCTCAGGAGCAGTGCCTCGCCGTCGACGCCGACGGGGATCCGCTCCCGGTCCGCGTCGACGATCACTTCCCGGGCGGTCACCCGGGTCAGACCGGTGGCCCGGCGCCCGCGCAGCAGGCCGGCGGCCTGGGCGGCGCCGCTCACCTTGACGCCGACGACCCCCAGCTCCCCGCCGTCCATGCGGGCCCGGCGCCCGAGACCCGCGATGTCACCCGTGCCGTACGGGTTGTTGCTCACCAGCAGTGCCTGCGACTCGCTCAGCGCCGTGTCGCCCGCCCGGGCGGCGAGGCGCGCACCCCGGTGCCCCACGAGCAGGCCGGGGAGGAGTTCCAGGGTCGTACGGGTCTTGCCGTCGCGGTAGGACGGGCTCTGCACCACCTCGGCGTAGGCCCCGAACGACACGTTGTTGACGAAGGGGTGCGAGCCCGCCCGGCCGAGGTCGACGCGGAGCAGCACCCCGTCGCGCAGGGCGTCCAGCGCCTTCGCCGGATCCGCGCGGTCCAGGCCGAGGTCGAGGGCGAAGTGGTTGTGGGTACCGGCGGGCACGACGAGGAACGGGAGGCCGAGCGACGCGGCGACGTCGGCGACCAGCGCCTGGGTGCCGTCCCCGCCCGCGACCCCGAGCAGATCGGCGCCCCGGGCCGCGGCCGCGCGCGCCAGTTCGGTCACGTCGGTCTCGCCGGGCCCTTCCAGGAGCAGCACCCGCGCGCCCAGTGCCTCGGCCTTCTCGCGCAGCCCGAACCGCCCCACCTTGCCGCCGCCCGAGCGCGGATTCATGATCAGCACGGGGTGCCGGACCCGCGGGGCGGGGTGTTCCGACGTCCGGGCCGGTCCGTCGGAGCGCAGGAGGGCATGCCGGCCCGCGGCCACCGCGACCAGCGACAGCGCCCCGGCCAGGACGACGACCCACGCCAGATGCGCCCTGGTGTACGCGACGACGATCCACACCGGGGCGGCGAGGGCCAGCACGCCGGCGAGCAGGCGCCACACGCTCCGGCGGGTGAGCACCCACCAGAGCGCCGCGGCCGTGACCGCCAGACCGATGAGTCCCACACCCAGCAGGGCGAAGGTCCGCAGTCCGGCGAACACGCCCAGCACCAGCATCGCCGCCGCGGCGGCCGTCAGCGACGCGCGCGCCGACCACCGCTGTCCCCTCGTAGTGGGTTCCATGGGGTCATGATCGTTCGCGGTCCGGCGCGGCGCATCACCCCCGGCAGGGGATCCGGTGGGCGATCCGGCGGCGTGCGCGGCGGGCGGCGGCACGGCGTCCCCGGTGCGCTCGGTGCGCTCGGTGCGCTCGGTGCGCTCGGTGCGCTCGGGCGGGGGCTCTGCCCGCGGCGGGGTGTCGGGCAGGCCGAGCCTGGTCCTGAGGAGGTCGTCGTGGGCCAGGACGTACCCGACGGCGATCCCGCCGGCGACGATCGCGAAGAAGCCGATGAGCCACGTCAGCACGGTGAAGACCGAGCCGAGCTGCCCGTACCGCGCCACGCTCAGACTCAGCGAACGCGGCAGCCAGATCCCGGACAGGGAGGAGAACACGACGACGCCGACGCCGGTGAGCAGCGCGCCCGGCAGCAGCGGCGGCCAGGCCACCCGGCCGCCCAGCAGCAGGTGCTGCGTCCACCACCACATCAGGACCGAGGCGGCGAGCTGCAGGGGAACTCCCAGCGCGGGACCGGCGCCGAACCCGTCGCGCAGCGTTCCCTGCAGCACCAGCACCGTGATCCAGACGAGGAGCCACACCGCCCAGCGCCACGCCACCGTGCGCAGCCCGGAGCGCGGCAGGTGCCAGGAGCGCTCGCACAGCCGTTGCAGGGCCCGGCTGAGGGCCGTCGCGGACAGCAGCGCCACGAGCACCCCGACCGCGCCCCAGGTATCCGTCGCCCCGCCGCCCCGGTAGACCTCGTCGACCTGGGTCAGGACGGGTCCCGAGGACCCCAGCTGGAGGCGCAGGGTCGCCACGAGTTCCCGGCGCACCACGGGCGGGGTGAAGGACGCGACCGCCAGGAGCAGCGGCAGCGCGGCAAGGAAGGCCTGCGCCGCGAGCCGGGTCGCCATGTCGAGGATGCTCACGCTCACGAGCTGCCGGCCGACGCGGCCCGTCAACGACCTGGCGAGCCGGGTGAATCCCATGCGCGTGCCTTCCTGCCCCCGGGGAACTGCCGGCATCCCACCCTGTTCGCACCGGGCCCTTCGCGCCTCGCCCGGGGCGGGTGACACCGGCCGCGGCACGGACCCGGCGGGCCGTGCGGACGGGCCATCGCCTACCGTGCCGGTGTACCGACGACGAGGAGACGGTGATGGGCACAGAGGCGCTGGTCATGGGGTTCGGCGGCAAGGATCCGCAGGTGGATCCGGCGGCGTTCGTGTCGCCCACGTCCGTGGTGATCGGCGAGGTCACTCTGGGCCGGGGCGCGAGTGTCTGGTACGGCGCGGTGCTGCGTGCCGACGCCGGGCCGATCGTCGTCGGCGCGGACAGCAACGTGCAGGACAACTGCACGCTCCATGTCGACCCGGGTTTTCCGGTCACCGTCGGGGAGCGGGTGTCCGTCGGGCACAACGCGGTGCTGCACGGGGCCACGGTCGAGGACGACTGCCTGATCGGGATGGGGGCGACCGTCCTCAACGGGGCGGTGATCGGGGCGGGGTCGCTCGTCGCCGCGCAGGCGCTCGTGCCGCAGGGGATGCGGGTCCCGCCCGGGTCGCTCGTCGCAGGTGTCCCCGCGAAGGTCAAGCGGGAGCTCACCCAGGAGGAGCGGGAGGGTGTCTCCCTGAACGGGGTGTTCTACGTGGAGCTGGCCGCGGCCCATCGGGCGGCGCACGAGGGGTAGCCGCGGAGGGTTGCTCGGCGGGTGCGGGTCCGTGGTGCGGGTGCGGGTCCGTGGTGGCTGATCGCGCAGTTCCCCGCACCCTTTACGGGGCTACGGGGCTACGGGGCTACGGGGCTACGGGGTCACCGGGTCCGGCGTGGCTCCCTCGGCCTCTTTTTCCGCTGTCATCCTCTTCGCCTTGCGCTTCATGATCAGCATGGAGGCCAGGCCGATGAGGACCGCGGCCACCAGGCCGAGCCAGGAGAAGCGCTTGAGCCAGGACTCGGCGACCACACCCACGTAGTAGATGACCGCGGTGGTGCCGCCCGCCCAGATGACGCCGCCGAGCACGTTGGCGATCAGGAACTTCCAGTACGGCATGCGCAGCACACCCGCGAGCGGGCCCGCGAAGATGCGCAACAGGGCGATGAAGCGGCCGAAGAAGACGGCCCACATGCCCCACTTCTCGAAGGACCGCTCGGCGGTGGCGACATGGCCCTCGCTGAAGTGCCGGGGGAACTTCGCGCCCAGCCAGGTCAGCAGCGGGCGTCCGCCCTTGCGGCCGATGGCGTACCCGATGGAGTCCCCGATGATCGCGCCGGCGGTCGCGCAGGCGCCGAGGACGACGGGGTTGATGTCACCGTGCTGGGAGGCGAGCAGCGCCGAGGAGACGAGGATGATCTCGCCCGGCAGCGGGATGCCCAGGCTCTCCAGGCCGATGACCAGGCCCACCAGCGCGTAGATGCTGACCGCAGGCACGGTCTCTAGCCACTCCTGGACGTGCAACGCCGGCTCCTCCCGAAATTCACCACGGACCGGGCCGGGCCCGGCGTGCGCTCGCTCGCGCGCACGCCGGGCAGCCTACCCGCTCACCCGGACGGCCCGGCGCCCCGTCGGCCCCTCACACGGCGACCGTCGTACGCAGCCGCAGGTCACGGGACGAGGCGCCGACCCACACGGTCCGCCGCCCGGTGCCGAGCACCCAGCCGTGCCGGCGCGGGTCCCAGGAGGAGAGGGTGCGTTCGTCGACGCGCACGGTGATCCTGCGCGATCGCCCCGCCGCGAGGGCGAGCCGCCGGTAGCCGCCCAGGACCCGGACGGCCCGCTCGACCCGCAGGTCGGGCGAGGGGCCCAGGTAGACCTGCGGGATGTCGATGCCGGGCCGGCGCCCGGTGTTGCGCACGGTGAAGGTCACGTCCAGGCCGTCCCCGGTCCGCTCCACCGTCAGGTCCTCGTGGACGAAGGAGGTGTACGAGAGCCCGTGCCCGAACGGGAACAGCGGCCGTACGCCCTGGGCGTCGTACCAGCGGTGGCCCGCGTGGATGCCTTCCGAGTACTCCTCGACGCCGTCGACGCCCGGGTAGCGCAGGGGTTCGCCGGCGACGGGGTGGCTGTCGTCGTCGGCCGGGAAGGTCTGGGTGAGCCGTCCGCCGGGGTCGCAGTCGCCGAACAGGACGGCGGCGGTGGCCGCCGCGCCCTCCTGGCCCGGGTAGTACATCTGCAGCACGGCGGCGGTGCGCTCCAGCCACGGCATCGAGGTGGAGGACGAGGTGTTGAGGACGACGGTCGTGCGCGGGTTCGCCGCCGTCACCGCCTCGATCAGCCGGTTCTGGTGGCCGGGCAGCGCGAGGGTCGTGCGGTCCTGGTTCTCGGTGGCGTCCTCGTAGGCGAAGAGGACGACGCTGTGCGCGGCGCTCGCGGCCCCGACCGCCTCGGCCACGTCCTGGGCGCGGGTCGCGCCGGTGACGCGCCGCAGCCGGAACGTCTGCCCCGCGGCGCCGCCCCGCGCGGTGATCTCGATGCGGTGCCCGCCCGCCGCCAGGTCCAGCGTCCTGCGGCGCACGTCGAGGCCGTCGGGTGCAGTCGGCACGAGTCCGCCGGCGAACCGTTCGGCGAGCCCGGCCGCCACCGGGAAGAGTTCGGTCCCGTCGAGGAGCACCCGGGGCCGCGTACCGGAGTAGTGGATGACGAAGGTCCACTCGTCGTCGTCCTCGACGGTGAGCGTGCCGTCGTACGTCCAGGTCCTGCCGGCGCCGACCCGCTGGGCCTCGGGGGTGATGCCCGCCGAGAGCGCGTTCTTCGGCAGGGGCTTGCCGTAGAGGTCCTCGCCGAGCGCGTACGACACCCGGGCGCCCTGTCCGGCGCGGGACCTGATGGCTTCCAGCGGGCTGTCGGCGTGGTCGGGGACGACGTGGGCGCTGCCGCCGCCGCTGACGAACGGCACGGCACCGGTGGGGCCGACGACGGCGATGCTGCGGGCGGCCTCGCCGGTCAGGGGGAGCGCGCCGTTCCGGTTGTGCAGGAGGGTCGCGCCCGCCTTGGCGACCTCCAGGGCGACGGCCGCGCCCGCCGCCGGGTCCCGCCGGGGCCGGGGCGGGGCGCTGCCGTCGAGCAGGCCGAAGTCGTCCATCGCGGTGAGGACACGGCGTACGGACCGGTCGACGTACTCCTCGGGGACGCCGCCGTCGTGCACCGCCGTCCTGAGCGCGGCCCCGAAGTACCTGCCGTTCGGCATCTCCATGTCGAGGCCCGCGGCGAGCGAGGCGACGGTGCTGTGGGCGGCGTACCAGTCGGTCATCACCCAGCCCTCGAAGCCCCAGCGGTCGCGCAGGATGCCGGTGAGGAGCTCCTTGTTCTCACAGGCGTAGGTGCCGTTGACCTTGTTGTAGGCGCCCATGGCCGCGCGGGCGCCGGCGCCGACGGCGGCCTCGAAGCCGCGCAGTTCGACCTCGTTGAGGGTCTGCTCGTCGACCCGGACGTCGATGCTCTCGCGGTCCTTCTCCTGGTTGTTCATCGCGAAGTGTTTGACGGTCGCGATGAGGCCCTCCTCCTGGATGCCCCTGATCTCCTCGGCGACGAGGTCGGCGCAGAGCAGCGGGTCCTCGCCGAAGGTCTCGAAGTTGCGGCCCGCGTAGGGGGTGCGGACCAGGTTGACCATCGGGGAGAGCAGCACGTCCTGGCCGAGGGCGCGGCCCTCGTGGCCGATGACCCGGCCGTAGCGGCGGGCGAGGTCCGGGTCGAAGGCGGAGGCGAGCAGGACGGGTGCGGGCAGGGCGGTGGCGCGCTGCCCGACGCGGACGCCGGCGGGGCCGTCGGCGAGGCGCAGGGGCGGGATGCCCAGCCGCGGTACACCGGGGACGTAGCCGGCCTGGCCGAGGGACTTCGGGTCGGTGGCGCCGTGCAGCAGGGAGATCTTCTCGTCCAGGGTGAGCCGGGTGAGCAGGCCCTCGACGCGGGGGCCCGCGGCCGGCCGGCGCACGGCCGCCCGGGCGGGCGCGGGGCCGGCGGCGGTGGCGGCGAGGGCGACGGCGGTCGCGCCGCCCAGCAGGCGCAGGACGGAGCGCCGGGACACGGTGTCGGACATGAGGTGTCACTCCTCGTTGGGTGCGGGCACGAGGAGGTGAACCGCGGGGCGCGCGGGCGGCCGTCCTGGTTCGCCCTCCGGCACGCACTATGCGACAGGGCGACCTGACAGACCGTGAGGCACCACTGACACGGCGTCACATTCGACCCCACCGGAAGAGCGGGCCCCGCCGCCCGCCGGCGCCGCGGTCAGACCGACGGGCCCGTGAGGGACTGCTCCGTCCAGATGATCTTGCCGTCCTGGGTGTAGCGGGTTCCCCAGCGCTGGGTGCAGCGGGAGATCAGGAAGAGGCCGCGGCCGCCCTCGTCGGTCGTCTTCGGGTGACGCAGGTGCGGGGCGGTGGGGCTGGCGTCCCACACCTCGCAGACCAGGGTCCTGGACATGATCAGCCGCAGCGTGATCGGCCCGGTGGCGTGCCGGATCGCGTTGGTGACGAGCTCGCTGACGACGAGTTCGGTCGTGAAGGTCAGGTCGTCGAGACCCCACTCGCACAGCTGCCGCGAGGTCCGTTTGCGGACCTCGGCGACCGTGGCCGGGTCGGCGGGCAGCTCCCAGGACACCATGCGGTCCGCCGGCAGACGGCGGGCGCGGGCCAGCAGCAGCACCACGTCGTCCGGCGGGCGCACCGGGACCAGGGCGTCGACCGCGGCCAGGCAGCGGTCGTCGAGCCCGGCGGCCGGCTGCTCGAGCGCGCGGCGCAGCCGCTCCCGGTCGGCGGCGCCGTCCCGCAGGCCCGCGGGGCCCTCGGCGGCGAGCAGGCCGTCGGTGAACAGGGCGAGCACGCTGCCCTCGGCGAGCCGCAGTTCGAACGCCTCGAAGGGCGGACCGCCGATGCCCAGCCCGGGCCCCGGCGGCAGCCCGGGGAAGTCCACCGTGCCGTCCGGGGCGACCACGGCGGGCAGGGCGTGGCCGGCGGAGGCCATGGCGCACCGGCCGCCGACCGGGTCGTACACCGCGTAGAGGCAACTGGCGCCCCTGGCCCGTACGCCGTCGGCGCGCAGCGGGGTGCCGGGCCCGTCCTCGCTCGCGGACCGGTCGACCAGGTCGTCGAGGTGGGCCAGCACCTCCTCGGGCGGCAGGTCCAGGTCGGCGAGGGTCTGGACGGCGGCCCGCAGCCGGCCCATGGCGGCGGCGGCCTCGATGCCGTGCCCGACGACGTCGCCCACGACGAGCGCGACCCGGGCGCCCGACAGCGGGATGACGTCGAACCAGTCCCCGCCGAGGCCGGTCAGTTCGTCGGCGGGCCGGTAGCAGGCCGCGACCTCCATCGCGTCCTGCTCGGGGAGCCGGTGGGGCAGCAGGTGACGCTGCAGGACCAGCGCGGCGTCGCGTTCGCGGGTGTAGCGGCGGGCGTTGTCCAGGCACAGGGCGGCGCGCGCCACGAACTCCTCCGCCAGGGCCAGGTCGTCCCGGTCGAAGGGCTCCTTGCGGCCGCGGCGGAAGAACGTGGTGATGCCGAGCGTGGTGCCGCGTGCCCGCACGGGCACGATCATCGCGGTGTGCAGTCCGAGGTCCGGGAAGGCGGCGGCCCCGTCGCCGGGCGGGCCGGCGGTCCACCGCCCGGCCGGCGGGTCGAGGCGCTCCTCGATCCAGGACGCGCCGCTGGTGAGGACGGTGAGCGGGGGCGCGTCGGCGGGGTAGCGGACGACCTGGCCGACACCGGCGGGGGGTGCCGCCGTGTCGTCGGCCGACCGGTGGGCGGCCCGGCGCAGCGGCGCGGCGTCGGGCCCGTCCACCGGTCCGGGGACGAGTTCGCCGCCCTCCAGGACGGTCTCCAGCAGGTCGACGGTGACGAGGTCGGCGAGGCCCGGCACCGCGACGTCGGCCAGTTCCTGCGCGGTCCGGGTGACGTCCAGGGTGCGGCCGATGCGCTCGCCCGCCTGGTCCAGGAGGGTGAGGCGCTCACGGGCCCGGTGGCGGTCGGTGACGTCCACGACCGTGTAGTACACGCCGAGCGGTCTGCCCGCGTCGTCGTCGAGCCGGGTGAACGACATGGCGTGGGCGGTCTGCCGGTGGGGCGCCGAACGGATCGTGCCCACGTGCTCGTAGCCGGCGACGCTCTCGCCGGTCGCCAGGACCTGGCGCATCACCCCTTCCAGGGCTTCCGCGTCCAGGCCCGGCTGGATGTCCGCGAGCCGTTTGCCGATCCGCTCGCGCCCCGGCCCGCCGCCGAACCGTTCCAGCGCGGCGTTCGACCAGACGAACCGCAGGTCGACGTCGACCATGGCGATGCCGATCGGTGTGTGCGCGGCCATCCGCTCCAGCGCCCCGCGGCTCATGCGCCAGCCGGGGGTGCCCGCCGTGTCGGCGGCCAGGGCCACCCAGCGGGGCGGGCCGTCCGCCGCCTCCCCGGCCGGGAGGACCCGGACGGTGGCGACGACGGGATGCCCGTCCCGGTGGCGCACCGCCAGGAGCCCGCTCCAGCCGCCGTCCCGCGCGCACCGGGCCGTCAGGGCGGGCAGGCGCGCCGCGTCCTCGGGCAGCAGCAGGCCGGCCACCGGGCGGCCCACGACGTCGGCCCCGCGGTGGCCGAACAGCCGTTCGGCGTCGGCGGTCCAGCCGGTGACCGCCGCGTGGGCGTCCAGCAGCACCACCGCGGCGTCCGCCATGTCGGGCTGCCGCCGCGCCACACCGTTCTCCTCGCTCGTCGCCACCCGACCGTCTCCGTTCCCGGGAGTGGTCTCCCATGGGAGTGGTCTTCCCGTTCGACACGCTCGGTGCACCCGCGCCGCACGGACCAACCTACCGTCGCGCGGGGACCGCGAGCCCGGCGACCGCGCCCGATCAGGGCCGGACGAGCAGTTGGAAGTCGAAGGCGTAGCGGGAGGCGCGGTAGACGTGCGTGCCGTACTCCACGGCCCGGCCGGTGTCGTCGTAGGCCGTGCGCCGCATGGTGAGCAGCGCGGCTCCGGCGGGTTCGTCGAGCAGGGCGCCCTCGGCCGCGGTGGCGCTGCGGGCGCCCACGGTCTGGCGGGCGCTGTGCAGGGTGATCCCGGCGGCCCGCATCATCCGGTAGAGGCCGGTCGACTCGAGCTTCGCGGTGTCCGCGTCGAGGAGCGCGGCGGGCAGGTGGTTGCGCAGGTGCGCCATGGGCTCGCCGTGGGTGGAGCGCAGCCGTTCCAGCACGATGACGTCCCGGCCCTCGGGTATGCCGAGGGCCGCGGCGACCTCCGCGGAGGCGGACTCGACGTCGTTGCGCAGGACCCGGGTGGCGGGGCTCTGGCCGGCGGCGGCGAGGTCGTCGTACAGGCTGCTCAGTTCCAGCGGGCGCCGGACCTGGCTGTGCACCACCTGGGTGCCGATGCCCCGGCGGCGTACCAGCAGGCCCTTCTCGACCAGGGACTGGATCGCCTGGCGGACGGTCGGCCGGGACAGGCCGAGGCGGGCGGCGATGTCCACCTCGTTGCCCAGCAGGTCGCCCGGGGCGAGCGCCCCCTGCTCGATGGCGGACTCCAGCTGCTGGGCGAGCTGGTAGTAGAGCGGGATCGGACTGCCCCGGTCCAGGGCTACCTCCAGGCGCTCGAAAGCCCCGGCGCCGGCCGGGCGTGCGGTGCCGGTCTCTGCCACGAGAGCCCCCTCTCTTCAGGAGTTGCTGGGAAAGCCGAGGTTGATGCCGCCGCTGTCGGCCGGGTCGGGCCAGCGGGTGGTGACGACCTTGCCCTGGGTGTAGAAGGCGATCCCGTCGTTGCCGTAGATGTGGTGGCCTCCGAACAGCGAGTCCTTCCAGCCGCCGAAGGAGTGGTAGCCCACCGGGACCGGGATCGGCACGTTGACGCCGACCATGCCCGCCTGGACCTCCAGCTGGAAGCGGCGGGCGGCGCCGCCGTCCCGGGTGAAGATCGCGGTGCCGTTGCCCCAGCGGGAGGCGTTGACGAGGGCGATGCCCTCGTCGTACGTCGCGGCGCGGACCACGCACAGCACCGGGCCGAAGATCTCGTCCCGGTAGGCGTCCGCGGTGACCGGGACCTTGTCGAGGAGCGAGACGCCGAGGAAGAAGCCCTCCTCGTGCCCTGCCACGGTGAGGCCGGTGCCGTCCACGACGACCTCGGCGCCCTGGGCGGCGGCGCCCGCCACGTACGAGGCGACCTTGTCGCGGTGCTCGCGGGTGATGAGCGGGCCCATCTCGCTGGCGGGGTCGCCGCCGGGGCCGATCCGCAGGCCCGCGGCCCGCTCGGCGATCTTCGCCACCAGCTCGTCGCCGGTGTCGCCGACCGCGACGACCACCGAGACGGCCATGCAGCGCTCACCGGCCGAGCCGTACGCGGCGCTGACCGCCTGGTCGGCGGCGAAGTCCAGGTCGGCGTCGGGCAGCACCAGCATGTGGTTCTTGGCGCCGCCGAGGGCCTGGACGCGCTTGCCGTGCTCGATGCCCTTGAGCTGGATGTACTTGGCGATGGGCGTGGAGCCCACGAAGGAGACGGCCCTGACGTCCGGGTGCTCCAGGAGGCGGTCGACGGCCTCCTTGTCGCCCTGCACGACGTTGAGCACGCCGTCCGGCAGCCCGGCCTCGGAGGCCAGTTCGGCCAGCCGGAACGAGGCGGAGGGGTCCTTCTCGCTCGGCTTGAGCACGAAGGTGTTGCCGCACGCGATCGCCAGCGGGAACATCCACATCGGCACCATGGCCGGGAAGTTGAACGGCGTGATGCCGGCGACGACCCCGAGCGGCTGGCGGATCGAGGCCACGTCGACCCGGGTGGAGACCTGGGTCGACAGCTCACCCTTCAGCAACTGCGGTACGGAACAAGCGAGTTCGACGATCTCCATGCCCCGGGCGACCTCGCCGAGCGCGTCGGAGTGCACCTTGCCGTGCTCGGCGGTGATCAGCGCGGCGATCTCGTCGCGGTGCGCGTCCAGCAGCTCGCGGTACTTGAAGAGCACCGCGGTGCGCCTGGCCAGCGAGGCGGTGCCCCAGCTCTCGAAGGCGGCCTGCGCGGAGGCGACGGCGGCGTCCACCTCGTCCGCGGAGGCGAAGGGCACCCGCTTCTCCTGGGTGCCGGTGGCCGGGTCGTAGACGGGGCCGGAGCGGCCGGAGGCGCCCGCGACGGGCTTCCCCCCGATCCAGTGGTCGATGTTCTTCATGGGGTACGGGTCCTTTTCGTGGGCGTGGAGGTCCTGAACGGGGCGGGGCGGGGCGGTCAGAGGTGGCGGCGGCGGTCGGCGACCTGCTCGTCGTACGCCGCGCGGGCGCGGGTGGCGGCCTCGCGGGAGGCGACCTCGGCGACCGGTACGTCCCACCAGGCTTCGGCGCCGGGGGCGGTGGGCGTCGGGTCGGTCTCGACGTACACGCAGGTCGGCCGGTCGCTGGCGCGGGCGGTGGCCAGCGCGTCGCGCAGTTCGCGCACGGTCTTGGCGCGCAGGACGTCCATGCCGAGGCTGGCGGCGTTGGCGGCCAGGTCGACCGGCAGCGGGTCGCCGGTGAACGTCCCGTCGGGGGCCCGGTAGCGGTAGGCGGTGCCGAAGCGCTCGGCGCCCACCGACTCGGAGAGCCCGCCGATGGACGCGTACCCGTGGTTCTGGATGAGCACCAGGTTGACGGGCAGCCCCTCCTGGACGGCCGTGACGATCTCGGTCGGCATCATGAGGTACGTGCCGTCGCCGACCAGTGACCAGACCGGGGTGCCGGGGGCGGCCTGCTGGACGCCGATGCCGGCCGGGATCTCGTAGCCCATGCAGGAGTAGCCGTACTCCAGGTGGTACTGGCGCGGGCTGCGCGCCCGCCAGAGCTTGTGCAGGTCGCCGGGGAGCGAGCCGGCCGCGTTGATGACCACGTCGTCGTCGCCGACCACGGCGTCCAGGGCGCCCAGGACCTGGGTCTGGGTGGGGACGGCGTGCTCGTCGTCGGCCCGGTAGGCGGCGTCCACGACGGCTTCCCAGCGTTCCTTGCCCTCGCGGTACCCGGCCTCGTAGGCCGCGTCCACGCGGTGGCCGGCGAGTGCCTCGGTGAGGGCTTCGAGGCCCGCGCGGGCGTCGGCGACCAGGGTCCGCGCGCTCAGCTTGTGCGCGTCGAAGGCGGCGACGTTGAGGTTGACGAACCGTACGTCCGGCGCCTGGAAGAGGGTGGCGGAGGCGGTGGTGAAGTCCGAGTAGCGGGTGCCGACGCCGATGACCAGGTCGGCGGTGCGGGCCAGTTCGTCGGCTACGGCGGTGCCGGTGTGGCCGATGCCGCCGACGTCGGCCGGGTGGTCGTACCGCAGCGAGCCCTTGCCGGCCTGGGTGGACGCGACCGGGATGCCGGTGGCGTCCACGAACGCCTTCAGTGCCTGCTCGGCCTCGCTGTGGTGGACGCCGCCGCCCGCGACGATCAGGGGGCGCCGCGAGCCGCGTACGGCCTGCGCCGCGGCGGCCAGTTCGGCCGGTTCGGGCGCCGGGCGGCGCACGTGCCAGATCCGTTCGGCGAAGAACTCCTCGGGCCAGTCGTACGCCTCTGCCTGCACGTCCTGCGGCAGGGCGAGGGTGACGGCTCCGGTGTCCACGGGGTCGGCGAGCACCCGCATCGCGTTGAGGGCGGAGGGGATGAGCGCCTCGGGGCGGTGGACGCGGTCGAAGTAGCGGGAGACCGGACGCAGGGTGTCGTTGACGGACAGGTCGGCCTCGACCGGGTGTTCCAGCTGCTGGAGCAGCGGGTCGGCCACCCGGGTCGCGAAGTAGTCGCCGGGCAGGAGCAGCACGGGCAGGCGGTTGACCGTGGCCAGGGCCGCGCCGGTGACGAGGTTGGTGGCGCCGGGACCGATGGACGTGGTGACGGCCTGCGCGGAGAGCCGGTCGAGCTGGCGGGCGTACCCGACGGCGGCGTGCACCATGGCCTGTTCGTTGCGGCCCTGGTGGAAGGGCATGGTCTCCTCGCCGGCCTCCAGGAGCGCCTGGCCGAGTCCTGCCACGTTGCCGTGGCCGAAGATCCCCCAGGTGCCGGCGATCAGCCGGTGCCGTTCGCCGTCGCGTTCGGTGTACTGGACGGCCAGGAAGCGCACCAGTGCCTGGGCGACGGTCAGGCGGAGGGTGGAGCTGCTCATCGGTTCCTCACTGGGACGGGGAGGTGGCAGGGGGTCACGGGGTCAGCCGGGGGTCGACGGGCTGGTCCGGCCAGGTCTCCCTGATCCAGGCGTGGTCGGGGTGGTCGCGGATCAGCCAGGCGCGGTCGGCGCCGGGGCCCGCCATGACGTTCAGGTAGTACATGTCGTGGCCCGGGGCGGCGATGGAGGGGCCGTGCCAGCCGTCCGGGATCAGGACGACGTCCCCGCCGCGCACCTCGGCGAGCACGTCCGTGCCGCCGCCGTGGCCGGAGGGCGAGACGCGCTGGTAGCCGAGGCCGGGGGTGCCCTCGTGGCCGGCGATCTCGAAGTAGTAGATCTCCTCCAGCTCGGACTCCTCGCCGGGCCGGTCCTCGTCGTGCTTGTGCGGCGGGTAGGAGGACCAGTTGCCGCCGGGGGTGATCACCTCGACCGCGATGAGCTTGTCGCACTCGAAGACCCCGGCCGCGCCGAAGTTGTGGACCCTGCGGGAGCAGGTGCCGCTGCCGCGCAGTTCGACGGGCACGGCGTCGGCGGGCCCGTAGCGGGCCGGCAGACGGCGCTCGCAGCGGGCCCCGGTGAGGGCGAACCGGCCGCCCTGGTGGGAGGTGAGGCCGGCGGTCGCGTCCCTGGGCACGTAGACGAAGTCGCTGACGCCGCTGAACACGTCCGGGCGGCCCCGCAGTTCGAACTCGTCCTGGCCGTAGTCGTCGGTGACGGCGACGGTGCAGGAGCCGCCGAGCGAGGTGACGATCCACTCGCTGTCCCCGGCCGTGAACAGGTGCGTGCCGCCGGGCGGCAGTTCGAGGACGCGCAGACTGGAGTGGGCCCAGCCCGCGCTCTCCGGGGTGACGTCCACGGCGTACGGGCCGCTGGCGGCCTTGCCCGCGGGCAGGTGGTGTGCGCTGGTCACGAGGTGGGGTCCTTCCGATGTCCGGTCGGGGCGGGCTGGTGCGTTCAGAGCAGGCCGACCGCGGTGTCCACGGCGGTCTCCACGGTGCCTTCCGCGGGGTAGAGCAGGGACCGGCCGACGACCAGGCCCTGGACGGTGGGCAGCCGCAGGGACTTGCGCCACTTCTCGTACGCGCCCTCCTGGTCCCGGCCGACCTCGCCGCCGAGCAGGACGGCGGGCAGGGTGGAGGTCTCCAGCGCGGCGGCCATGTCGTCCGGGTCGCTGGTGACCGGCAGCTTCAGCCAGGTGTACGCGGAGGTGCCGCCCAGGCCGGAGGCGATGGCGATGGACCGGGTGACGGCCTCCGCGGAGAGGTCGTTGCGGACCTTCCCGTCGACGCGGCGGGAGATGAACGGCTCGACGAACACGGGGAGCCGGTGCGCGGCCATGTCGTCGATCGCCCGGGCGGACGACTCCAGCGTGGTCAGCGAGCCGGGGTCGTCGTAGTCGATGCGCAGCAGCAGCTTGCCCGCGTCGAACCCCAGCCGGGCGATGTCCTCGGCGCGGTACCCGGTGAAGCGGTCGTCCATCTCGAAGGCCGCGCCGGCCAGGCCCCCGCGGTTCATGGAGCCCATGACGACCTTGTCCTCCAGCGCGCCGAGCAGGAGGAGGTCCTCCAGGACGTCGGCGGTGGCGAGCACCCCGTCCACACCGGGCCGGGACAGCGCGACGCACAGGCGCTCCAGCAGGTCGGCGCGGTTGGCCATGGCCAGCTCGTGGCCGCCGACGCCGAGCGCGCCGCGGGCCGGGTGGTCGGCGGCCACGATCATGAGGCGGCCGCTGTCGCCGACGAGGGGGCGCCGGGTGCGGCGCGCGGCCGCTTCGGCCACGGCCTCCGGATGCCGGGCACGCACCCTGACGAGGTCGGGGATGGTGATGCTCAAGGGTGTGACTCCGTTTCGGGGGTTGCGGTGTCAGCCGCGGGAAGCGACGAGTTCCTCGACCTCGGCGGCGGTCGGCATCGCGGAGGAGCAGGCGAGGCGGGAGGCGACCAGGGCGCCGGCCGCGTTGGCGTACCGCATGATCCTCTCCAGTTCCCAGCCGCCCAGCAGACCATGGCAGAGCGAACCGCCGAACGCGTCACCCGCGCCGAGGCCGTTGACCACCTCGACCGGTACGGGCGGTACCTCGGCGGTGGTGCCGTCGCGGTGGACGGCGAGGACGCCCTTGGGGCCCTGCTTGACGACGGCCAGCTCCACGCCCGCCGCCAGGAGCGCCTCGGCGCAGGCCCGCGGTTCCCGGACCCCGGTGGCGATCTCGCACTCGTCGAGGTTGCCGACCGCGACGGTGACGTGCCGGAGGGCTTCGGCGTAGTACGGGCGGGCCTCGTCGGGGTCCTTCCAGAACATGGGGCGCCAGTCGAGGTCGAAGACGGTGGTCCCGGCCTTGTCGCGGGCCTTGAGGGCGGCGAGGGTGGCCGAGCGGCTGGGTTCCTCGCTCAGTCCGGTTCCGGTGATCCAGAAGATCTTCGCGGCGCGCAGCGCGAAGAAGTCGAGTTCGTCGGTGCGGATCTCCAGGTCCGGTGCTTTCGGCTGCCGGTAGAAGTACAGCGGGAAGTCGTCGGGCGGGAAGATCTCACAGAACGTGACCGGCGTGGGATATGCCTCGACCGGGGTGACCCAGCGGTCGTCGACCCCGAATTCTTTCAGACTCTGGTGCAGATAGGCTCCGAAGGGATCATCGCCGGTACGGCTGACGATCGCTGTGGCGCGTCCCAGACGTGCCGCGGCGACCGCCACGTTGGCTGCCGAACCGCCGAGGAACTTGCCGAACGTCTCGACACGGGCGAGCGGTACGCCGGTCTGCAGGGGGTAGAGGTCGACTCCGATGCGACCCATGGTGATCAGGTCGAAGGACTCGGTCATGCGCGTCGCTCCTCGTGGTGGGGTGCGGAGTTCCGGGGTGTGGGGTGCAGCGGGACCGGTGTGTCCCAGATGTAAGTCCGGCGCCGAACCCATGTCAAGACTTTGTACTTACATTCTCACGTGATCGTGAAATGATGTCTTAACAAAGTATTGACAGCGGGGTCGTACAGGGACTTACATCCCCTCCCAACAGCACAGCCGAATATCCGCTTCTTCTCCCTCTGTCGCACAGTGAGGTGCCGGAAAGATGGACCGCACGTCTCGCCCCCGCTCCCGCAGATTCGCCCTCGCCGCCGCGGCCGCCGCGGCGGCCCTGATAGTCACCGGCTGTTCCAGCGACTCCGGCGGCAAGAAGGCCGAGGAGGACTCGGGCGGCGGGTCCGCCGGCAAGGCCGACACCCCCCGTATGAAGGTCGCGATGATCACCCACGCGGCCCCCGGTGACACCTTCTGGGACCTCATACGCAAGGGCGCGCAGGCCGCCGCCGCCAAGGACAACGTCGAGCTGATCTACTCGAACAACCCCGACTCGGCGAAGCAGGCCAACCTCGTCCAGAACGCGATCGACCAGAAGGTCGACGGCATCGCGGTCACCCTCGCGAAGCCCGACGCGATGAAGTCCGTGGTCGCCAAGGCGGAGAAGGCCGGCATCCCCGTCGTCGGCCTCAACGGCGGCATCGAGGACTGGAAAAAGCAGGGGCTCCTGTCGTACTTCGGGCAGGACGAGTTCGTGGCCGGTGAGGCCTTCGGCGAGAAGCTCAACACGCTCGGCGCGAAGAACGCCATCTGTGTCATCCACGAGCAGGGCAGCGTCTCCCTGGAGGCGCGCTGCTCCGGTGTGAAGAAGACGTTCAAGGGCAAGACCACGAACCTCAACGTGAACGGCACGAACATGCCGTCCGTGAAGTCGACGATCAACGCCAAGCTCAAGCAGGACACGTCGATCGACTACGTGGTCGCGCTCGGTGCCCCGTTCGCCCTGACCGCCGTGCAGTCCGTGGACGACGCCGGCAGCAAGGCGAAGGTCGCCACGTTCGACCTGAACAAGGAGATGGTCAAGGCCGTCCAGGACGGCGACATCGAGTTCGCCGTGGACCAGCAGCCCTACCTGCAGGGCTATCTGTCGGTGGACTCCCTGTGGCTCTACAAGACGAACGGCAACTTCAGCGGTGGCGGGCAGCAGCCCGTGCTGACCGGTCCGGCGTTCGTCGACAAGGAGAACGTGGCCGACGTCTCGAAGTTCGCCGCGAAGGGCACTCGGTGACACCCATGACCCAGGCCACGGCACCGGCGGCGAGCTCCTCGCCGCCGGCATCGCCGGCCGCCCCCAAGGACGGCCGGACCACACAGCGGTCCCTGTCCCGCAGGCTGGCGGCCCGCCCCGAGATCGGCGCACTGATCGCGGCGGTCGTCGTCTACGTCTTCTTCTTCGCGGTCGCCTCCCCCTTCCGTGAGGCGAGCTCGCTGGCCAACGTGCTGTACGAGGCCTCGGTCATGGGCATCATGGCGCTGCCGGTGGCGCTGCTGATGATCGGCGGGGAGTTCGACCTGTCCGCCGGCGTCGCGGTCACCACCTCCGCGCTGACCGCCAGCATCTGGAGCTTCCAGCTGTCCATGAACGTGTGGACCGGCGTCCTCGTCGCCCTCGTGGTGGCGCTGGCGGTCGGCGCGTTCAACGGCTGGCTGCTGGTCCGCACCGGTCTGCCGTCGTTCCTGATCACCCTGGGCTCGTTCCTGATCCTGCAGGGCGCCAACCTCGCCGTCACCAAGTGGTACACGGGGAACGTCGCCACCGACTCGATCAGCGACATGGACGGCTTCGACCAGGCCAAGGCCGTCTTCGCGTCGGAGGTGACCATCGGCGGCGTCGACGTCAAGATCACCGTCTTCTACTGGCTGATCTTCGCCGCCCTCGCGACCTGGCTGCTGCTGCGCACCAAGTTCGGCAACTGGATCTTCGCCACCGGCGGCAACCAGGAGAGCGCCCGCGCGGTCGGTGTGCCGGTCACCTTCACCAAGATCACCCTGTTCATGACCGTCGGTGCCGGCGCCTGGTTCGTCGGCATGCACATCCTGTTCTCGTTCAACACCGTCCAGTCCGGCGAGGGCGTGGGCAACGAGTTCCTGTACATCATCGCCGCGGTCATCGGCGGCTGCCTGCTCACCGGCGGTTACGGCTCCGCGGTCGGCGCCGTCATCGGTGCCTTCATCTTCGGCATGGTCTCCCAGGGCATCGTCTACGCCAACTGGAACCCCGACTGGTTCAAGGCCTTCCTCGGCGTCATGCTCCTGCTCGCCGCCCTCGTCAATCTGTGGGTCCGCCGTCAGGCGACCCGGAGGTAACCCATGACCGACAACACCACCTCCACCGACGGCGACGCACCGGTCACCGACGCGGCGGTCACCGACGCGGCGGCCACCGACGCCCCCGCCGCCGGCCCGGTCGCCGGCCCGGCGGCCGAGGACCGGACCAGGAACGCGGCCGGCGACCACGGGCGGCCGCTCGTCCAGCTGCGCGGGGCCGGCAAGGCGTACGGCAACGTCCGCGCCCTGCACGGCGTGGACCTGGCCGTCCACCCCGGCCAGGTCAGCTGCGTGCTCGGCGACAACGGCGCCGGCAAGTCGACCCTGATCAAGATCATTTCGGGGCTGCACCAGCACACCGAGGGCGAGTACCTCATCGACGGCGAGGCGGTGCGGCTGAGCACCCCGCGCGAGGCCCTCGACAGGGGCATCGCCACCGTCTACCAGGACCTGGCCACCGTGCCGCTGATGCCGGTGTGGCGGAACTTCTTCCTCGGCTCCGAACTGACCAGGGGCCCCTGGCCGGTCCGCCGCCTGGACAGCGCGGCGATGAAGGAGACCGCAGACTCCGAGCTGCGCGCCATGGGCATCGTCCTGGACGACCTCGACCAGCCGATCGGCACCCTCTCCGGCGGTCAGCGGCAGTCCGTGGCCATCGCCCGCGCCGTCCACTTCGGCGCCCGCGTCCTCATCCTGGACGAGCCCACCGCCGCGCTGGGCGTCAAGCAGTCCGGTGTGGTGCTCAAGTACATCGCGGCCGCCCGCGACCGGGGCCTCGGCGTCATCTTCATCACCCACAACCCGCACCACGCCTACATGGTCGGCGACCACTTCAGCGTCCTGCGCCTGGGCACCATGGAACTCTCCGCCGCCCGCGACGACGTCACCCTCGAAGAGCTCACCAACCACATGGCCGGCGGCGCCGAACTGGCCGCCCTCAAGCACGAGCTGGCCCAGGTCCGGGGCGTCGACGTCGACGGGCTGCCCGGACCGGAGGACGTGCGGGCGCCCCTCGCGACGGCGGAGGGGAAGTCCTGATGGCCCGGAGCGCCAGCCTGGGCGTGGCCGTCGTCGGCACCGGCAGGATGGGGGCCGACCATGTGCGCCGGCTCCACGAGGTGACCAACGGCGCCCATGTGGCGGCGGTCGTCGACGTCGACGCGGAACGGGTCAAGCGGATCGCCGACGGCATCGAGGGCTGCTCCGCGTACACCGACCCGGCCGCCGCGATGGCCGCGGACGGTGTCGACGCCGTCCTCGTCGCCTCCCCGGGCACCGCCCACGAGGCGGCCCTGATGACGGCCTTCGAGCACGACCTGCCCGTCCTGTGCGAGAAGCCGCTGACGCCCGGTTCGGCCTCGGCGCTGCGCATCCTGGAGGCCGAGCAGCGGCTCGGGCACCGCAGGGTCCAGGTGGGCTTCATGCGCCGCTACGACGCCGAGTACGCGCAGCTCAAGGCGCTGCTGGAGACGGGCCGGCTGGGCCGGCCGCTGATGCTGCACAACCGGCACCGCAACGTGTCGACCCCGCCCGGCTTCACCAGCGAGATGCTCATCAACGACTCCGTCGTGCACGAGATGGACATCACCCGCTGGCTCCTCGGGCAGGAGATCACCGCGGTCACCGTGCTGAAGCCGACCCCGTCGGGCAACGCCCCCGAGGGCCTGCAGGACCCGCAGTTCGTGGTGTTCGAGACCGCCGGCGGCGCGATCGTGGACGTCGAGATCAACGTCAACTGCGGCTTCGGCTACCAGGTGCAGGCCGAGGTGGTCTGCGAGCGCGGCACGGCCCGGATCGGCGACGGACACGCCCTGGTCACCCAGCAGGCGGGCCGCTGGGGCGGCGGCATCGCCCAGGACTTCACCGAGCGGTTCGAGGACGCGTACGACCGCCAGATGCAGGCCTGGGTGGACGCCACCCGGCGCGGCGAGGTCACCGGGCCCAGCGCCTGGGACGGCTACGCCACGGCCGCGGTCTGCGAGGCGGGCGTCCGGGCCCAGCAGGAGGGCGGCCGCATCGAGGTACGGCTCGTCGACCGCCCGGCCTTCTACGGCTGAACCGCCCTGGGAAGAGGGGGGGCCGGACCGGCCCCCCCTCTTCTCAGAAGCGCGGGGAACCGCGCGCCCGGCCCACGCCGGCCCGCGGGCGACGAACCGCCCGGACCCGGCCGAACCCGCGGGGCGCCACGCGCTAGAGCTCCGTGCGCGGCCGGGGCGCGAACCCGGCCCCCCGGTAGCAGTCGTCGATCAGCCGCATCGTCGCCACCGCGTCCTGCGCGTCGAGCGGCAGCGCCGCCCGGCCGCGCACATGGGCGGCGAGCGCCTCCAGTTGGTACATGTACGAGGACCGCTTGCCGAGCTGCTCGGTGCGCTCCCCCGCGGGCGTGCGGACGACGACCCGGTCGTCCCGCTGCGGCAGGACGAAGTTCATCGCGGTCGCCTCACCGCGGGAGCCGACGATCCGGCAGGTCATCCGCAGCTCGCCGTGGTCCATGTGGCAGCGGGCGGAACCGGTCGCGCCGCCCGGGAAGGCCAGGTCCGCGTCCAGCCACTCGTCCACCTCGGGAGCGCCCTCGCGGCCCCCGCCCCGGGCCCCGAGCAGGGTGGGCGCCCCGCCCGCCCAGGGAGCGAGCATGCGCTGGGCGTGCAGGCCGTAGCAGCCGAGGTCCATGAGGGCGCCCCCGGCCAGCGACAGCGACCAGCGGGGGTCCTGCGCGGGCGGGGCGGGGATGGCGACGAGCGTCTCGACATGCCGGAGTTCGCCGAGCTCACCGGATTCCAGCAGCTCGTGCAGGCGCCGGGTGACGGGGTGGAAGAGGTAGTGGAAGGCCTCCATGAAGACGGTGCCCGCCTTGCCCGCGGCGTCCTGGACCTCGACGGCCTCCTCGGTGTTGCTCGCGGAGGGCTTCTCCGTCAGCACGTGCTTGCCCGCGGCGAGCGCGGCGAGGTTCCACGGCCCGTGCAGGCCGTTCGCCAGAGGGTTGTAGACGACCTCGACCCCGGGGTCGGCGATCACGTCGGCGTACGAGTCCAGGACCCGCTCGACGTCGTGCTCGGCGGCGAAGGCCTCGGCCCGGGACCGGTCGCGGGCGGCCACCGCCACCAGCCGGTGCCCGGTCGCGCGGGCCGGGCCGACGAGGGCCTGGTCGGCGATGCGGGCGGCGCCCAGCACTCCGATGCGCAGTGGCTCGGCGGGGATCGTCATGCGCCGCGTACCTCCTCGATCGTCACGGTGCGGTGCTCGCGCAGGGACAGCGTGCAGGCCTCGGCGATCCAGCCCGCCTCCAGCGCGTCGGCGACGGTGCACGGCGAGGTCAGCCGGCCGGCGACGACATCGGTGAACGCGCTCAGTTCGGCACGGTACGCCTCGGTGAAGCGGTCCATGAAGAAGTCGTGCGGGACGCCCGCCGGGAAGGTGACGCCGGGCTCGACGGAACGCAGCGGCAGCTTGTCCTCCAGGCCCACCGCGATGCTGTCCCGGAAGCCGTGCAGCTCCATCCGGACGTCGTAACCGCGGGCGTTGTGGCGGGAGTTGGAGACCACCGCGAGGGTGGCGTCGTCCAGCGTGAGGACCGCTGCGGTGGTGTCGGCGTCACCGGCGTCGGCGATGTAGGCCTCCCCGCGGTTGCTGCCGGTCGCGTACACCTCGGTGACCTCGCGCCCGGTGACCCAGCGGATGATGTCGAAGTCGTGCACGGAGCAGTCGCGGAAGATGCCGCCGGAGGCCGCGATGTACGCGGCCGGGGGCGGCGCCGGGTCCAGGGTGGTGGACCGCACGGTGTGCAGCGGGCCGAGTTCGCCGCCCAGGACGGCGGCGCGGGCGGCCACGAACCCCGCGTCGAAGCGGCGGTTGTAGCCGATCTGGATCTCGACGCCGCTGTCGAGCACCGCGTCCAGGACGTCGGTGCCCTCCTTCATGGTGCGGGCGACGGGCTTCTCGCAGAAGACCGGCACGCCCGCCCGGACCGCGGCGAGGATCAGGCCGGGATGGGCGTCGGTCGCGGCGGCGACGACCACGCCGTCCACGCCGGCGGCCAGCAGTGCCTCGGGCGAGTCCGCGGCCTCGGCGCCGAAGCGCTCGACGGCGGCCGTGACCGCGCCGGTGAAGGGGTCCGCCACGACGAGGGACTCGACCACGTCGAGCCGGGAGAGGGTCTCGGCGTGGAAGGCGCCGATCCGGCCGAGGCCGAGGATGCCGATACGCATGTTCAGGTGCTCCTTGCTCACGTGCTGCTGGCTTACGTGCTGCTGTACTGGGCCGGGCGGGTCGGCGGGCGGGCGGATCGGCCGGAACCGTCGCCGGGGCGGGTCAGTCGAGGCCGCCGAGGACGTTCTGGTCCCAGTCGAGGACCGCGCCGGTGACGACGCCGCTGCGGTCGGAGAGCAGCAGCACGACGAAGTCGGCGATCTCGTCGGGCTGTCCGAGCCTGCCCATCGGCAGCCGCTCGGCGGCCCGTTCGCGCCAGTCGTCGCCCGCGTCGTGGAAGGCGCGCTGGGTGGCGTCCTCGCCCTCGGTGGCCGTCCAGCCGATGTTGAGGCCGTTGATCCGGATCCGGTCCCAGCGGTGGGCGTGCGCGGCGTTGCGCGTGAGCCCGGCCAGTCCGGCCTTGGCGGCGACGTACGGGGCCAGGAAGGGCTGTCCGCCGTGCTCGGAGCTGGTGATGATGTTGACGACCGTGCCGGGCGCCCCGCGGGCCACCATGTCGGCGACGGCCGCCTGCATGGCGAAGAACGGGCCCTTGAGGTTGACCGCGATGTGCGCGTCGAACAGCTCGGGGGTGGTGTCGAGCAGCGTGCCGCGCGAGGTGAGCCCGGCGGAGTTGACCAGGCAGTCGACACGTCCGTACGCGTCGATCACCTCGGCCACGCCGCCGAGCGCCTGCCGGGCGTCGGCGAGGTCGGCCCGTACGTACCGGGCCTCGGCGCCTGCCGCGGTCAGCTCGGCGGCCAGGGCCTCGCCGGGCCCGGGACGGCGGCCGGTGACCGCGACGGTCGCGCCCTCGCGGGCGGCGGCCCGGGCGACGGCCGCGCCGACGCCCTGGCTGCCGCCGTTGACGAGGACGACCTTGCCGTCGAGCAGTCCGGTGTCCCGGTCCGCGAAAAGTCCCATGCGCTGCTTCCTCCTCGGCTCTCCCGGCTCTCTCAGCTCTCCCGGCGCCCGGCGGCGGCGCGCAGTGCGGCGCGCAGGTCGTCCGGGGAGCGGCCTTCGCCCAGGAAGCGGCGCACGAGGTCCGCCTGGGACGGCGGGGCCAGTCCGTCGACGGGCGGGTCGGAGTCCAGGTTGGTGGGGAAGGGGTACCCCTCCGCGCAGGCGGCGACGACCGCGTCCAGCCACTCCTGGCTCGCGCCCTCCGCCCTGCGCCGCAGCAGCACCGGGTAGACGGCGTTCGACAGCGCCTCGCGGTCGACGCTCTCCATGGCGCGGCCGAAGGCGGAGGAGATCTGCAGCAGGTTGGCCATGCGGCGGATGTCCGCGGACCTGTTGTGTCCGGCGGCGTGGAAGAGGGCCGGGTTGAAGAACACGGCGTCCCCCGCCTCCAGCGGCAGCTGGACGTGCTGTGCCTCGAAGTACGCGCGGAACTCCGGCAGCCGCCAGGCCAGGTAGCCGGGCTCGTACTTCTGCGAGTGCGGGAGGTACATCGTCGGGCCGGACTCGACGGGCATGTCGCAGTGGGCGACCGCGCCCTGGAGCGTCAGCACCGGCGAGAGGCGGTGGACGTGCGCGGGGTACGCGGCGGCGGCCTCGTCGCTCAGGAAGCCCAGGTGGTAGTCGCGGTGCACGGTCTGCGCGGCGCCGCCCGGGTTCACGACGTTGATCTGCGAGGTGACCTGGTGGCCGGGGCCGAGCCAGGCGTGCGAGACCAGGGCGAGGATGTCGTTGGCGTAGTAGTCGGCGAACGCCTCCGGGTCCAGCAGGCCCGCCTTCTCCAGGGCGTTCCAGACCCGGTCGTTCGCGCCCGGCCTGGCGAAGTGGTCGCCGGCGGTGGCGCCGGAGGCCCGCTGCCCGGCGATGAGGGCGTCGAAGACACCGGTCGCCCGGTCCAGGACCGCGCGGTCGGGGAAGGCGCCCTTGAACACCGCGATGCCGGGTCCGTCGCTGAGGGCCGCGACCAGCTCCGCCTGTACGGCGCGGCGGCCCCGCGGCGTACGGATCTCGGTGCGCAGGCTCGCGCTGTCGTACAGCGGCACGTTCCGCTCGACGGCGGCGGCGTACGGGTGGTCGGCCGGGTCGGTGTCCCGCTCGACCAGCTCGCGGAAGGCGGCGAGGTCGCAGTCGTCGGCGGACAACCAGGCTCGGGGCGCTGAAAGGGCGCGGGGGCCTGAAGGCGCCTGAGGTTCTGAAAGGGTGCGGGACATCGTCGTCCTCTCGGAGTCGTCCTCTGCGGTCGCGGCGTACCGTCCGGGCCGCGGCGACGCATTGATGTCATTCTTGTGACGCCGCATCCCTCGGGCAATCGTCAGCGGGCCATCAAAAACCCCTCAAGGAGCAGGCGCATGGGCCACCCCTACGCGATCAGGGAGATAGCCCGTCAGGCGGGCCTCAGCGAGGCGACCGTGGACCGGGTCCTGAACGGGCGGGGCGGGGTCAGGGAGAGCACGGCACGGTCGGTGCACCAGGCCGTCACGGACCTCGACCGGCAGCGGACCCAGGTCCGGCTCACCGGCCGCACCTTCATGACCGACGTCGTCATGCAGACACCGGAACGGTTCTCCAGCGCGGTGCGCGCCGCGCTGGAGGCCGAACTGCCGTCGCTGAGCCCGGCGGTGATGCGCTGCCGCTTCCACTTCCGGGAGACTGGCGCGCCGGACGACCTGATCGCGACGCTGGACCGGATCGCCGGGCGCGGCTCCCAGGGCGTGCTCCTGAAGGCGCCGGACGTACCGGGGGTGACGGCGGCCGTCGGCAGGCTGGTGGCCGCGGGCATCCCGGTGGTGACCCTGGTGACGGACCTGCCCGCCAGCGGCCGGCTCGCCTACGTCGGTATAGACAACCGGGCGGCGGGTGCCACGGCCGGGTACCTGATGGGCCAGTGGCTGGGCGACGGCCCGGGGCACGTCCTGACCACCATCAGCCGCGGCTTCTTCCGCGGCGAGGAGGAGCGGGAGATGGGTTTCCGGGCCACGATGCGCACACTGCGGCCGGCCCGGCGCCTGGTCGAGGTCACCGACAGCGACGGCCTGGACGCCACCCAGTACGACCTGGTGCTCGACGCGCTGCGGCAGGACCCGCGGATCAGGGCCGTCTACTCGATGGGCGGGGGCAACAACGCCACGCTGGAGGCCTTCGACGCCATCGGGCGGCAGTGCGCCGTCTTCGTCGCCCACGACCTGGACCACGACAACGCCCGCCTGCTGCGTGCCGGACGCCTCTCCGCCGTGCTCCACCACGACCTGCGCCAGGACATGCGCACCGCCTGCCGGGCCGTCATACGGGCCCACGACGCCCTGCCCGCCGACCCGTCCCCCGCGCTCCCGTCGGCGATCCAGGTGGTGACGCCGTACAACATGCCACCGGAGACCCCGCTCGTCGCCGCCGGCACCTGACGGCTGGGGGCCGGCGCCCGGCCGCCGGTCCTCAGCCGTCGGGGCGCAGTGTCCAGACGACCGTCATCTCACCGGTCACCGCGCCGTCCTCGCGCCGGATGGCGACCGTGACCGGGAACTCCGGGCGCCCGCCCGCGTCGAGCTCGGCGACGACGTCGGCGGCGGGGCGGCCCAGGGTGGCGGTGGCCGTGACGGGCCCCCTGGCCAGTTTCCTGAACGCGATCCCGGCGCTGACGGGCAGCGGCACGGCCCGGGCGAGCTGGTCGCCGAACGCCGCCAGCACGACCGCCCCGCTCGCCGACTCCCCCAGCGTGAACATCGCGCCGGCGTGGGGCCCGCCCACATGGTTGTGGTACTCGCTCTGATCGGGCAGCGCGAGCACGGCCTTCTCCGGAGTGGTCTCGAGGTACTCCAGCTTCAGGGTCCGGACCATCGGCACCGTGGCGGCGAGCAGCTCGCCGATCGACATCTGGTCTGCGCTCATGGCCGAACGTTACCCATGAGTAGCCATCTCTGAACAAGAGCGTCCCGCCTCCGGCCGGTCCCGCGGCGGCACCCTCGGTTCCGGTACGTCCACATTGGGGCGCATCTGGCTCCTGATCCGGTACGCGCCTGACGGGAGCCGGTGACCCAACCGTGTCCGGTGCGGCATTAGGGTTCTCGCCATGTGGCCAGGAAACCAGCCGCCCGGGGGCGAGCAGAACCCGCAGGACCAGAACCCGAACCCGTACCAGCAGCCGGGGTACCAGCAGCCGAATCCGTACCAGCAGCCCGGGTACCCGACCGTGCCCCAGCCGCAGACCCCGTACGCGCAGCCGGGACAGCACGGCTGGAGCGCGCCCGGCGCGCCGCAGCCCCCGCAGGGCGGCGGGAACCGGACGAAGATCGTCGCGATCGTGGCCGCCACGGCCGTGGTCGTCGCGGCCGGCGTCACGGGCCTGCTGGTCCTGGGCGGCGACAAGGACGACGAGGCCGACGGGGACAAGGGCGGCAAGGCCTCGCGGCCGCCGTCGTCGAGCGCGCCCGCGGACCCGAGCGCGTCCGCGTCCGCCGGTGAGGACAACCCGCGCGGCACGGACGACGAGAAGCCGACGGTCGCCGGCTGGAAGGTCGTCGTCAATCCCCGCTTCGGCACGATGTTCGACGTGCCGGCCGAGTGGGAGATCGAGAGCACCGACACGAGCGTCGGCTTCGAGTGGGAGGAAAAGGGCAAGACCGACCGTACGACGGTCACCGCCCCCGCCTACCTCAAGTCGAAGTGGTGCACCAGCGACAGCGACAAGGACGGCCGCAAGGAGGACACCGCGCTGGCCGTCGCCGGCACGCGCGGTGAGAACGGCGCCAAGGACACGGCCGAGGCGGCCGAGACCCGCGTGCCCTGGTGGATCTTCGGTGGCTACACGCAGCCCGACAAGAAGAGCGTGAAGTGGGACAAGGCGACGGCCTACACCACGAAGTCGGGGCTGCGGGGCAGCGTCGCCAAGGCACACTCCAGCAACACCCCGCAGAACGAGAAGTGCGACAGCGAGGGCAAGGCCATCACCTTCGCCTTCAAGAACGGCACGGGCGACTTCGTCACCTGGAACCTGTACGGCGCCCAGGGCGTCGACGACGAGATCCCCGAGGCGACGGTCCAGAAGATCCTCAGCACCGTACGCCTCACCGAGGACGCGCCGACGGACGGCTGACGTCGCGGCGGGCCGCGTCCGCCCGGCGCGGAAGAGGCCGGTAACCCGTTTGGCAAGTCGCCCCGCCGGCAGGGATAGTCGCCTGGTGAACCCCGCCGCCGACTCCCGCGCCCGACTGCGCCGCCCCTCCTGGGCGGGCCGCAACTACACCCTGCTGACCGCCGCCGCGGTGGTGACGAACCTGGGCAGCCAGGGTGCGTTGATCGCGGCGGCGTTCGCCGTCCTGGACGAGGGCGGTGACGGCGGCGACGTGGGTCTGGTGGCGGCGGCCCGCACCCTGCCCCTCGTGCTCTTCCTGCTGATCGGCGGCGCGGTCGCGGACCGGCTGCCCCGGCACCGTGTGATGGTCGCCGCCAACGCGCTCAACTGCGTCTCCCAGGCGGCCTTCGCGGTCCTCGTCATCGCCGGTGAGCCGCGGCTGTGGCAGATGATGCTGCTCACCGCCCTCGGCGGCACCGGCCAGGCGTTCTTCAACCCGGCCGCCGAGGGCATGCTGCTCTCCTCGGTCAGCGGCAGACAGGCCGGCCGCGCCTTCGCGGTGTTCCGCCTCGCGATGCACGGCGCGGGCCTCGGCGGCGCCGCGCTCGGCGGTGTCATGGTCGCGCTGGTCGGACCCGGCTGGGTGCTCGCCGTGGACGCGGCGGCCTTCGCGGTGGCGGGCGCCCTGCGCGCCTTCCTGCGGGTGGGGCACATACCGCCCCGGGTGCCGGGCACCGGTCTGCTCTCCGACCTGCGCGAGGGCTGGCGGGAGGTCGTCGGACGGCCCTGGCTGTGGGCGATCGTCGCGCAGTTCTCGGTCGTGGTCGCCGTCGTCGGCGCCGCCGAGGCGGTGTACGGCCCGCTGGTCGCCCGGGACAGTCTCGGCGGCGCCGGCCCGTGGGGCCTGGCCCTCGCCGCGTTCGGCGGCGGGACCGTCGGGGGCGCGGTCCTGATGATGCGCTGGAAGCCCCGCAGGCTGCTCTTCGCCGGAACGCTCTGCGTGTTCCCGCTCGCCCTGCCGTCCGCCGCGCTCGCCGTTCCGCTCCCGGTCGGCGCCCTGTGCGCGGTGATGTTCGTGACCGGCGTCGCCATCGAGGTGTTCGGCGTCTCCTGGATGACCGCGCTGCACCAGGAGATCCCGGAGGACAAGCTCTCCCGCGTCTCGGCGTACGACTGGTTCGGCTCGATCGCCATGGTACCGCTCGCCACCGCCCTCGCGGGTCCCGCCGAGTCCGCCTTCGGCCGGACGCCGTCCCTGTGGGGCTGCGCGGTCCTGGTGGTCGTGGTGACGGCGGGGGTGCTGTTCGTGCCCGACGTACGCAATCTGACCCGGCGCACGAAGGAAGTGGCGCAGGGGATCCCGGCGAAGAACGAGCCGGTCCGCTCCGAGGGCTGAGCGTCCTCGCCTCCACCGGTCAGCCGATGCCGAACGCCCCGTCCGGCGGCACCGGCGACCCCACCGCGTCCTCGTCCCGTACGGGACGCGCGTCCCCCGTGAAGACCCGCAGCGTGTCCCCGTGCTCGACCCGCGCCGGAAAGGCGTCGGCGGCCGTGCGGCGTATCAGGGTGGCGGTGTCGAGCGGCCGGTGCGAGGCGACCAGGACCGCGTTGCCGAAGCGGCGGCCGCGCAGCACGCCCGGCTCGGCGATCAGCACGAGCTCCTCGAACACCGTGGCGAACGTGGCCAGTTGCGAGCGCAGAAAGGCGAAGGGCGAGGCGTCGGCGAGGTTCGCCAGGTACACGCCGTCGCCCCGCAGCACCCGTACGGCCTCGCGCGCGTACGCCACCGAGGTCAGGTGCGCCGGTACCCGGGAACCCCCGAAGACGTCGGCGATCAGGACGTCGGCGCAGGCGGCGGGGGCGGACTCGAGCCAGGCGCGGGCGTCCGCGCCGTGCAGCGCGATGCCCGCGTCCGCGGGGACCGGCAGGTACTCGCCGACGAGGTCCAGGAGGGCGCTGTCGGCGTCGACGACGTCCTGCCGGGACCCGGGCCGGGTCGCGGCGAGGTAGCGGGGCAGCGTGAGCGCCCCGCCGCCGAGGTGCAGCGCGTCCAGCGGGCGTCCCGGCGCCGCGACCGAGTCCAGGACGTGCCCGAGGCGCCGCGTGTACTCGAACTCCAGGTGCGTCGGCTCGTCCAGGTCGACGTACGACTGCGGCGCCCCGTCGACGGTCAGCAGCCAGGCCCGCTCCCGGTCGACGTCCGGCATCAGCTTGGCGGTCCCGTGGTCCACGGTCCTGGTCACGGGTATCGGCTCGTCCACGGGTCCATTGTGCCCGCGGGGCGAGGCACCGGCCCGCCTCTTTCCCGCCCGCCGCCCGCCTCCCGTCCGGACGGGAGGCGGGCGGCGGCGGTGGAGCGGTTCAGCCGACGGCGGTCACCGTGCCGGCGCCGACCGTGCGGCCGCCCTCGCGGATCGCGAAGCCGAGGCCGGGCTCCAGCGGCATCGCGCGCCCCAGCTCGACCGTCATGGCGACGGTGTCACCGGGCCGCGCGACCCCGCCCGCGCCGAGGTCGACGTCACCGACCACGTCCGCGGTGCGGATGTGGAACTGCGGCCGGTAGCCGGTGGCCACCGGCGTCGTCCGCCCGCCCTCGCGCGCCGACAGGACGTGGACCTGCGCGCAGAAGCGACGGCTGGGGACGACGCTGCCGGGCGCCGCGACGACGTGACCGCGGCGCACGGCGTCGCGCGGGACGCCGCGCAGCAGCAGCGCCACGCTGTCGCCGGCCTGCGCCTCGGCCATGGGCCTGCCGAACGTCTCCAGACCGGTGACCACCGTGTCCACGGCGGCCCCCAGCACTTCGACGCGATCGCCCACCCGGACGGTGCCGCGCTCGACCGCGCCCGTGACGACCGTGCCGCGGCCGGTGATGGTGAGCACGTTCTCCACCGGCAGCAGGAACGGCGCGTCCACGTACCGCTCGGGCAGGGGCACGTACGTGTCCACGGCGTCGAGCAGCGCGCCGATGGCGTCGGTCCAGCGGGGGTCGCCCTCCAGCGCCTTCAGCCCGGAGACCCGCACGACCGGTACGGAGTCGCCCCCGTACCCGTGCGAGGTCAGCAGTTCGCGGACCTCCAGCTCCACGAGGTCGGTGAGTTCCTCGTCACCCGCGTCGGCCTTGTTCAGGGCGACGACGATGTGGTCGACGCCCACCTGCCGGGCGAGCAGCACGTGTTCGGCGGTCTGCGGCATGATCCCGTCGAGCGCGGAGACCACGAGGATCGCCCCGTCGAGCTGCGCCGCGCCGGTAACCATGTTCTTCACGTAGTCGGCGTGGCCCGGCATGTCCACGTGGGCGTAGTGCCGGGTGTCGGTCTCGTACTCGACATGCGCGATGTCGATGGTGATGCCGCGCGCGGCCTCCTCCGGCGTCCGGTCGATCCGGTCGAACGGGACGAAGGTGCCGGAGCCGCGGTCGGCGAGGACCTTGGTGATGGCGGCGGTCAGGGTCGTCTTGCCGTGGTCGACATGGCCCATGGTGCCGATGTTGAGGTGCGGTTTGGTGCGGACGTAAGCCGTCTTGGGCATGGCTGTACCTCGAAGCCTCTTCGGTTTCAGCAGAGCTGAGGGATGGCCCCGGCGTCAGATCGGCCGGAACGGGGACCCCGAGGACTTGCCGACCCTCCCCCTGCGGGGTCCGCCGGACGATCCGGGAAGGGTCAGCTTCGGGCGCCTTCTGCGGCGGCCACGGTGTTCACGACGGCAGCCTTCGGGGCGTCCGCGACTGCGGGCGCTGCGAAAGGGAAGGCGTACCGGAACATGAGGCGATCATCGCCGACGGCCACGGCCGCGTCGAATGGTTTTCCACGGGTCCCGGACGGGACCCGGACAGGACCACGGACGGGGCCACGGACGAGAGACGCCTCACATGCGGTGCGGATGGCCGGCGGTGAAGTACCGGTACGCGTGTGCCGGTGACCGCCGGCCGCGCGACGCCACCGCCGTGCGGCGGGTTCCGTCCGCGCGCGGCATCCCCCGCAGGACCGCCCGAACCGGGTGCGCGACCGTCAGCCGTGGTCAGGCCCGGTGAAGGGGTGAGGTCCCTCCTGTCACGCGCGCGTCCGTGCGGCCCGTTCCGGACCGGCCGCGGCGGCGTGGCCGGGGGCCGGCCGGCCGGGCACGGGGTCCGCCGGACCGCCCGGCGGCGGTTCCGAACAGCCGTCCGGCGTTCCGGAAGCTGTGACGCCCGTGAGACGTTCCATACGGCAATCACATACACGGGTCGGTTAGTGTCACCGGATGCTCGATGCCACCACCCGCTCTGGGGGCACCGCCACGGTCACTCCCCCCCTCCCCGCGACAGAACTCGTCCCCGTCGAGTTCACCACCGTGCCCACGGGCCTGGCCGCCCGCTGCACGAGAGCACTGCTCTCGCCGTGGTCCCGGCTCTCGCTGCTGGTCGCGCTCCTGCTGTCGGCCGCCGGGACGGTACTGCTGTTCGAGCCGCAGAGACTGCTGTCCGACGGCTGGCCACCGCAGTTGAACGGCGCCGCGGCGGCCCTGGTCTTCGCGGTCGCGTACGGCCTGTGCACGGTCGCGTTCGTGCCCCGGCCGATCCTCAACCTCGCGGCGGGCGCCCTCTTCGGCTCGCAGCTGGGGCTCGGGGCGGCGCTCGCAGGCACGGTCCTCGGGGCCGGAATCGCCTTCGGGCTCGGCCGGATGCTGGGGCAGGACGCGCTGCGGCCGTTGGTGCGCGGCCGCTGGCTGAAGGCCGCCGACGGGCAGCTCAGCCGGCACGGCTTCCGCTCGATGATGGCCGCGCGACTCTTCCCCGGGGTGCCGTTCTGGGCCGCGAACTACTGCGCGTCGGTGTCCCGGATGAGCTGGTTCCCCTTCCTTCTCGCCACCGGTCTCGGCTCGATCCCCAACACCGCCGCGTACGCCGTCGCGGGTGCCCGCGCCTCGGCCCCGACCTCCCCGGCCTTCCTGATCGCGATGGGCTTCATCGCACTCCCCGCCCTGGTCGGCGCGGTCGTCGCCTGGCGCAAGCGCCACCAGATCCGCGCCCGCTGACACCGGCCGCCCCGGCCCGCGGGCCCTGGCCCTGGCCCCGCGGTGGCTACAGGCCTTCCAGCACCATCGCGTTGGCCAGTCCGCCCGCCTCGCACATCGTCTGCAGCGCGTACCGGGCCCCACGCTCCCGCATCGCGTGGACGAGGGTGGTCGTCAGCCGCGTCCCGCTCGCGCCGAGCGGATGGCCGATCGCGATCGCACCGCCGTGCACGTTGACCTTGGCGAGGTCGGCGCCCGTCTCCTGCTGCCAGGCGAGCACCACACTGGAGAACGCCTCGTTGACCTCGAAGAGGTCGATGTCGTCGAGGGTCAACGAGGCCCGGCGCAGCACCTTCTCGGTGGCCGGGACGACACCGGTGAGCATCAGCAGCGGGTCGGACCCGGTGACGGCGAAGCTGTGCAGCCGGGCCAGCGGCCGCAGGCCCAGCCGGGCCGCGGTCTCGCCGGACGTGATGAGCACGGCCGAGGCGCCGTCGTTGACCGGGCTGGCGTTGCCCGCGGTGACGTTCCAGTCGATCTGCGGGAAGCGCTCGCCGAAGCCCGGGTCGTAGTAGGCGGACCTGAGCCCGGCCAGGACCTCCGTGCTGCTGTCCGGCCGCACGCACTCGTCGCGCGTCACCCCGTCGAGGGGCGCGGCCTCGGCGTCGAACAGTCCGCCCTCCCACGCGGCCGCGGCCCTGCGGTGCGACTCCACCGCGAAGGCGTCCATCCGCTCCCGGGACACCGACCACTTCGCCGCGATCAGCTCGGCGCTGATGCCCTGCGGGACCAGGCCCCCGGGGTGGCGCGCGGCCACCCCGGGCCCGAAGGGGTCCTTGCCCTCCGGGACGTTCGACCACATCGGCACCCGGCTCATCGACTCCACTCCGCAGGCCACGACCAGGTCGTACGCCCCGGAAATGACGCCCTGGGCAGCGAAGTGCACGGCCTGCTGGGAGGACCCGCACTGGCGGTCCACCGTCGTCGCCGGCACCGACTCGGGGAAGCCCGCCGACAGGACGGCGTACCGGGTGGTGTTCATGGCCTGCTCGCCGACCTGGTCGACCGTGCCGCCGATCACGTCGTCGATGAGCGCGGGGTCGACACCGGACCGCTCGACGAGCGTACGGAGCGTGTGGGCGAGGAGTTCCACGGGATGGACGTGGGCGAGCGCGCCGTTCGGCCTGCCTTTGCCGATCGGGGTGCGTACGGCTTCGACGATGACTGCGTCACGCATGGTCCGGCTCCTCGGGATCAGTGTCGGAAGCGGCGCCGGAGTCAGTGGGTTTGGATTCCGGACCGACTGGGTGACTCCACGGTAACCCAGTGGGTTGGAAGAACCAACCCACCCCGTAGACTGGGCGCCATGAAGGACGCCCGCCCCTGTTCGATCGCCGGCACCCTCGCCCTCGTCGGCGAAAAGTACTCCCTGCTCGTGCTGCGCGAGGTGACCCTGGGGGCCACGCGGTTCGACCAACTGGTCCGCAACACCGGCGCCCCGCGGGACGTCCTGGCGGCCCGGCTGAAGCGGCTCGTCGAGGCGGATCTGCTGGAGAAGGTCGCGTACAGCGAGAAGCCGCCGCGTTACGAGTACCGGGCCACCGGGGCCGGTCTGGAGCTGGAGCCGGTGCTGCTGACGCTCATGGCGTGGGGCGACCGGCACCTCGACGACGGCGGCCGTCCGATGGTGCTCGAACACATGGAGGGCCGCGGACAGGCCGGCGGCCGTCCCGGCGGCCATGAACTGGTCCCGGTCGTCATCTGCGCGGAGTGCGGCGAGAAGGTCCGCCACGACGACCTGACGGCCCATCCGCAGACGCCGGGCTGGACGGCCACGGGGCCCGCGGGGGTGTGAGCCCGTCCGGGACCCGACGGCGCCGGCTACTGCGCCCGGTACACGTCGAGCCGCCCGCACATGCCGTACTTCCCGTACTCCGAGGGCTGTTCGGCCCGTACGGCGGCCTCCGCGAGGTGGGACACGTCCCCGCGCTCCAGCCGGTCGAGCTGTTCCCCCGTCGCCGCGGAGGCCGCCGCGGCACCCCGCCGCCACCGCTCCCGCCACTCGGCGAGCCGGGGCCGCACGAGGGCCGCGGCGGCCCGGTGGAACGCGGCGAGGGGTTCGGGCCCGTCCGCCTCGCGCAGCGCCCGGTACCCCGTCAGGGCGAGGTCGCGCCGGACGCGGGCGATCCGCTCCCTCTCCTCCTCGGGCGCGTCCGCCGGGATCACGGTCGCGGCGGCGTAGGTCCGCGGGTCGCTCAGGTACGCGGGGGGCAGCGTGAGCACCGCGTCCCCCGCTTCCGGCAGCCCGCCGTTCTGCATGAGGACGGTGATGCGCAGGCCGCCCTCGTCGACCAGCCGGTGGACGGTGCCGGGCGTGAACCGGGCGACCGTGCCGGGCGTGAGCGGCGTGACCTCGTACCCGGAGGTGGTCAGCGTCTGCACCGCGCCCCGGCCGCCGGTGACGACGTACGCCTCCGAACAGGTCAGGTGCAGATGGGGTGTTCCGCCGCACACGCCGTCGTCGGCGGGCCAGTCGTAGACGCGCAGGTGCGAGACGGCGACCCCGCCGGGCAGACCGCCGAAGCCCTGCGGCGTCCCGGCGCGGTCGCCGTCGGCGCTCACCACGGGTGCTCCGCCAGGTACTCGGCGATCTGCGCGCGCTCCCAGGCACCGTCGGCGACGACCACGCGGTAGCGGCGGGTGAGCGTGTCGCCGGGCGCCAGTTCCAGTTCGTCGAAGAAGGCGAGGGAGGGCGCGACGGCCGCGAAGGGCTCGTCGCGGACGAACCAGTGGGCGGGGTGGGCCCCGTTCCCGCCCGTGTGGTCGTTCTCGGGGGCGTGCGCGAAGACGAGCGTCGCGTGCCCGTCGGCGCCGTCGTGCTCGGCGCGGTACGCGAGCCAGGGCGCCTGCCGCCCCATGAGTCCGGGGCCCTCCGCGTCCGGGCCGATGATCCGCCCGCCCCGGAAGCCCCGGGGGCCGCGCCAGAACAGGCCGGTGTACCCGGCCAGTTCGCGCCCGGCCGTCGTGGGACTGCCGAACCGCAGGGGTTCGTCCCGGCGGTTGGTGACGGAGGTCGTCCAGGTCAGCGCCCACGAGCCGGACGCGGGATCCACGTCGCGCACCTCGACGCGGCGCTCCTCCTGCGCCCAGAGCGAGCCGTCGTACGGGTGCCAGGTGAGCCGCTCCGCGATGACCGCGCCACCCGGTTCGGCGCCGTCCGTCCCGACCCGGTCGAAGGCGACGTGCCGCATCGACCCGACCCGCTCGGGCAGTTCGAGATACCCCTCGCCGTGCACATACGTGTTGCCGCCCCACAGGTTCGCCCCCGACAGGTGCGAGGCGGTCATCTGCAGACCCTTGTGCCAGCGGTGGTCGTTGGGCCGGTAGTCCGTGACGACGTCGCCGGCGAGGGTCCTGATCGGGTGCAGATACGGTTTCGGGGCCTCCCAGGCCGCCTCCGGGCCGTACACGTAGCTGAACAGCTCCACGCCGGTGGTGGGTTCGGTGACCGTGACGCGGTCGCCGTGGGCGTGGACGACGCGCAGGCCCTCTCGTGCGGTCATGCCGGTGTCTCCTCGTGCGGCGCGGATGCGGGTGCGGATGCGGGGACGGAGGCGGATGCGGGGGCCGGGGCGGATGCGGGTGCCCAGCCGGGGGCGCCGCCGTGCAGGGCCGTGTAGTAGGGGTCGCCGGGGCCGATGCCGCCGGCCCGGACGGTCGTGTCCGTGAACGCCGACTTGTAGAGCGCGGTGATCAGTTCGAGGCCGGTGCGCCCGTCGGTGCCGCTGCTGCGCGGCCGCTCCCCCGCGCGCATGCTCGCGACCAGCTCGCGCAGCTGGGCGAGGTGCGAGCTGGGCACGTCGGCGCCGAAGTCCCGCCAAGCGGCCACGTTCCCGGCCGGCTCGTCCGGTACGGGGGTGATGCGCCAGTTCTCGTTGCGGTGCCCGTAGAGGTGGGTCAGCTCGACCGTCGCGCGCTCGCAGTCGATGCGGATGCGGCTGACCTCGTCCGGGCTGAGGACGCTGTTGACCACGGTCGCGAGGGCGCCGCTCCGGAACCGCACGAGGGCGGTCGACACGTCCTCCGTCTGCACGTCGTGCACCAGGCGTCCGGTCATGGCCCGCACCTCGCTCCACGGCCCGAGCAGGTCGAGCAGGAGGTCCATCTGGTGGATGCCGTGGCCCATGGCGGGGCCGCCGCCCTCGGTCTCCCATCTGCCGCGCCAGGGCACGGCGTAGTAGGCGGCGTCGCGGTACCAGGTGGTCTGGCAGTGGGCCACCAGGGGCCGCCCCATGGCCCGGTCGGCGATCAGGCGGCGTACGTGCCGCGCGCCCGAACCGAAACGGTGCTGGAAGACGATGGAGGCGTAGGGACCGCCGTCGCCCTCCTCGGCCTCGACGGCGTCGAAGTCGGCGAGGGACGGCACGGGCGGCTTCTCGCACCACACCCAGGCACCGGCGCGCAGCGCGGCGACGGTCTGCTCGCGGTGCAGGGTGGGCGGGGTGCAGACGGAGACGAGGTCCGGGCGCTGTTCGGCCAGCATCCGGCCGAGGTCGGTGTACCCGTGCGGGACCCCGCCGTCCCTGCAGAACCGGCGCACCGCGCCGGCGTCGATGTCGACCGCGGCGACGACCTCCACCTCGCCCTCGGCGGCGAGGGCGGCGAGCGCGGGCAGATGGCTGCCGGCGGCGATGGCCCCGGTGCCGATGACGGCGGCCCTGATACGGCGCCCCCGGAGGCTTCCGAGGCCTCCGGCACCTCCGAGGGGGGCCGCGGCAGGTTTTCCGGATTCGGGGTCGGGCGACTTGCCGGTGGTGGCGTCGCGGGAAGTACGCATGGACGGGATCAGCGCTCCATCGGACGTGACGGCGGACGTGACGGTGGACGTGACGGCGGACCTGGCGGACGCCTGCCCGGCACGGCGACCAGGGGGCGGTCCGGCCGTAGCAAGCGCTTTCACTCCTCGCGGAAACGTAAGCGGCGACGTCGTCGCGGGTCAACACCCCGGCCGGCGCCGCCGGCTCGGCCGCGCGCGGCCGAGCCGGCGGCGCCGGCCGGGCCGAAAGAATGCGCGGTTCCCCGCGCCTCCGGGAGCCGGGCCCGGCCCAAGGGCAGGGCCCGCCCTGAGGACAGAGCCCGCGGGACCCGGACGGCGGTCCGGCGCGACGCGCGCTGCGGCCCCGTGCGCCCCGCCCGGTCGCACCGCACGACTCCCGTCACCGCCCCGCGCACCTCCCGTCGCCGCCCCCCACGTCAGGTCCTCGTCGACGTTCCGTGCGGCCCGCTCCGCCGTTCCCGGCGATGCCCGCTGTCGGCCCGTGCGCCCCGTACCGGGGAGCCCTGTCGTCGTACGGTCATCCGGGGGCGCTACGCTGCCCCGGGCGCGCCTGATCACCGCGGACGACAACGCGGCCCGTACGCCTGTCCATTCGCTCCGCTCCCGCCATCAGCACTTGGATCACGAAACTTCATGTCTTGGTTTGAATCCCTCATCCTCGGACTCGTCCAGGGGCTGACCGAGTTCCTGCCCGTCTCCTCCAGCGCGCACCTGCGGCTGACCGCGGCGTTCGCGGGCTGGGAGGACCCGGGAGCGGCCTTCACGGCGATCACCCAGATCGGCACGGAAGCGGCGGTGCTGATCTATTTCCGGAAGGACATCGCGCGGATCGTCTCGGCGTGGTTCCGTTCCCTGTTCAACAAGGAAATGCGCCAGGACCACGACGCCCGGATGGGCTGGCTCGTGATCATCGGCTCGATTCCGATCGGCGTCCTCGGCGTCACCCTCAAGGACCAGATCGAGGGGCCGTTCCGCGATCTGCGCGTCACCGCGACCACGCTGATCGTGATGGGCGTCATCCTGGGGGTCGCGGACCGGCTGGCGGCGCGTGACGAGACGGGCGGCAAGCACCGGGCCGCGAGGGAGCGCAAGTCCCTGCGCGACCTGAGCGTCAAGGACGGCCTGATCTACGGCCTCTGCCAGGCGATGGCCCTCGTCCCCGGCGTGTCGCGCTCCGGCGCCACCATCAGCGGCGGTCTCCTGATGGGCTACACCCGCGAGGCCGCGGCCCGCTACTCGTTCCTGCTCGCCGTCCCGGCGGTGCTCGCCTCCGGCGTGTTCGAGCTGAAGGACGCGAGCGAGGGCGGCCATGTGTCGTGGGGGCCCACGATCTTCGCCACGGTCATCGCGTTCCTGGTGGGTTACGCGGTCATCGCGTGGTTCATGAAGTTCATCACGACCAAGAGCTTCATGCCGTTCGTCTACTACCGCATCGCGCTCGGCATCGTCATCATTGTGCTGGTCAGCATGGGTGCGCTGAGTCCTCATGCGGCTGAATCCGGCGGCTGAACCAGGGCCGCACAGGTAGCGCCATCGAGCATTTCCCAGCGCCTGATTGCAGCACCGCGCCATGATCATCTCCCACTTGTCTCCCACTCATCTCCCACCGGGGAGGCGGGATACACCCCACTAGGACGTGTGCGTCCGCGAAGCAGGGGATGACGCGGAAGGGCCCGCACGGCAAGCCGTGCGGGCCCTTCCGTACCCAGGGTGGGGCGGATCAGCTGAGGTTCATGTCCGGCCCACGCCGCAATCCTCGCCACGAGGGAAACGCAGCCGGTCATCCACCGTGTCCCAGGCATCGCCCGTGAGGTCGTCCAGCGCGGCGGCGGCCGTGAGGATGAGCCGGACGAGGCGCGCTTCCGGCGTCCGCCGCGGCCGGTTCGGTCACGTCCGGCGGCGCCCCGGCGCCAGGGCGGCCGTCAGGGCAGAGCGCGCCTTGACGCACGGCCACGGAGGTTGGCCTCCGCCGCCCCGAGCCCCCGGGTCCAGGGGCCACGCTCGCGGTGAAGCCTGCGCACGCTTCACCAAATCCCCGAGCAATCTGGACCTGGATGTCAGACCGTTCCTGCCAACGGGCGTCGATCGGGGATAATCGACGCCATGTCGCTCCCCGGAGCCGTCGCACTCGCCCCGGGCGTCGCCGACCCGTACCGAATCAAGTTCGTCCGGCGGCTGCCCGGCTCCCTGGACGAGCTGCGCGGACCGGTGCACGGCGTGCTCGAGCTGCCGCTGACGGTGGCCTGGTCCGGGCTGCGCTCCTTCGACCTGGACCGGCCGCGGCTACGGATGAGCCTGTACCGCACGGTGCTGTCCGAGGGCATGCGCGAGGACCTGTGCCGCTTCCTCAACGCCGACCTGCTGATCGAGCTATGGCCGACTCTGCGCACCCTGATCGGCACCGCCGTCCGCGACGCCTGGGAGGGCGCCTTCCCCGAGCTGCGTGAAGCCGGTCAGGCCACCGCCACGTGAAGAAACCACCGATGCCGGAGCTGCACGCCCGGCTCCTCGAAGACGTCCTCGCCCTCGGTTCGCCCTACCCGCTGGTGCCGACCGGCGGCTACGCCGTCCAGGCGACCAGCTCGTCGACCGCCCCAGCCAGGATCTGGACGTCGCCACCCAGAACCCTGCCCCCATGGCCGACATCGCCCACTACCTGGTCGACGGTCTGACCCGGCTCGGATGGCGGGCCGAGACCATCGAGGTTTCCCCGCTCTCCGCCCGCTTCCTGGTCACCGATCCCGACAGCGGTCAGGAGTGCGAGGTCGACATCCTCAAGGAGGTGGCACCCGCGGGCCCGTGCCCGCGGTCAGCCGTGTACCGCTTGCTCATGTTGCTCTTCTTGCTCACTACCTGGAACTGCTTCCTCCGGGACCCGTCAGTCCCAGTATCAGGCTGTCCAGCTCAGCGGGGGAACTTCAGATCGACTCTGCCCGTCGCCACGTACGTCACGCACCTACGAGGTTCACCTCTCCAGACCTCCTCGCTTGATCAGCTGGCTCGCGATGATGTTGCGCTGGATCTCGTTGGTGCCCTCGCCGACGATCATCAACGGGGCGTCTCGGAAGTAGCGTTCGACGTCGAACTCGGTGGAGTAGCCGTAACCGCCGTGAATGCGCACGGCGTTGAGGGCGATCTGCATGGCCGTCTCGGAGGCGAATAGCTTCGCCATCCCTGTTTCCATGTCTACTCGCCGCCCGGCGTCAGCCTCTCGCGCCGCGTACAGGGTCAGCTGCCGGGCAGCTGTCAGTGAAGTCGCCATGTCCGCCAGGTAGTTGCCGATCGACTGGTGCTGCCAGATCGGCTTGCCGAACGACTCCCGCTCCTGGGCGTAAACCAGCGCGTCCTCCAGCGCCGCCCGAGCGACCCCGAGCGCGCGGGCGGCAACCTGCAACCGCCCGGTCTCCAGGCCCTTCATCATCTGCCCGAAGCCCTTGCCCTCCACGCCGCCGAGCAGAGCGTCGGCCGGCGCCCGATACTCCTCGAAGGACAGTTCGCAGCTCTCCACACCCTTGTAGCCGAGCTTGGGCAGGTCTCGGGAGATGGTGAGCCCCGGCCCGTGCTCGACCAGGAGGACGGAGATGCCCCGGTGTGCGGGAGCGGCCTCGGGGTCCGTCTTGCACAGCAGGGCGATCAGTTGCGAGCGGCGGGAGTTGGTGATCCACGTCTTGGTGCCGTTGACGACATATCCGTCGTCCTCCCTGCGGGCGACCGTGCGCATCGCCTGCAGATCCGAGCCGCCGCCCGGCTCCGTCAGGGCCATGGTCGCCCGGATCTCGCCGGTGGCCATCTTGGGCAGGTACCGCCGCTTCTGCTCCTCGGTGCCGAAGTGCAGCAGCAGCTTGGACACGACCGTGTGGCCTCCCATCGCGCCGGCCAGGCTCATCCACCCGCGGGCCAGTTCCTCGGTGATCAGCACATAGCAGGGGCCGGAGACAGGGGTGCCGCCATACTGCTCGGGGACGGCGAGGCCGAAGATGCCGAGTTGCTTCATCTGCTCGATCAGGGCTTCGGGGTAGGTGTTGGCGTGCTCCAGCTCCTGGACGACAGGTTTCACCTCCTTGTCCACGAATTCGTGCACCGTGCGGACGATGAACCGCTCGTCCTCGGACAGGGTGTCGAGAGTGCTCATGTTGAGTTGCTCCTGGGAGTGGGCGCCGATGTCAGAGGATGCGGGCGGCTCGTAGGTCCTGGATCTCGGCCGGGCTGTATCCCAGTTCGGCGAGGAGAGGCTCGGTGTGCTCGCCTGCAGCAGGCACGGCGCCCATGCGGGGCATCACGCCTGCCAGGTCGGCCGGAGGAAGCAGGGCCGGCACCGTCATTCCGCCAGGAATCGGCACGTCCCGCCAGCGGCCGCGTGCGGCAAGCACCGGGTGGGCAAGGAAGTCCTCGACGTCGTTGACTCCGGCGTTGGCGATGGCGGACTCGTCCAGCAGTCTCATCGCCTCGGCACTGTCCGTCTCCGCGAACCGTGCGGTCACGACCGCGTTCAGTTCCTCGCGGTGGGCGACGCGTGCCGGGCCGGAGGCGAAGCGCGGGTCGTCAACCAGATCGGGGGCGTCGAGGAAGCGCTCGCACAGCGCGGCCCACTCGCGTTCAGTCTGGACGGAGAACAGGACGTCCTTGCCGTCGGCGCAGGTGTAGACGCCGTAAGGGGCGATGGTGGCGTGCTGGGTACCCACCCGTGGGGGCTGGCTGCCGGTGAAGCGGGTGTAGTACGCGGGCTGGCCCAGCCATTCCGCCAGCGCCTCGAACAGCGATACCTCCACAGGTCGTACGGCACCCGTGGTGGCCCTGGTGAACAGAGCCGTGAGGATGCCCGAGTAGGCGTACATACCGCCCGCGATGTCGGCGATGGAGATGCCCACCCTGGCGGGTTCCTCCGGGCTTCCGGTGAGGGAGACGAGTCCGGTCTGGCACTGCACCAGCAGGTCGTACGCCTTGCGTTCGGCCCAGGGTCCGGTGGCGCCGTAGCCGGAGATCGAGCAGGGGATCAGTGACGGGAAACGCTCGCGCAGCGCGTCTGTTCCCAGACCTATCCTCGCAGCCGCGCCGGGCGTCAGGTTCTGCACGAACACATCAGCCCGGGCGAGGAGTTGTTCCAGGATGTGTCGTCCCCGTCCGGTCTTCAGGTCGAGGGTCAGGGACTCCTTCGAGCGGTTGAGCCAGACGAAATAGCTGGACTCACCGTGCACGCTTGTGTCGTACCGGCGGGCGAAGTCACCTCCTCCCGGCCGCTCCACCTTGATCACCCGGGCGCCGAGGTCGGCGAGTTGCCGCGTGGCGAACGGGGCCGCCACCGCCTGCTCGACGCTGACGACGGTAACACCGGACAGGGGCAGGTTTTCGGGGTGCTCAGGCATGCGTTGGCCTCCGGGAGTGGACTCGACCCGCTGAAGCCATCATGAGCACTCATGACAGTGGGAGTGAAATACTAAATCGTGATGGCATCATGCCCGGTGCGGATGCTGAGGGGAGAGCAGTGGACGTCAAACAGCTGAAAGCGCTCGTCACGGTTGCCGAGGTGGGAAGCGTGACCCGCGCTGCGGAGCTGCTGCACCTGGTGCAGCCGGCCGTGACCCGGCAGATCCGCACCCTGGAGCACGAACTCGGCGTCCCGCTCTTCGAGCGGACCCGGCTGGGCATGCGCCCCACCGAGGCCGGCTCGATCATGGTGGACCGGGCTCGGCGGGCGCTGAACGAGCTGGAACGGGCCCGTGCCGAGGTGCGGCCCGCACCCGGCGCTGTCACGGGCATCGTCAACGCCGGCCTGCTCGAGAGCACGATCGATCTGCTGGCCGAACCACTGGTCTCGGCCCTCGCCAGGAAGCACCCCGGTGTCGAACTGCGCCTGATGACGGCCTACTCCGGGCACCTCCAGCGATGGCTCGACGACGGGGACCTGGACCTGACGCTGCTGTACAACCTGGACAGCACCCCCTCGCTCCACACCCGGCCGCTGGTGCGCGAACAGCTGTGGGTGGCAGCCCCGCCCTCCGCCGGCCTGAAGGCCGATCGTCCCGTGCCCTTTGCCGAGGTCGCCGGCCATCCCATGGTCCTGCCCGCCTCCGGCCATGCCCTGCGCGCACTGATCGACGCCGCTGCGGCGCGCGCGCAGGCCGACATGGAGGTCGTCGTCCAGACCAACTCCCTGCGGGTGCAGAAACAGCTCGTACTGGCCGAGCACGGCTGGACCGTGCTGCCCGGGGTCGGCATCGCCGAGGACGTCGCGAACGGCACTCTGAGCGCAGCGCCGCTCACCGAGCCGGCGGTGTGGCGTTCGATCGTCCTCGCCACCCCGAGGTCCGGCCGGACGCCACCCGCCGTGGATGCGGTGGCTCAGGAGCTTGTACGGCAGATCAGCGTGGCCGTGCGTGAGGGCCGATGGCCGTCCGCGCAGCCTCACGGTGAGTGACGTCGTCCAGCCCGTTCCAGATCCGGACCGGACGACGTCCCCCTGCCGGCCGTGCAGTCATACAGGCCGGGCATACCTGCATCATGCCTTTTTATTGTTCAGCTCCATCCATCAGCACTCATGATGTACGGCGTGCACGAGTCACCCACTCCCCCGCCGCCCTCCGGGGCGGCACCTGCGCCCACTGGTACGGCCGCCACGCGCCGGCCCTGCAGGTCGTCACCCCGATGAGAGGAAACCGTGCCCATGCCTGCGCCCCTCGCCTCCTATGTGGAGTCCTGGCATCCCGAACCGGCGACTGCCAAGGATCCCCTGTTGCTCGGCCCGGCGGCGGCCTTTTCGAACCTGCTTGACCTCCCCGGCGCCGCCGCCGAGTCCGGCGATCCGCTGCCGCCTCTGTGGCAGTGGCTCTACTTCCTGCAGTGGGTTCCCCAGCAGGGCCTCGGCCCCGACGGACACCTGCGCGACGGCCGCAATCTGCCGCCCGTTCCGGACCGTCGGCGCATGTTCGCCGGTGGACGCTGCGAGGTCATCGAGCCCCTGCGTCTCGGCGAGCCGGCCGAACGCACCAGCAGCCTGGCCGCGGTCACCCCCAGGCACGGCCGCAGTGGCGAGCTTCTGTTCGTCACCGAGCGCCAGGAGTTCCGGCAGCACGGCCGCCTCTGCGTGGTGGAGGAGCAGGACATCGTCTACCGGTCGGGCAACGGCAACGCGCCCCGGCATCCGGCCACGCTCGACATCTCGGCCGTACCGGAGGCGGAGGGGCAGTGGCAGCTCCGGCTCAGGCCGACCGAAACGCTGCTGTTCCGGTTCAGCGCGCTCACCGCAAACGCTCACCGCATCCACTACGACACTCCGTACGCGCGGGATGTGGAGGGGTATCCGGGTCTCGTCGTCCACGGCCCGCTGCTGGCTCTGCTCATCCTGGAACTCGTGCGCAGGAACGCCCCCAGGCGCCGGGTACGGTCGCTCTCCTACCGGCTGCACCGGCCTGCGTTCGTCGGCGAGCACCTCATCGCCGGCGGCACACCCACCGAAGGACAGGCCCGGCTGCGCGTCGCCACCTACCGCGAGGCCCGGCACGCCACCGCCGAGGTGACCTTCGCATGAGCCACCCGGACGGCGACCGCGTCACCGCCGCGCGAACCCTGCTCTTCGTCCCGGGCAACCGGCCCGACCGCTTCGACAAGGCAGCCTCATCCGGCACCGACCTGGTCGTCATCGATCTGGAGGACGCCGTCGCCCCGGACGACAAGGACAGTGCCCGCGGCAACGCGAGCACCTGGCCTGCCCTTGGCACCCGAGCCGTCGTACGCATCAATCCACCCGGCACCCCCTGGTTCGAGGCGGACCTGGCGCAAGCGGCCGCCCACGGCTGCCCCGTCATGGTGCCCAAGGCCGAGGACGCGTACGTCCTGGCAGAGATCGCCGGCCGTGTGGCCGGACGCTGCCCGCTGATCCCGCTGGTCGAGACGGCTCTCGGCATCGAGCGGGCCCATGAGGTGTGCTCCGTCCCCGGAGTCGTGCGCGTCGCTTTCGGCAATGTCGATCTTGCCGTTCAGCTGGGCGTTGCCCCGGATGACCATGTCGCCCTCACACATGCCCGCTCCCGACTGGTGCTCGCGTCCGCGGCAGCCGGCATCCGCCCGCCCGTCGACGGTGTCACCACCGCCGTACGGGACGCCGGTGCGCTCGATGCCGACATCGCGCACGCCCGGCGCCTGGGCTTCACCGGCAAGCTGTGCATTCACCCCGCTCAGGTGCGGCCCGCCGCCGACGGGTTCGCTCCCACCGCCGACGAACTGCGCTGGGCACGCAGCGTCCTGGGCGTCGGCGATTCGGTCACCGTGGTCGGCGGACAGATGGTCGATCGGCCGGTATTCGAACGGGCAAGGGGTGTCCTGGCCCGGGCAGAAGAAGTCCGGGAGCCGGCCGAATGATGCTCGAGCCTGGCCGTGACGGAACGTTCATGGCAAGTCGAGCAGAAGGTCGGGACGGTGACGGGGCCGGGCTCGGTCAGCCGGCGGCGGTCCTCTGGTGCTCGGAGCGCTGCGCGGCGAGCTGTGCCAGTGCGGTCGCCGCGGCATTGCGGACGTGAATCTCGCACGCTTCACGAGCGGCACCGGCATCACGGCGCACGGCCGCGGCATCGTGGATGGCGGTAAGTTCCCGGACGGTCTCCGGGTCCCGCCCTTCAGCCTGCATGGACAGCCCACGCAGCATCTGCACGCGTGCGTGGATGCCGCGGAGGGTCGAATCGATGATCGTATTCCCCGCCCCGGCAGTGAGGACGTCGTAGAACTCGTCCTTCATCGAGAGCCGCTCGCTCAGGTCGGCCTTGCCGTAGGTGCGTGAGAAACGGCGAACCAACTCACCCATCTGCTCACACTGTTCGGGGGTGGACCGCTCGGCGAACAGGGCCCCGGCCAGGCCCTCCAGCGCGCACCGCACCTCGTAGAGCGCCTTGGCGTCGGAGGCCGTCAGTTCGGTGACGACCGGACCGCGGTTCGCAACCGTGGTCACAAGCCCTTCGGACTCAAGCTGTCGCAAGACCTCACGGATCACCGTCCGGGAGACCTCGTACCGTGCGCACAGCCGCGCCTCGACCAGCCGCTCCCCGGGTGTGAACTCCGCTGCCAGGATGTCTTGCCGGAGCAGTTCGAGCACCTGGGACCGTAGTGGCGCGGCCACACGCTGCACTCGCTGCCCTGCCACGCGGCCGCTCCTTCTCGTCACCGGTTCTTACGTAACACTGTAATACAGTAATTCGGCAAGGCTGGTCATGACACTGCCGCGATGTTCGAGGAGATTTCGGCGGGCAGCTCACACCGGCGCGTCACCGGGTGAGGTCGACACCGGTCGTCGTCGCCATGTAGCGGGCGATCTCGGACTGATCCGGGTTCTCCCCGTCGAGGCCAGCGAGCGCCGCTCGGCAGAACCGGACACAGGCCTGCGAGACCTCCGGCGACAGGTCCAGTGACGTGAACAGGTCCAGCGCGGTGGTGATGTCCTTTACGGTCAGCGGGAGGGAGAACCCGACCTGGAACCGTCCGTCCAGCACCTCCGGCCCGATCTTGACCTCGGTCGACTGGTTGCGACCGGTGGACCGGTTGATGACGTCGAGCATGATCCGTGGATCCAGGCCGAATTTGGTTCCCGCGGTGAGGACTTCGAGTGCTCCGACCAGTCCGATGGCCGACAGCAGGTTGTTGAGCGCCTTCAGCGCATGCGCGGAACCGGCGGCGCCGACGTGCGTCACCGACGTTCCCACGGCGCGCAGCAGCGGGAGCGACCGCTCGTAGTCGTCGGCCGGCCCGCCCGCCATGATCGTGAGCTCGGCCGTCCTGGCCTTGCGCGGGCCGCCGGAGACCGGAGCGTCGACCATCCCCACTCCGCGCTCCCGGAGCCGCTCGGCCAGCTCCTGGGTGGCCCGGGGTGCCGACGAGCCCATGTCCACGACGAGGGAACCCGGACGCAGTCGGCCGGCGAGGCTCGCGGGGTCCTGCGGATCGCCGAGCACACGCTGGACGATCCCGCTGTTGGGGAGCATGAGGATGAGGACGTCGGTGTCGGCCGCGTCGTCGGGATTCGCCAAGGCCGTCACACCGTCGTTCCGGGCGGCCACGGCGATCGCGTCGGCGTCGGTGTCGTAGACCGTTACCGGCACGGATCGTGCGAGGTTGCGGACCATGGGCTGCCCCATCGTGCCCAAGCCGATGAAGGTCACGGTGTCCGTCATGTCTGACCTGCTTTCCTTGCTGGTCCTGGACGGCCTGGATTCCCGGTCGTCAGGAGTTGTCTGACGACATCAGGCGCCCGCGCCCGATCCTCCCTGGTGAGCCTCCACGGTCGGCTCCAGGCCGTCGGCGCCCACGACCTCACGCCAGGCCTCGAACCCGGTCTGGAAGGCCACGATGCCGGCCTCGGGCAGGCTGATCTCGATCGCTTCGAGGATCTCCTGCGGAGTGACCCCCAGGTCCAGGGCGACTCTGATGTGACTCTGGATGTGCCCCTTCGAGGCCCGCATCACCGTGAGGCTGACGATGAAGATGAGTTCCTTCGTCTTGCGGTCCAGTGTCCGCTGGTCGAGATAGGCGGCGCCGACAAGGCCGTTGGCGGCTTGGAGAACGGGGAAGTCCTGCTTGGCCATCACCTTGTGGTAGTCGAGGACGTAGCCCCGCTTGCGTGCCATCTCATCGATGTAGAGCTGGGGATCCTGAGCAGTGGTCATGGTGTGCTCCTTCGATTGGCGACCAGGCATACCGTAATACAGTATTACGGTATGCCGCCATAGGTCTGTGCCCGGGTCTGTGTTCAGTCCTGGGCCGGCTTGTCCGTCTCTTCCGCGGAAGGGGTGTTCCGCCGCCAGGCCGCCCGTTTCAGGCTCTACGAGGTCCGGGTCAGGGATGTCGGCGTGGTGCAGGGCGGTTCGACCTGCCCTGCTGCCCGGTCCGAGCGCGGATCCGGGTCTGCACGGAGCACGTGCCGTCGGCACCGGAGGAACCCGTGGTATCGGTGCGGACAGTCCAAGCTCGCCAACGCACTGTTCACCGTCGAGCTCGACCGGCGCCGGGCCGACGGGATCCGCGGCTATGCGGTGCACCGGGTGTCGTCGTCGGTACGGCCCTCAACGGTGCGGTCGGCCGGAAGGGGCCGCGGGCCATGGGCTTGTTCGACGAGGTCGGCCGGTCATCGACACCGCGCACGGGAAGAAGACCCCGCACCAGGGCGCCGGCACGATCGTATTCGCGGCCACCACCTCACAGCTGGCCGACGTCGGCGGCGTCTACCTCAAGGACAACGACATCGCATCGCTGGACGACGAGATGACGCCCGTGACGCCCGTGACGCCCGACAGCATCCCCTCCGCGGCCGTCAGCCACGCCTTGGTCCCCGAGTCGGCACGGCGGCTGTGGGACCTCAGCGAGAAGTTGGTGGCCGAGGTGTTCGTCCCCGGCCGGTGTGGGGTGGGCCGTGCCGGTACCGGCCCACGACCACGGCGTCATCCGGGGCTCACCGTATGCCGTCCGTACCCTGCGGCGGCTCAGCACACAAGCACATGTGCCGGCCTGACCCTCTGCCAGGTGCTGGACGCAATCCACGACCTGGCAGAGGAACCGGGCGCAGCACTACCGGGCGGACACCACGTCGACCAGCAGCTTGGCGGTGCCTTCGGGGGACTCGACGTGGAAGTGGTGGCTTCCCAGGTCGACGGGCACGATATGGATGCGGTCGCCGTAGCGGTCGATGGCTTCCTGCGTGAGGATGTCGCGCACCGCGAACAGCGTGATCGGCTGCTTGACCTCGCGCAGCGCGGCGTCCATGTCCCAGTGCACCAGGCCCTCGATCGATCTCAGGCCCGCAGGCTGCCGTACGGCCGACATCTTCTCGAAGTAGGCGTCCTTCAGTGCCGGATCGGTGTCCTCCAGCGAGCCTCCCTCGACCAGGCCGCGTACCGCGGCGGGGAAGTCGTCGTGGAACGGCTGGAGGAGCGCCTTGGCGAGCTGCTCGTCCGGTGCGGGGAACAACGCGAGGTAGTGCAGGGCGTCGAGCGCGACCACATGGGAGACCACGTCGGGAAGGAGCCGGCCGGCTTCGACGGCGACCGCTCCGCCGAGGGAGTGCCCGACCACGACACAGTCGTCCACCGACTCCGTTTCCAGCACGGCCTTCACGTCATGGGCGAACTCCTCCATCGTCCAGACGTCACGGGTGGACCGGGAGTCGCCGTGCTCTCCGAGATCGACCGCGAGGAGGCGGTAATTCTCCGGGAGGAAGCCGGCTATCGCGTCGAAGTCGTTACGGTTGCAGCCCCAGCCGTGGATGAAGGCCAGGGTCGGGCCGTCGGCCGGGCCGCTGATCGTGTAGTGGATCGTCGTGTGGTCGGCGCGCTGAACCTCGCGGCTCGCGGCAATTCTGGTCGTCACTGTCGTCCTCTCTTCCTCTTGCGGTCTCCACAGCACATCCGGATTACAGCGCACGGTGGTACCGGGCCGGCCAGGCCGCCGGGTCGCCGGCCCGGTTGCGCAGGGCGAAGTACGGATCGCGCAGCAGGGCGCGTCCGACCAGCACGGCGTCCGCCTGGCCGTCGGCCAGGACCCGGCCGGCCAGCGACAGGTCGGCGATCTGTCCGACCGGGGCGACCGCGAGTCCCGACGCCTTCTTCAGTGTGTTCGCAAACTCGACATTGACCCCGTCCCGGGCCGGCGGACGGGCCTCCAGGTCGCGCACGAGCACGCCTGAGGTGACGTCGAGAAGGTCGATGCCCACGGTCGCCAGCTCCTTGGCGAACGTCACCGCCTCGTCGATGGTGATGCCGCCCTCGGCCCAGTCCGTCGCGGTGATGCGGACGAAGACGGGCTTCTCCGCCGGAAAGGCCTCACGGACGGCCTCGGCCACGCGCAGCGGAAGACGCATCCGGTTCTGCAGGCTGCCGCCGTACTCGTCCGTCCGCTGGTTGGCCAGGGGGGAGAGGAACTGGTGCAGAAGGTATCCGTGCGCAGCGTGGATCTCGACGACCTCGTACCCCGCCAGATGGGCCATCCGCGCCGACCGGGCGAAGGCCTCGACGACCTCGTCCATGTCCGCGGAGGTGGCTTTCCGGGGAACGGACAGGTCGCCGAACGGGACCGCGGACGGCCCGAACACGTCCCAGCCGCCGTCGGCCACGCTCACGGGGCCGTTCTGCCCCTCGCCCTCCCAGGGAACCTGGTGGGATCCCTTCCTGCCGGCGGCCAGCAGCTGGACCGCGGGGACCGCGCCCTGCTGGGCTATGAACGAGGTCAGGCGCCGGTGCGCGGCGGCCTGCTCCTCGTTCCAGATTCCGAGGTCCGCCGACGTGGTCCGGTGCAGCGGTCCGACGGCATTGGACTCGATCATGACCAGGCCCACTCCGCCGACTGCGCGCGCACCGTAGTGCACGAGGTGCCAGTCGGTCGGTTTCCCGTCGGTTCCGGCCGCGTACTGGGCCATGGGGGACATCCACAGGCGATTGGGGATGGTGACTTCCCGCAGTCGCAGCGGGGTCATTTCCGGGCCCGCGAACTCTGTGCTGGACACACCTGGACTCACTTTCTTCACGCCGTGCGTATTCCAGTAATACAAAAGGTTGACAGTCACCGTACCGCAACACGATACTCCGTGCCACTAGATGGTCCAACAAGGGAACGAACGCAGCAACGAAGCCGGACCCGGATGCGTCGCGACGGGCCGGCACAACGCGGGCAGCGGGCCCGGAGAGTGGCACGACGTGGCACCGGACAAGATCACCCGGACCACAGAGTTCTCTTGCCTCGGCGGAGGAGCGCCGTGTGCCGCCCGCTGCAGCCGCTCGGCACCCGCGTCTCCCTGACGACCGACCCTCGTGGCGGTTCGACGGAACTCCTCCTCACTCCGATGCATAGGAGAAGTCGTGGCAGCAGAACAGCAAACCGCCGTGATCGGACGCGCAAACGGTGATGCGCCTTCGAGCAGGATGACCCGCAGACAGATGAAGGCGATCTTCGCCGGCTCGCTCGGGAACACGGTCGAGTACGTGGACTGGGGAATCTATGCGTCCCTGGCTCCGGTCTTCGCAGGTCAGTTCTTCCCCAAGGGGGATCCCACCACAGCGTTTCTGTCCACACTGGCGATCTTCGCGGTGGGATTCTTCGTACGCCCTCTCGGCGGCCTCGTCCTCGGCGCCTACGCCGACCGGTACGGCCGCAAGAAGGCCCTCACGCTGACCATCACCCTCATGTCGGCCGGCGGCCTCGCCATCGCGGTGTGTCCGACGTACGAGCAGATCGGAGTCGGCGCGCCCCTGGTGCTGCTGGTAGCCAGGCTGGTGCAGGCCTTCTCCGCCGGCGGCGAGTGGCCGAGCTCCGTGTCGTACATCGTCGAGAACGCGGCACCGGGACGGCGGGCGTTCGCCGGATCCTTCCAGCAGGTGTCGACGGCGAGTGGAATGCTGCTCGCCTCGCTGCTCTCGCTGGCCGTGACCTCGAACCTGAACGACCACCAGATGGAGAGGTACGGATGGCGGATCGCCTTCGCCGTCGCCGCCGCTCTGGGGCTGATCGTCCTGTGGCTGCGCCTCCGTACGCAGGAGAGCGAGCACTTCGACAACGCGGAACAGTCGGGCAAGACCCACAAGCCGGTCAAGACGCTGTTCGCCTCACACAAGCTGAACATGCTGCGCGTCATCGGGATCACGGTTCCCGGCGCGATCATCTATTACCTGTGGATCACCAGCATGCCGGGCTACGCCAGCACGACGAACGGCCTCGACCTGGACAAGGCGCTGCTCGCGAACTCCCTCGCGGTCGTCCTGTTCATGATCCTGCTTCCGATCGGCGGAATCCTGTCGGACCGCTGGGGCAGGCGTCCCCTGTTCCTGTTCTTCGTGATCGGTTTCGCGCTGTACGCCTGGCCCGCCTATCGCATGCTCGGCGCCGGCGGCTTCTGGACGCTGCTACTGGTCGAATCCATCGGGATGGTCCTGCTCGCCGGCAACTGCGCGATCGTGGCCGCCATCTACGCCGAACTCTTCCCGACCTCGGTGCGGACGACCGGGATCGGACTTCCCTACGCGACGGCCGTCGCGCTGTTCGGCGGCACCGCACCGTACTTCACCACCTGGCTGGCCAGCATCGGGCACCAGGACAAGATCTGGATCTACATCATCGCCTCGGCAGCGATCGGCATGGTCACGATCATGACGATGTCCGACGGCGTGAAGAAGGGATCACTCGACTGATGAGTACTTCACCCGAGGCATCAACGGGACAAGAGCCGTGGCAGTGGGACGAGGCCGTATGGCGGGGACACGCTGAGCGCGTCCGCGCGGGGCGGGACCTGACTCCGCGGGAATGGCCGGGCGGCGCCCGTATGGCCGTGGCACTCTCCTTCGATCCCGACCACGAGACGCTCTCGTTGCGCGAGGGCGACACCTCGCCCGGCGCGATGGGCAGGGGCGAGTTCGGGTCGCGGGTGGGATCGCGCCGGATTCTCCGGCTTCTCGAAGAGTTCCAGATCCCGGCCACGTTCTTCATCCCCGCGGTGTCCGCGCTGCTGCACCCGCAGGAGGCCAAGGACTACGCCGCGGCAGGCCACGAGATCGGTGCGCACGGCTGGATCCACGAGCGGAACGCGCTGCTGACCCCGGAGGACGAGCTCGACCTCAACCGCCGCAGCCTGGATGTGCTGGAGAACCTCGTCGGTCAGCGGCCGGTCGGGATCAGGACACCCAGTGCCGACTTCTCCGACTCCACCGTGGAGATCCTGCAGGAGCTCGGGTTCCGGTACGACACGTCACTCATGGCCGACGACATGCCCTACGAGATCCTCTCGAACAGGCGCCCCACGGGGATCGTGGAGGTTCCCATGGAGTGGATCCGCGACGACGCGCCCTACTTCATGATGACGCGGTTCGGTCCCCACCGGCCCTACACCCCTCCCCGCGCCTGGGCCGAGATCATGAAGGACGAGTTCGACTCGGCCTATGCCGACGGAGCGGTCTTCCAGATGGTCTGTCATCCGCACATCATCGGCCACCGCTCGAGGATGCACGCGCTGCGCGGGCTGGTCGAGCACATGAAGTCGCATGAGAACGTCTGGTACGCCACGCATGGCGAGATCGCCGACTACGTGTGGCGCAATGCCGACCAGGACCCGGAGAACCGCCTCTGACGACAGCGGTGATCACAAGACGAGGAAGACATCGAAGCCCGCTCCGGCGGACGGTGCCCCGGCGTCAAGGTCAGGCGGATGCGATCAGCGTGCTGATCTCGTCCGCGGCCGCGACGACCAGCGCTGCCAGGGTCTCTTCCTGCGAATTGTCGTAGCGCATCTCCGGGACGGCGAGCGTGACTCCTGCTATGGGCCGTCCGGACGGGTCCGTGATGGCCGCGGCGAGCGAGGCGACGTGCGGACGGAACCACCCGGACACGTTGCGCGCGTATCCGAGCCCGGCGGTCCGCCGGATCTCCTCGCGCAGCTCGTCGGAACTCAGCACGGGGGACTGCGCGTATTCCCTCAGCTCACGCTTCAGCAACTCATCCACATCAGTGGAGGCAAGGCGCGACATGATCGCCACGCCCGCCGAAGTGGCCCTGAGCGGCAGACGCGTGCCCACCTCAAGGATGACACGGACCACGTGCGTGCTCTCCTGCGTGGCGACGATGACGTAGTCCTCCCCGTCGCGCAGCCCGAGTTGGACCGTCTCCTCGGTCTCCGTGGCGAGGCGTTTGACCACGGGCGCCGCCAGATCCCGGAGGTCCTGCTCACCGGCCCCGCGCAATCCGATGGCGAGAGCCTTCATCGTCACGCCCCACCGCGCGTGCTCAGGGTCGACGACCCGTAGCCAGCCGGCCTGCTGAAGTGTGACGAGGCAGCGCTGGACCGAGCTCTTCGGGATCTGCGTGACACGCGCCAGCTCCGAGACGCCGATGGGCTGTCGCACGGCGACTTCCTCGAGGACGCGAAGTGTGCTGAGAACGCTGTTCATCGACCGAATACCACTGCTCGGCCTGTCCTGCCCGGTCACGTCTCCGCCAGCCTCCCCGTATCCCAGATGTGAACTCCTGAGCGTACCACCCACCGCGCAGCCATCTCGCATCGCGGCACAGGCAACCCCTTGTCGGGGGCGGGATGCGTGGATTACTGTGCGGCACGCCGTGCCGTATAGCGAAACGGATTTCCTATGGATCTCACTGTTGTGGGCGATGTCGTTGTGTCAGGGCTGCCGCGGCGTCCTGTGGTGGAGCCCGCCGGGCCGGGCGAATCGGCGTTCGGGCTGCTGAAAACCGGCGATCTGACGATCGGCAACCTGGAGGTGCCACTCACGGAAGCCGGGGTGCCCGCGGAGAAGCTGGTGGTGATGCGGGCGCCGACATCGGGCGCCGCGGAACTGGCGGAACTGGGCTTCGATCTGGTGTCGCTGGCCATGAACCACGCCCTGGACTTCGGGGCCGACGGCATGCGCGACACCGTACGCGCGCTGGACGCCGCGGGAGTCCTGCACGCCGGGTTCGGAGAGTCGGCCGCCGAGGCGACCCGGCCCCGAGTGGTGACGGTCGGCGAGAGCAAGCTGGCCTTCTTCAGCTTCTGCTCCGCCCTTCCCTTGGGCTACAACGCCACCGCGGACCGGGCGGGCATCGGCGCCATCCGCGTGCGCCAGAGCTTCGAGTTCGACAGCACCTTCCTGGACGAGACGCCCGGCACGCCTCCCTTCGTGCACTCCAGCGCGCACGAGCCGGATGTCAGGGCGGCCGAAGCCCTGATCCGCGAAGCCAAGAAGCACAACGATGTGGTCGCCGTCGCACTGCACTGGGGTGTGCCCTTCTGTTATCTGCCGGACGTACAGGGACCGCTGGCGCAGTACCAGCAGCCACTGGCACGGCGGTTGATCGACGCGGGGGCGGACCTCATCATCGGGAGCCATCCGCACTGCCTTCACCCCGTGGAGTTCTACAAGAACGGGCTAATCCTGTACTCGACGGGAAACTTCGTCTTCGACTGGTGCGACGGCTGGAGTCCGGAGTCGATGACCGTCCGGGAGGACGCTCATCCGGCCCCGCCCTATCAGTCGGCACTGCTGAAAGGCCCGTGGTTCGAGAGCGCGGTGTTCCATGTGAGCCTGGACGGGCGCGGGAGGCCCCAGCTGCGCGTCGAGCCCATCGAGCTCGACGCGGACAGCCAGCCGATTATGCCCCGGCCCGAGGTGGCGCGATCGGTCCTCGACCGGTTCGCACAGGCGTCGAGGGAGCTGGATCCGTTCGTCACGGTGGACGCCGACGGATCTGTACGGCGGGAGGAAACGCCGCCGGAACTGCACGGTGCGGGCCACGGCGCCATCGACGCTCGCCGGCCCTCCGAACGACTCTGACAGCAATATGCCGCCGTGCCGCAATGAAGCACGTCGTGCTAATATACGGCACATTGGCGTTGCAAAACAGCCCGACCGGCGCTCACCGCGCATCTGAGAAGGGTCGCTGCCGATGCCCAGCCCTGTCGCCAAGCCATCCGACTACGAGTCGTTCCCCTATGTGGAACGCGGAGTCGATTTCCCTGCCATCGAACTGTCCGACCCCAGTCACCGGCGGAGCACCTACGCCGCCGAGCTGGACGAGCAGCAGGCGGCGCGGGTCGAGCGGCTGCTCGCGGAGAACGTGATCATCAGCTTCCACGATCACCCGCAGCTGCTTCCGGCGGACCCGGCCGAGACGTTCACATACCTGCGTACCAAGCGCGATTTCACGGCCTTCACCGAGCTGCGCGGGGCCGGCCTGACGGCCGTCTTCGACAACCCGTTCGGCGCCATCGGAGCGACCACACCATCGGGATGGAAGTGGGACGACCTGATCACGACGCTCGGTATGCGCCTCGCGGACCTGGCCCATCAGGACGGTGCCGTGATCGCCCGGGAGGTCAAGGACATTCTCGATGCCAAGCGTGACGGCCGCATCGCGTTCGTCCTGGGCACCGAATCCGCCGGAGCCATCGAGAACGAACTCGACCGCATCGACGTTCTCTACGGCTTCGGAATCCGCCAGATGGGCTTGGTCTACGCCGACTCCAACGCCCTGGGGAGCGGGCAGAAGGAACCCCATGACGCGGGCCTGACGACCTTCGGCCGCCGGGCAGTGGAACGCATGAACGCGCTGGGCATCCTCATCGACGTCTCCCACGCCAGTGACCAAACCTGCTTGGACGCGATCGAGGCATCCACCAAACCGATCGCCATCACGCATGCCGGCGCCCGCGCGGTCTGGCCGACCCCGCGGATGAAACCCGACGACATGCTCAGGGCGTGCGCCGAGCGCGGGGGAGTTCTCGGCATCGAGGCGGCCCCCCACACCACGGTCTCCCACGACCACACGACGCACACCATCGAATCCGTGATGGACCACTTCCAGTACGCCGTCGAACTGATGGGTATCGAGCACGTCGCCTTTGGGCCGGACGGGTTCTACGGCGACCACGTGGGCTTCCATCACGCGACGAGCGCGAACCTGGGCTTCTCGGCCATGACGAACGCCGGAGACCACACATATGCGCGGGTCACTCACGTCGACGGAATGGAGAACCCGAGCGAGAACTTCCGCAATGTGGCCGGCTGGCTCGTCGAGCACGGCTACAGCGACAGCGACATCAAAGCCGTCCTGGGCGGCAACATCCTCCGATTGCTGAATGAGGTGTGGCGATGACCGACATCACCGAGCGCATCAAGCGTGAATTCGACAACCACCTGAACCTGGTCACGGAGCTCTCGCACACGATCAACGCCAGACCTGAACTCGCCTTCGAGGAGCACGAGACGTCGACACTGCTCGTCTCGACCCTCGAGGACAAGGGCTTCACCGTGGAGAAGGGCGTGGCCGATCTCCCGACGGCGTTCGTGGCATCGGCGGGCTCGGGTGAGCTGGCGATCGGCCTCTGCGCGGAGATGGATGCGCTCCCCGACATCGGTCATGGCTGCGGCCACAACGTCATCGCCGCCTCGGCCGTGGGAGCCGCGCTGGCCCTGGCCCCGTTCGCCGACGAGCTGGGGCTGACGGTGCGGGTCTTCGGCACCCCCGCCGAGGAGAGCGGGACCGGCAAGGAAATCATGGTCAACCGCGGCGTCTTCGACGAGACGCACGCGGCCATGATGGTCCACCCGCAGGTGAAGGACGTCGTCGTCCCGATACTGCGCGCCTCGCGGTCCTGGCGGATCACCTACACGGGCGTCGGAGGACACGCGTCACGGCCGTGGAACGCGCTCAACGCCGCCGACGCGACGGTCCTCGCCCAGGCGGCCATCGGACTGATGCGACAGCAGCTGCGCGACGGCATCAGAGTCCATCACTTCGTGCGGGAGGCCGGAGCGGCCGTCAACGTCATCGCGGACCGTGCCGTGGTCGACTGCATGATCCGCAGCGACACGATCGCCGAAGTGGACGAGGTGTGGGAGCGCGTGAGGCGGTGCTTCGACGCCGGAGCCGTCGCGACCGGGACCAGCGTGGCATACGAGTCCCTGCCCTCCATCTACCGGGAGTTCCGCCACGACCAGGACTTGGCGCCCCTGTTCGAGAAGAACGCCCAGTCCCTCGGACGGACGTTCCCGGACTACCCGGACGGCAAGATGTTCGGTTCGACCGACATGGGCAACGTCTCGCTGCGGATCCCCGCGATTCACCCCATGCTGTCGTTCGACCTTCCGCCCGAGGACGGGAACCACACCGCGGCGTTCGCCGCCGCCGCTGCCGGCCCGGAGGGCGACCGGTTCGTCCGTGACGCCGGCCTGGCCATGGCGCTCACGATCGGGGACGCCGCACGGTCCGAGTCCGTTCGCGCTCGACTGCTGCGGCGAGCCTCCTGAGGAAGACCGACTGACGCTTGGAGTGGGGGTCTGAGGGGCCCTGCAGGGTTTCGGCGTAGTCGGCGGGAGTCCGTTTCGTGATCACTTGAGGCCGGGCAGGGCGAGCGGGCGATCCGCGTTGCGGGCGTTGTGTCGCAGAGCTGCGGCGATGTTGGTCGCGCCGGCCAGCCGCAGGGCGCCGATGGCGAGGTTGCGCCAGGTGGCCATCGCCCGGGGCGCGTTGCCGGTTCGTAGCTGTGAGGTGTCTTCGGCGAACGTGGTGTCTCTGACGTGGTGCAGGGCCTCGATCTGCCAGTGATCACGGATCAGGGTCGCGAGCTGGGCGGGGTTGGCTCGCTCAGCGGTGAGGCTGGTGACGGCGTAAACGGTCTTGAGGGTGGTCCTGCCGGTCTTGCGGTCGGTGCGGCGGCGCTTGATCTGGACGGCTTGGCGGGCTCCGGGGAAGAGCAGGCTGTTGACCGTGACCACCTTGATCCGTCGGATCTCCGAGCGTTTGTGGCCGATGCCCCGCGCGCGGCCCTGCGGCGGGATCTCTTCCCACGGAAGGGATCTGAGCTGCTTGCGGAGCTTCCTCTGGTTGCCCTTGGCGATCACGATGTAGTGGGCTTCGCGGTCAAGGAGGTAGTCGGCGTGTTCGCGTTGGGTGCGTATGGCGTCGCTGGTGACGACGATCCCGGCCAGGTCGGCCATGGTCTCCAGCGGCGGCTGGAAGCAGGTGATCTCGTTCGTCTTCTCGCCGACGTCCAGCTGGGCCAGGACCAGGCCGGTGGTGTGCTCCAGGGCTGCGAGCAGGTGGATCCTGCGGCCCTTGGCCCTGGCGGCTCCGCGAAGCCTCTTGCCGTCGGCCGCCAGGCCGCGCAGCCGACCCTCGGCTCGGGTGCGGCGGTCGGCGAGCCAGCGGCCGACCGCCAGGTCCAACGCGTCGCCGTCGATCCGGGCCAGCAGCCGTCGGACCGTCGTTTCCGCAGGCAAGGACCGTTTGGGGAACAGGGGGTCCAGCCGCACGCCGACAGCGGTCCGCAGCGGCCGGCTCGCGGAGCTTGGGCGTTGTCCAGCCCAGTGTCTGTTTGAGCATGCGGAAGGTGTGTTCCAGGTCGAATCTGCGCAGGAAGGCCTGCCAGAGGCGGTCCGCGTCTCCGGCGGTGTCGCCCGTGGCCGACCACCACAGCCAGATCGGCTTGGGGTTGCGGTCGCCGCGCAGGTGGCCGACCTGCAGACGGATGACGATGCCTTCGATGACCGGCAGGTGGGCGAAGCCGGCCCAGGCCGAGCGGACGAAGCCGCGCAGGTCCTCGAGAACGGCGACCCTGGACGGCCCGCCGACGACCCCGTCATCTGACCTCCGTTCGGGGAGGGTGGAAGAGCACGGCGTACCGTACTGCCATGACGAATTCATCCCTGCAGTTGCTTCCCGATGCCATTAACCGCTTCAGCTCACGAGTGCACGCGGTCGACGGCCACCAATGGAACGATTCGACGCCGTGCACCGAGTGGACCGTTCGGGACCTCGTCAACCACCTGGTCAGCGAGCACTTGTGGGTGCCGCACCTGCTCGCCGGAGAGTCCCTGGAGCAGGTGGGCGACCGCTACGACGGCGACATGGTCGGCGCAGATCCCGTGCGCGCGTGGGACGAGGCCGCAGAGCGCTCCCTCGCGGCGTGGAAGGGCGCCGATCTTTCCGGGACAGCTCGGTTCTCCTTCGGGGAGGCCCCGTTGACCATGTACGCGGACCAGATGCTCGTCGACCTGACCATCCACGAGTGGGACCTGGCCCGCGGGTGCGGCCAGCCCGAGTGGCTCGACCCGGCCGCGGTCGACCATAGCCTGGCCTACGCGCGTGCCAACGCCGAGAGAGTGGCAGGCCTGGGAATCTTCGCTGCTCCGGTGCGCACCACCAGCACCGACCCCACCGTTCAGCTTCTTTCCTTGCTGGGGCGCGCCGTATGACGGGTCCGAGGTTCCCTCGAGATGCGGAGTGTGTTGACAGAAGGCCACCCGGGCCGAGGCGAATCTCGCGCTGTTCGAGTACATCGACGGCTTCTACAACTCCCGGCGCATCCAGAAGCAGCTCGGCTGCCTCAGCCCGATCGAGTTCGAGGAGAAGCACTACGCCGACCAGGCAACGGCCGAACGAACGAACCTGAAACCCCGTCAACCCGCACTGACCAGCTGATCGGCACCTCCCACACGCTGGTGGCCTTTATCCCGCGTCGCCGCAGCTAGACGCGGTTCTCGCGACTTGAGTACGCCTTGTCACCGCGCACCCGGTCCGGCCGGCTGCGCGGGCGGCCCCTGCCGCGGCGCCGGACGCGTAAGCCGTCCAGCACCGGGCGAACATCGGGCTGTCGCCTCACTGACCGGGTGAGGTGAGCCAGTGCAGCGGGCGGGCACGGTCGTCGGACAGCAGATGGACCTTGCTGGTCAGCCCGCCCCGTGAGCGCCCCAACGCCTCGCGCCCATCTGCCTCCTCACGTGTCCCGCCCCTTTTTGCGGATGGTCGGCCGGAGGCTTGCGGGGCGCCCCGGCCGCGTGCTGATGCGCCCGGCAGAAGGTGGAGTCGATGTTCACAGCCCACTCCTGCCGGTCCGCCTGGCCGGCGAGGGTCCTGTCCGGATCACCGGCATCGGCCTCGATCTGCAACTTCTCAAGGACAGCCTTCCAAGTGCCGTCGGCCGACCAGCGGCGGTGACGCTCGTAGATGGTCTGCCAGGGACCGTACCGTTCGGGCAGGTCAGACCAGGGCACCCCGATCCGGGCCCTGAACAGCACCCCGTTGATCATTCTGCGGTGATCCGCCCGCTGCCCGCCCGGCTTGCCGTTGCCGGGCAGGAGAGGCTCGATCTTCAGCCACTGCGCGTCCGTGAGCTCATGTCGCCGCACCATACGAGCGTCCTGCCCGGCCAACCGCGAGATCCACCCAGCCCACCAAGAGCCCTCAGAAAGGGCCTAGGCCCAACAGTGGGGTCACGTACTGCCTGTCGGCGAAAGAGGGGCGAACAGTTCGGCCAGTCGGCTGCAATGCTCGGTCAGCACGCCGGCGAACTCCCGTGCCTTTTCCGCTGTCCAGCGTCCAGAGGGTCCGGAGACGGCAACGGATGCCGCAGGCTGGCCAGATGCGGTGAGCACCGGTGCGGCGATGCCTGTCAGCCCCGGGTGATTGGCGCCCTGGGACAGGGCGAACCCCTGGTCGCGTACGGCGCTCAGTGCGTGGTCGACTCGCGATGCCTCCAGGTCGCTGTCCACTCGCTTGAGAAGCGTGGCGACCTCGCGGACGGGGAGATGGGCCAAGATCGCCTGCCCGCTGCATCCGCGGTGCAGTGGAGTCGCGGAGCCGAGGCGGGCCGCTCTGCGCAGTTCATGGGCGCTGTCGACTCCGAGTACCAAGATGGCTTCGTCCCCGGCCCGCAAATGCAGCGTCGCCGTCTCTTCAGAGAGCCCAGCGAGGGCTTGCAGAACGGGGCGAGCATCGACGAACACGTCGGCCCGGGGCATGACTTGGGCGGCGAGGGCCATCAGCTGCGTGCCTATGCGATACCCGCCGGAATCTCCCCGTGTCAGGTAGGACTCCTCCTGCAGCACACGCAGCAGGCGGTAGGCCGTCGGCTTGCTGAGCCCGGCGGTCTCCGCCAGTTCCTGCAAGCCGGAAGGTGCCCGTGACGCGACCACGGCCTCAAGCAGCCGTAGAGCCCGCCGCGCGGTGTTACCGCCCTGGGTCTGATCCGGCACGACCCCTCCTGTCTCAATATTTACTCCATCATAAGCACTATCTGAAACGTAAGGCTTCTACATGCCGACTGCAAGGCATGGATCGCGAACTCAGGGTGGTTGACCTCCCCTCTTGACGAGAGTGTGCGCCCCTGTCACTCTCGGCCTCCCAATATGAAACCTCGGTTATAAATAATGAAACCGGATGGGATCATGGCAGACACTCGCGGCGCTTCTCAGTCCCTAAACAACATCACCGACACTCGCCGGCTGCAGTCTCTCGTCGCGGCTCGCCTCGACGGTCTCCCGGTGACCCGCTGGCACCGAAGGGTGCTTGCCGTTGTCGGTCTCGGCTCCTTCTTCAACTTCTTCGAGGTGGCCCTGAGCAGCCTGCTCGTTCCCCTACTGCCAGCGGACTGGGCTGCAACCACGACGGGCAAGTCCCTGCTCATCAGCGCGACGTTCGCCGGTGAGCTTCTCGGCGCGATTGCCCTTTCAGGGCTCGCCGACCGCATGGGGCGGCGGCGGATGTTCCAGATCAACCTCGTCGCCTACGCCGCGCTGTCCATCGCGGCCGCGTGCACCCAGAGCCCCACACAGCTGATCGTGCTGAGGTTCCTGCTAGGCATCGGACTCGGCGCTGAGCTTGCCCTGGTCGACACGTATCTCACGGAGCTCATGCCCGCAGCCCGCCGCGGACGGATGCTGGCCACCGCCTACGGCCTCGGCATGCTGGCCGTGCCCGTGGCCGGAGTGCTCGCGGCCAAGCTCCCGCACACCATGCTCGGCGCCTCCAGCTGGCGCTGGCTCATGGCCCTGGCGGGCGCAGGCGCTCTCGTGGTCTACCTGCTGCGCCGCAGCCTTCCCGAGTCGCCCCGCTGGCTGGCCACCCACGAACCACAGCAGGCCATCGACGCGCTGGGCCGCATTGAGAAGACAGCCGGCCTGGCGGTGACCGGCACTTTTCCCTCTGCTCCCGCACTGGGACTCGCCCGTGAGGAAGCAGACGAACGGAGCGGCCGCCCCGAACTCTGGGGTCCCGCCCTGCGGCGGCGCACGGTGCTGGTGTGCCTGATGGAGACCCTGGGGCCTGTCGGCTTCTACGGCTTCGCCTCGATCGCCCCCCTCGTACTCCTGCACAAGGGGTTCACCGTCGTCGACTCGCTGACGTACCTGGCCCTGACGGCAATCGGTTATCCGCTCGGGTGCTATGTGCTGATGCACCTGGCCGAACGGATCCAGCGCAGAACCCTGGTGATCGTCTCGTCCCTGCTGGTGGCCGTCGCCGGCACGGCCTTCGGCATAGGAACTTCCGTCTGGGTGATCGTCCCGGCCGGCCTGCTGACCACACTGATGAGTGTCATCAACGCCACCGTCTCGCGCGCCTATGGCGCCGAACTCTTCCCTACCGAGGTTCGCAACACCGCGCTCGGCCGGACCTACTCGCTCTCCCGCCTGGTTGCGGCCGTCCTGCCCTTCTGCACCCTGCCCATTCTCGACACGCTCGGCGCAGGGCCCATCTACCTCACCTGCGCCTGCATCATCGCGCTGATGGCCCTCGCGGTCGCCCTGCTCGGGCCCCGAACCAACGCGGTCGCCCTCGAGAGCATCTAGAAAGGGCTGTACCGATGCCACGTCGTCCACCACCAGCAGACGGTGGAAGTCCGACCAGCCGCCCGCGCGCCACTTGGCAAGCAGGCGCCCGGCGAGAGGGACGTCGTCCCGCCCGAAGGCGGCGACGGTCCCCTCCCTTTCCCGAGGATCACCTCGGGCCGGGCAGCATCCCCCTGCCACCCGCGCGGCCCTCACAACCAAGAGGTTCGCGGGAGACCAGACCACTCCTGCCGCCCGATCCAGGCTCCACGACATAGGAGGTGAGCGCGGTGTCCGCACCGACGCCAACGACCACCCGGCAGCCCACCGACCCCAAGGGCCCCACGGGGCAGCTGGCCGGCTGGCTGGCCGCCACCACAGTGGAACAGATCCCCACCAACGTGCGGGAGCGGGCCGCGCACCTGGTGCTCGACGGCCTGGCCTGCGCACTGATCGGCGCCCAGCTGCCCTGGTCGCGCACCGCTGTCGAAGCGGTCCTGAACCTTGAGGGCTCCGGAGAGGTCCCGGTGATCGGCTGGGGGCGCACCACCAGCGGCCCGGCAGCCGCCGTGCTGAATGGCACGTTCATCCAGGGCTTCGAACTCGACGACTACTACCCGGCAGCCCCACTGCACAGCACTTCGCTGGTCCTGCCGGCACTGTTGTCCACCGCATCGCAACTACCGTCGGTCACGGGGGCGGAGTTCCTCAGGGCGACGGTCCTGGGCTTCGAGACCGGCACCCGGGTCGGCCTGTCCCTGCACGGTCCGCAGATGCTGTCCCGCGGCTGGCACTCGGGTTCGGTCTTCGGCACGCATGCGGCCGCCGCAGCATCCGGGGCACTGCGCGGCCTGGACGCCGCAGCGTTCGAGGACGCGCTCGGCCTGGCCGCCACGCAGTCCGCGGGTCTCATGGCCGCGCAGTACGAGGCGATGTCCAAGCGGATGCACCACGGTCTGGCCTCCCGTAACGGTTTCTACGCCGCCGGTCTCGCCCAGGCCGGCTACACCGGCATCAAGAAGGTCTTCGAGCGCTCCTACGGCGGCTTCCTGTCCACCTTCGGCGAGGGCCACAACCCCGACGCCACCCAGATCACCAAGGGCCTGGGTCAGATATGGCACACCGAGCAGATCACGGTGAAGATCCACGCGGCCATGGGCGGGCTGCATCCCGCCATCGACGCCGCCATCACGGTGACCGACGGCCGTACGCTCAGTGCCGAGGCCGTCGAATCCATCCTCATCGAGGTCCCTGACACGATCTACCACCACGGGTGGTGGACCCCGGAGCGCCCGCTGACCACCATCGGCGCCCAGATGAACATCGCCTACGCCACGGCCGTGGCCCTCTTGGACGGCCACGTGAGGCCGGAGCAGTTCACGCCCGCCCGGATCGACGCCGACGACGTCTGGCAGCTAATCGGCCGCACCGAGGTGAAGCAGGTCGACGAGCCCCAGGACCCGACCTGGACCCAGCGCGGCTACAACACCCGCCTCACGATCACGCTGCGCGGTGGCGAGGTCCGCACCCAGGCCCTCAACCAGCCCCACGGCGGCCCGGACGACCCGCTCACCCACACGGAAATCCGCGACAAATACCGGGCACTGACCACCGGCGTCATCGATGCCGACCGGGCACAGGAGATCGAACGCATCGTCCTTGACCTCGAAAACCAGCCCGCTCTGGACCGTCTGGTGGAACTGCTGGCCGCACCCGCTCGCAGCGTCCTCGACTGACCCGTCACGAACTGCAAGGAATACCCATGTCACCGTCTCGACAAGCACGTCCCGCCACCGCGGGCGGCCGGCTGCGCTCGCTGCTCGCCCAGGACAGCCTGATCACCGCCCCCGGCGTGTTCGACGGCCTCTCCGCCCACCTCGTTGCCCGCACCGGTTTCAGGGCCGCCTACCTGAGCGGCGCGGGGGTGTCCGTCGCCGGGTTCGGGCTGCCCGACATCGGGCTTCTCACCCAGAGCGAGATGACCGAGCGAGCCCGCATCGTGGTCACCGCACTCGACGGCATCCCGCTGATCGCCGATGCCGACACCGGCTACGGCGCACCGATGAACGTGGCGCGCACGGTGCGCGAGTACGAGAAGGCAGGAGTGGCCGCCCTCCACCTCGAAGATCAGTCATTCCCCAAAAAATGCGGCCACCTGCCCGACAAAGAACTCATTGCCCCCGGGGAGTTCATCGACAAGCTGGACGCCGCCCTCCAGGCCCGCACCGACTCCGATCTGGTGATCATCGCACGGACCGACGCCCGCGGACCGCTGGGCATCGCAGAGGCGATCGACCGCGCCGGCCGCTACGCAGCTGCGGGCGCCGACGTCCTCTTCGTCGAGGCTCCGCGGAACATCGGGGAGATCGAGAAGATCGCCGCCGAGGTGGAGGCCCCCCTGCTGATCAACATGGTGCAGGGCGGCCTCACTCCCGACACCGCACCCGACCGGCTCGCCGAGCTCGGCTTCCGTATCGCCATCCACCCCGGCGCCCTGCTCGCCCCTTACGTCCTGCACGGGTTGGAGGCTCTGAGCCGCATGGGCGGCACCATGCCTCAGGCCACGCCCGGCCCTCAGGGTCTGTTCGAGCTCGTCGGGCTGCGCGAGTGGTCCGCGATAGGCGAGCGCTACCGCGACGACGCCAAGGACGGTGCCTGATGGGTATGACGATGATGGAGAAGATCCTTGCCCGCAAGGCCGGCGTGGACCACGTCAGCGCTGGTGACACGGTGGTGTGCGACGTCGACATGACCGTGATGATCGACCTGCAGTTCGCCACCGGCTGGGTCCAGCCCCTGAAGATCAACGACCCGGACAAGGTTGCCGTGATCATGGACCACGCCGTGCCCGCCCCCAGCGTCCACGACGCGATCGGCGGCACCCACGCCCGCACCTTCGCCCGCGACTTCCACATCGACAAGTTTTACGACGTCGGCCGCCACGGCATCTGCCACCAGGTCATCGCCGAGAACGGCCTGGCCCGCCCCGGCGAGATCCTCGCCTGCACCGACTCCCACACCTGCGCGGGCGGCGCCTACAACACCGCAGCCCGCGGACTCGGCCCTGCCGAGGTGTATTCGATCCTGTGCACCGGCAAGACCTGGTTCCAGGCCGCACCCACCATCCGCTACGAATTCACCGGCACCAAGCCGAACGCCGTATCTGGCAAGGACATCTTCCTGTACATCGCCGGCACCTACGGCGACGCCACCAATCACAACCTCGAATACGGCGGACCGGGCCTCGCCTCGATCCCCATGAACGACCGGCGCACCATCGCGACCCAGGGCGCCGAGATCTCGGCTGACTTCTCCACCTTCCCCATCGACGACCTTGCCCGCGACTTCCTCGCGGCCCACGGAGCCGCCCCCGGCTCCTACACAGCAGCCGACCCGGACCCGGACGCTACCTACGCCGCCGTACGCACCGTGGACCTGTCGTCGCTGGAGCCCTACGTCGCCCGCCCGGGCACCGTCAGCCACAACTCGCTGCCGGTATCAGCGATCGAGAAGCGGCCGGTCAACCAGTGCTTCATCGGATCGTGCGCCAACGGGCAACTCGAGGACCTCAAGATCGCCGCCGACATCGTGCGTGGCCGCACTGTCGCGCCGGGAGTACGGCTGCTCATCACCCCGGCCTCCCAGGAGGTCTACAAGGACGCCATGCGCGCCGGCTACCTCCAGGACCTCGCCGACGCCGGCGCGGTGATCACCAACTCCACTTGCGGCGCCTGCTTCGGCTACCACATGGGCCTGCTCGCCCCCGGCGAGGTCTGCCTGACCTCCTCCACCCGTAACTTCACCGGCCGTATGGGCAGCCCCGACGCCGAGATCTACATGGCCTCCCCCGCCACCGTCGCCGCCTCCGCCCTCACCGGCCACGTCACCGACCCGCGAGGGGAACACAGCTGATGGACACCCTCATCACCGGACGCGTCTGGGTAGTCGGCGACTCCGTCACCACCGACGCCATGTACCCCGCCTTCGCCATGAAACTGCCCGTGTCCGAAGCCGCGCGCCACATCTTCTACGAACTGCGCCCCGGCTGGACCGACGAGGTCGAGACAGGCGACATCGTCGTGGCGGGCCGCAACTTCGGCCTTGGTTCGTCCCGTCCCGTCGCCGCACTCTTTCGCGAACTGGGCATCGCCGCACTGATCGCAGAGGAGTTCAACTCCCTATTCCTGCGCAACTGCATCAATCACGGCCTGCCCGCCCTCACCGTCCCCGGTGCCAGCGCGGCATTCACCGACGGCGACACCGCACGCCTCGACTTCGCCGAAGGATGGGCCGAGAACACCAGGTCCGGTACGTGCCTGGAGGCAGGCGCACTGCCGCCCCTGGTCCTCGACATCCTGGCCAACGGCGGCATCCTGCCCAAGCTCGCCCGCGAGGGCTACATCCCCGCCCCGGCCGCACGCGACCACTGAGCCGGTGTCAGGGAGGTGCCGGCGCCGCCCCGGCAACGTTCCGTCCCCGTCTGTAACTGCACCCTTCACAATCAAGGAATCCTCATGCACAGCCCGCTCTCTCCGGGCGTCACCCGGATCGCCACCAGCAGGCGTGACAACGCCTTCCTCGTCGACGGCGACGACGGCTTCACCCTCATCGACGTCGGCTGGTCCAAAGCCCCCGAAGTACTCCTCAACACGATCGCCGCTCTGGGCCACAAGCCCTCCGACATCCGCCGCGTCATCCTCACCCACGCCCACCCCGACCACGTACAGGGTGCCGCCGAACTCCGCCGCGCCACCGGTGCACACATCCTGATCCACCACGCCGATCGCGCCTGGCTGGAAGCCGGACGCGTACCGGCCCAGGGACGCTCCGGCACCGTCGGCCGCCTCATCGACCACCTGCCCGCACTCCACTGGGCCCCCACCACCGCCGACGGCACCGTCTCCGACGGAGAAGTGGTGGAAGGCAGCAACGGACTGCGCGTCATCCACACCCCCGGCCACTCACCCGGCCACATCGTGCTGCTTCACGAACCCAGCCGGACCGTCCTCATGGGAGACGCCGCCTTCAACCGCGGCAAACTCGCCATCGGCCCGGCCGCACTCGCCGCCGATCCCGGCCTCAGGCCCGGCAGCCTGGCCCGCATCCCCCCGAACCTGAATGCAGTCGGCTTTGCCCACGGCGCCCCACTGACCGGCAGCGACGTGCACACCTTCCAGGAGTTCATGCGGCAATTCCCAACAGAATCCTGAACCCGGGCGCCAAGGCCAACACCGGACGGGTGAGCGCGTACGACGCGACGTTCGAGGCCAGAGGGTGAAAGCCAGACTGGACGAGACCGCAGGACGGTCAGTCGCCGAAGCAGGCCGCTGAAGAGCACGCCGACGAGGGTCAGAACCTGACGTGTGCGCGAGGCTGCACGGGGATGAGCGTCTTGGAACGGTGGCCGGCACGGAAAGCTTGTCGGGCAGCTCCTGGCTCAACGTGCGTGCTGCTGAGTGCTGCTGACAGACCCTGGACCAACGGAGGCCGAGCCGCAGTGGCGACTGACCGAGCACGCGGACCGCACCGATGGCGGTTCGCGGAGACCGCCTGCAAACCGGGGCTTCCCGCTCGGCCGCCCCACCGGCGTCATCGTGCCGAGCGCTGACAACGAGGGCAAGGCCGCCCCGCACCGCGATGCCCTTCTCTCCTTTGGCCTGGAGTCCACTCATCTGCAGGCGTTGCACGCATTGCTGAGCGAACTCAGCGTCACCGCGGCGGCGACGCGTCTGGGACGCACCCAGCCGACGTTGTCGAAGTCGCTGCGACGACTGCGCCGGCACTTCGGTGACCCGTTGCTGGAACGGGGCGGCAACTCCTACCGGCTGACCGCGTTCGGGGAGCGGCTACGTCCCCTGGTCGCAGCCGCGGTCACGGCCGTCGACCGGACCTTCGCCGCGGAGACGACCTTCTCGCCGGAGACCTCGACCCGGACCTTCACCATCGTCTCGTCCGATCACGGGATCGTCACGGCGGGGGCTGAGCTCCTCCGCCGGGTCCGCGGTCCCGCGCCCGGCGTGGGCCTGCGTTTCCAGCCGGTCAGCGCCGAACTGCTAGAGCACGAGGACAAGTACCTGCGCACTGTCGACGGTGTCCTGCTGCCGCACGGATATCTCAGCCTGGCGTCTTTCGCGGATGTCCACACGGACCGGTGGGTGTGTGTAGTCTCCGCGGACAACAAGTCGGTCGGCGACGAGCTGACCAGACAGGACCTGGAACGGCTGCCGTGGATCGCGACCTTCGCGGACCGGGCCGGCCGGCCGCCCGCCTGGCGGCAACTGGAGTTGCTCGGGATCACCCCTCGGGTCGTCGCGGTCGCGGACTCCTTCCTCGTCGTGCCCCGGCTCGTTCGCGGCACGGACACCATCGGGGTCGTGCCGGGCCGGGTCGCGGCGGCCCAGGACGGCGACGGCATTCGGGTGCTGGAGTTCCCCTTCGAAATGGTGTCGCTGACCGAGGCGTTCTGGTGGCATCCGATGCACGACGCCGACCCGGGACATCGGTGGCTGCGTGGCGTCCTGGGCGCGGTGGATTTCGACATGGTCGCGTCCGCGGCGATCTTCGACCTGTTCGCCGGGTTGATCACGACCCCGCCCAGCGCCGCGGCGCAGAACGGACCGCTGCTCGATGTCACGACCCTCGAACCCTATGGCGTCATCGGGGCGATCGCGCCGTTCAACTGGCCGCCCATCCACACCGCGGGCAAGCTCGCCCCGGCGCTCGCCGTCGGTAACGCCGTCGTGCTCAAACCGCCGGAGCAGGCACCGCTGTCGGTGCTTCGGCTCATCGAGCTCATCGAGCTGATCGAGCTGATCGAGCTGATCGAGCTGATCGAGGGATCGTTCCTGACGACGTGGTCCACGTCGTACCGGGCCGCGACCCGGTCGGCGCAGCGCTCGCCGCGCACCCGCTCGTCGGGAAGATCTCCTTCACCGGCGCCCCGGCCACGGGGGTGTCCGTGCTGAAGACGGCGGCGGACAACCTCACCCCGGCGTTGCTCGAACTCGGCGGTAAGAACCCGTTCATCGTCTTCGACGACGCCGACCTCGACTCGGCCGTACCCTGGCTCGTCGAGGCTGGCTACTTCAACCAGGGCGAGGCGTGCACCGCCGCCTCCCGCCTGCTCGTGCAGGACACCGTCTACGACGAGGTGGCCGACCGCGTGGCGCGGGCCGTACGCCGACTGACCGTGGGTGACGGCGCCGATCCGGCCACCCACGTCGGGCCGCTCGTGACGTCCGAGCAGCAACACCGGGTGCTGGACTACCTGGACATCGGGCGCGCCGAGGGAGCGGTGCTTCTCGCGCAGGCCGAGTTGCCTGCGAACCCACGGCTGGCCGGTGGGTACTACGTTGCTCCGACCCTGCTGACGCAGGTCACGCCGGCGATGCGGGTGGCGAACGAGGAGATCTTGGGACCGGTCGTGACGATGATCCGGTTTCACGACGAGGACGAGGCCGTCCGGATCGCCAACGGCACCCCGTTCGGACTCGTCGCGGGTGTGTTCAGCGGGAACCACCAGCGCGCGCTGAGAATCGGCAACGCTGTCCGCGCTGGTCTGGTCTTTGTCAACCATTACCACAGGGCTGCTGTCGGGGTTCCGTTCGGCGGTACGGGAGCCAGCGGCTACGGCCGCGAGCACGCCCACGAGACCCTGCACGAGTTCGGCTACAGCAAGAGTCTGCGCATCCCCAACGGGCTCGGCCCAATACCCCGGTGGCAGCCGTCGCTCGACGCCACCGCGGCCCCGGAACAAGAACGACCGGAACAACAATGAGAGGAACGCCGTTGACCACCAGGGCCTGGGTGGACGTGCACGCGCACTTCACCCCTCCGACCACCGAAGAACAACGACACACCGCGTGGACCGCCATGCAGGAGTTGTGTTTCCTCGCGCCCCAGCCGCACCATTGGACCGTCGAAGGCGCCCTGCGCTCGATGGACCGGACAGGGGTGGCGATGCAATTGTTGAGCGCTGTGCCGCAGACCCACGACGCGCTGCGCGCCTCCAACGACTACGGTGCCGAAGTCGTCACCGAACACCCCGATCGCTTCGGTCTGCTGGCGGCTCTGCCCACCGATGACCCGCACGTCGCGCTTGCGGAGATCGCCCGTGCCGACAAGGCCATGCAGCCGGACGGCTGGGCGATGAGCACGACCTACAACGGCGTCAACCTGTCCGATCGGGTGCTGGAGCCGGTATGGGACGAGCTGAACCGGCGTAGCGCGGTGGTGTTCGTGCACCCTGACACGACGACACGGCCCGAACTCGGGCTGCCCACCCCGCTGGTGGAAGTCGCGTTCGACACGGCACGCACCGTCGTCGCCATGCTGTACCAAGGCGTATTCCGCCGCTGTCCGGACATCCGCTTCGTCCTCGCGCACTGTGGCGGCGCCCTGCCCGGTCTCTCCGGTCGGCTCGCACTGCTCGGCACCGAGGCATGGGTGCCTGCCGGGGATCAGTTCACCGCTGAGGAGATCGCCGGGCAGTTGAGCCGCCTCTACCTCGACACCGCCGCATCCGGCACGGACGCCAACCTGGCGGCGGCCTTGACGATGGTTCCCCTCGACCACATCGTCTACGGTGGCGACGCGGGCGTGCCGTGCAGCGGCGATCGCACGCTCAACGCGAACATCACCGCCTTGCGCGGTTCCTCGGTCGTCACCCCCGCCCAGGCGGAGCTGATCGGGCGACGTGCGCTCGAACTCTTCCCGGCCATCGCACACCGCCTGGCAGGACGGACGCCGGTGTTCGGGTGATCAGTTCGAAATGAGCTTGCGGAAACAGGCGTTCGAGCAGGCCAGGTGGGCGGCGGTGGACGACAGACCTGGCCAGGACGTATGTCGGGCAGCGCCCAGGCCGTCCGGGACGCCCGAGCGCCCCTAGTACTGCAACGGTGCTTGTGCTGATTGCTGGGCAGTTTTCAGGGACTGTGTCCGCGTCGTTTGTAGTGGCTGATGCGGGCTTGTTTCTGGCGTCGTCGGCGCCATGTTGACCAGTGGAGGATGTGGTCGACCGGGGTGGGGCGGCGGTTGGTGAGGCGAGTGATCAGGCGTCGGATTTCGGCGAGGCTGTAGTGGATGAGCTGGGAGGATCCGTTTCTGCTTTACCTGTGTCCAGTTCTCGGGCTCTCAGGACGGTCAGGCAGGCGTGGGCGGCCATGGCCAGGGTCATGTGGCGGTGCCAGCCGGGGTAGCGGCGGACCTGGTAGTCGTCCAAGCCGCACTCCTGCTTCGCGGTCTGCAAGCACTCTTCCACCGCCCAGCGGCTGCCCGCGATGCGGATCAGCTCGTCCAGCGTGGTGTCGGCGGGACAGTAGGCGATGTAGTAGGAGATCTCCTCGGGCCTGCTGACGCTGCGGCGGGCGAGAACCCAGTGTCGGCGGTCCTCGCGGTGCCAGGGCCTCACTTCGACGCGGGCCCAGTCGAAGATCCGCCGGCCATGGGCTCCCGCGCCGCAGGAACGGCGTTTCCACTTCTGTCGTGGCAGGCCGGGAAACAGATCGTGGACGGGGTGGTCGAGTGCCCAGCGGGTGACGACCGTGTCGTGCCGGGTGGTGGCCATGACATGGAAGACGTCGGCCTGCTCCAGCTCGAACCGCTAGCCCTTGCTGAAGCCGTAAGCGGCGTCCGCCGTCACCCACCGGAACGGGACCTTCTCCGCGATGGCCCGGCGGACCATCGCCTTGGCCATGGCCACCTTCGTCTCGAAGGCGACGCTGTCGTCGATACCCGCCCGGCGGCAGCGTTCCCGGTCGTCCGTCCAGGCGGTGGGCAGATACAGCCGCCGGTTGATCAGAGTACGTCCGCGGCTCGTGGCATAGGTGAGGAAGACGCCGATCTGGCTGTTCTCGGTGCGTCCGGCGATTCCGGAGTACTGCCTTTGCACGCCGGCTGAGCGGACACCCTTCTTCAGGAACCCGGTGTCGTCGACGATCAGGACGGCATCTGGGTCTCCGAGGTGTTCGACGATGTAGTCGCGTACGTCGTCCAGGACCTTATCTGCGTCCTACTCGATGCGGTTCAGCAGCCGGTGGATGCGGTCCGGCCCGGCATGTCCGGCCTCCTCCGCCAGCGTTCAGCCGTTCTTTCGCTCCAGCGGAGCAACCAGCCCCCGCATATAGGCCAGCGCCGACTGACGCGGCTCCTCCCGGTTGAACCGGTGCACGAACCGCTCATGCACCGCCTCGAGTTCACCCGCCCACACCCTGACATCAGCAAGGTCCCCACCCATAACCACACCAACGAACGAACTGGCCAGCAGTCACGACAAGCACCGTTGCAGTACTAGGACGTGTCGTCCGAGCGGTGTGCGGCCACATCATGGTCCGGTTCGCTGCCACCGAGGCAGTCGGTGATCATTTCGTTGACGATCGCAGGCTTCCAGCCCTCGAACGGCGGGATCCCGGCCTCGGAGACCGCACGGGCTCGCGTTCCTCGGTGTAGCCCTCGGGCAGGTACCAGATCACATGGATGTCGTTGCGGCCCCAGTTGTCGTGGCACACCCCGCAGGGGATGCGCACGAAGTCGCCGGGTCGCAGCTCGGCGGTTCCGAGTTCCGTCATCAGCGTGCGGTGGCCGGTGACCTGGTAGGCCATCTCGTCGACATCGAGATTGCGGTGGTAGATCGGCTGACGGGAGTTCATGTTCGTCCACTCGATGCGGCCCCCGGGTCCCTGGTAGATCCACCGCGGGGGCGCGAACTCCTGGTCACGGAAGGTGGCCCCGGCGCGCACGACCTGGACGGCTTCGACGTCGGACCACATGGCGCCGTGCGGCCCCGGGCCCGGCTGCGCGCGCCTGTCCTGCGCGCGGCCTGCGGATATCGGTCATGGGAGTGGAGCGGCGAGTCGCATGGGGGGCCGCCGCGGGAGGTACGTTGCTCACTCGTACCCGCATCCGGACAGCGAGGCTTGTCGCGTGTTCATGCCCCCGTGTGCAGGAGCCGGAGGATGTCCTGGAGGCTTTCCCAGATCATGTCGCCTCTCTCCCACGGTGCCGCGTGTCCTTCGCTGCACCGGTGCCCCTCGATGAGGTGAAGCCCGTCCACGTGGCCGAGGTGCGCTGCGAACCGCTCTTTCTGGTTCATGGGCACGAGCATGTCTTGGGAGCTCTGGTCCAGCACGATCAGCCGCGGCGCTGTGCCCTCTCGGATCCGCTGGGCGATGCCTTCCGGGTCGAAGCGCGCCGGACTCGCTGTGGCCCATGCCTTCCTTTGTGGGGTGAAGGCGTTCGCCAGCAGCGTCCCGTACTCCTGGCGGAGATGCTCGTGCGAGTCGCCGAGCCCGTCGGTCAGTTCCGGAAGGTCGTACAGGCCGTTGAGGCCGACGATCGCAGCCGGGCAGGGCGCGTCGGGAAGCTCCAGCCCGTGCTGGGTCGGAGCCTGGAGGATTGCCTGGAATGCGATGCAGGCGCCGCAGCTGTGGCCCGACAGGATGTACGAGCGGTCAGTGAGGCCGAACGAGCGCAGCAGGGCCAGCCCGTGCAGGACGTCGCTCACGTGGTCGGGGTGGACGGCCTCACGGGCGGGATCCGCGTGGTTGTCCCTGACGGCGTCGTAGGGCAGGGACGGATGCGTGGGGAACTGCGAGACCCGGTAATTGAGCGAGGCGACAGCGGTGATCGGCTGTGCCGGGTCGGAGAAGGCGTGGGCGACGGTCGGCTCGATCGACGCGGAAGTGAGCTGGGGGTCGCGCCAGGCACCTCCGTGGATGTGGACGTGGTAGCGCGGGACGGCGGAGTCGGAGCCCGCTTCCGGAAGACGCTCGGCTGCGGTACCGACCAGTTCCAGTGTGTCCGGTGTCCTGGGCAGATAGACACTGAGGGTCCGGAAGCGATCGGCACCCGGGAAGTACGGGATGTCCTCAGCCACGACAACGGGTACTCGCTGAGCAAGCAGAGGGCTCGTGACCTCGGCGAGCCGCCACTTCACAGGCTTGGAGCCTTCGACGTTCATGTGCGGTGCCCGCTTTCTTCGAGGTGTTCGTAAACAGCGCGGAAACGAGGGTTGTGGCGTGGTCGGGAAACTTCGGTCTGTCTCGCGTTGCCTGGCACGCCCGGATTTCACGGGCGTGCCCATCGAACGGCGGTTGCCGACCGAAATCAGAATCCGACGGGCAGCTTGAAGGCGTTGCCGGTGAACGGGGACGTGTCGAGCCAGAGGTACTGGAACGAGCGGCTGGTGAAGACCCAGCCGTCCTCCGAGCGCCTGAGGCGGTCGGAGGTGACACTGTGGTTCCGGTAGTACGTCTCGCCCGGCCCGCGCGCGGCCTCGTGGCAGATGATGCTGGTGGTCGCCTCGTCGCCGGAGATCTCGATCGGGCCCGGTACCGCGAACTGCACGAAGAAGTCCCGCTCGTCCCGTAGCTTCCGGAACGTGGAGACGATGTCGTCCGCGCCGACGGCATGCACGCGCTCGCCGATCGTCCACTCCGCGTCCTCGGCCCAGGTCGCGCGGAAACGGTCGGTGTCGCCTCGGGTGGCAGCGTCGGCGAAACGGGCGAGGGTGTCCCGAATTGCCGCTTCGTCCAGCAGACGAGATAGTGCGTTCTCGATGTCTGTCGTGGTCATGAGTGGCTCCTGCATGGTGGATGGCCGGTCTGGCCGGGAGGTCCCAGAAGGCCCGGGTCCGGTGTTCATGTCTTTCATGGTGAGGCCGCCGTGGCATACGAACCAGAGACGCTTCGACGGTAGGAAGAGCTGTACTACCCTCGCGTTATCGTGTTGACCGGCAATGAGGGAAAATCGGTAACCATAACGACCACATCCGGCAGCAACCTGGGCGCGATAATCCGCACATGGTGCGACCGGATTCCGCCGTCGGCCGCCGGACTGCCGACGACTTCGGGGCGCCGTGCCACCGGACTGCGGCGTGAGGAGCTCGCCGATCTCGCCGGCATGTCGGTCGACTACGTCGTGCGTCTGGAGCAGGGAAGGGCCACCGCCCCTTCGGCGTCGATGGTGGCGTCCCTGGCACGTGCCCTGCAGTTGTCCACCGCCGAACGTGACCACCTGTACCGGCTGGCGCAGCTCGCCCCTCCGGCAAACGGCATGATCTCCGACCACCTCCCGCCCGGCGTGCAACGGGTACTCGCCCGGCTCGGGGACGTCCCGGTAGCCCTCTTCGCGGCGGATTGGCAGCTGGTGTGGTGGAACCGCGGATGGGCTGCCCTTCTGGGTGCCCCCTCCGCGTCACCGGCGCGTCTGCGCAACTTCGCCCGCGACAGATTCCCCGTGGACGACGGGCCCGCCCGGCTCGTACGGTGGCCGGTTGCCGAGGCGGACCGGGAGGCCGCCGACGCCGCCGTCGTCTCCGACCTGCGCCGCGCCACCGGCCGCTACCCCCGGGGCAAGCGTCTTGCCAGGCTGATCCGTGATCTGAGCGAGAACACAAGGTTCGCCAGGTTGTGGGCGACCGGAGAAGTGACTGCGCACCGTGAAGACGCGAAGACGATCGACCACCCCACAGTGGGCCGTGTCACGCTGGACTGCGACATCCTGACCGACGGCGACCTCGACCTCAAGACTGTAATCATGACTGCCGCGCCTGGTGGCGAGGACGAGACCAGACTCCGGCTCACCGCCATCGCCGGCCAGTCGGCCACCACGCCCGGATGACCGGGGTGCCGGCCCGTCGGCAGGCGGCCACACGGCAGCTCGTTGCCACTGGTGGGTGAGGAACTGCTCGGGATGCGGGAGATCCTGAAGTTGAGCAAGTGTCTCTTTCGTGTCGGAACCCCCGCCGAACGCCAACTTCTCACCTTGAACGACCTGTTCGGCCAGGCACGTGAGGCAGGCACTATCACCACGCCAGAGATCAAGAATGCGAGTTGATGCTCTGCGAGCCCTGAACCACCCCTTCTTGGGTCAAGGCCCTCCACGGCCTGCGCCGACGCGGCCGCCACTTTGCCGGGACGTCGTCGAGCGGAGTGATCCGGGACCGGAGCGCATGGCGGTCGGTGTCGCAGGCGACGGGCCGGGGAAATCTTTCTTCAGTATGTGTGGGTGCAGTCACGGTCGGGGTTCTTCGCCGTGGCGATCACTCCCTCGAGTCGGTTGCGCACACTCAGCAGGTCGGTGATCTGTCGGTCGACACGGTCACACTCGGCGGCCAACAACTCCAGCAGTGCTGAAGTCGCTTCTCCCGACTTCACGCACGGCAGCACCTCGCGGACGGTTCTGCTCGGCAGACCCGCAGCGTAGAGCTGCTGGATCAGCCTGACATGGGCCACGGCGCTGTCGGGGTACTGCCGCTGCCCACCGGAGCCGCGGTCGGCGTGGAGAAGATCCTGCTCCTCGTAGTAGCGCAGCGCTCTGACACTCACTCCCGCCTTCGCGGCGACCTCACCGATTCGCACTGGGACTCCTTGGTTCGAATGTGCTCGGACGGCACAACAGGCTTGCAGCTGACGTCAACGTCAGGTTCTAGCGTAGGGGCTGCCGGCGTTCGCCGGATTACCCAGCACTCTGCGAAGGAGACATCATGCGTGCAGCCCGCTTCCATGAGTACGGCGGTGTGGAGACCCTGGTGATCGAGCAGGCGCCAGAACCGCACGCAGGCCCCGGCGAGGTTCGCATCCGTGTCGCGGCTGCCGGTGTCAACCCCATCGACTGGAAGTTGCGGTCCGGTGCACTGCACAAGTGGCTGCCGTTGGACCTTCCTGCGGTCCCCGGCCGTGACGCCGTCGGCGTCGTCGACGAGATCGGTGAGGGAGTGCGAGGGGCGGAGATCGGCGACCTCGTCTTCGGTTTGGGCGGTGATACCGGCGCGACCGCAGAGTTCGCCGTGCTCTCAGCATGGGCCCATGCGCCGAGCACATGGAGCAACGAGGAATCCGCCGGCGCCGGACTGGCAGCGGTGACCGCAACGCTTGGGCTGAAGGCGCTCGGCCCTTTGCAGGGACGCACCCTCCTCATCGAGGGCGCCGCCGGAGGCGTGGGCAGCGCAGCCGTCGAGATCGCAATCGCCGGCGGCGCCGTCGTCATCGGGACGGCCAGCGAGCGTAACCACGAGTTCCTGTCTTCTCTCGGTGCCATCCCCACCACTTACGGCGCCGGGCTCGCCGAGCGTGTTGCCGTCCTCGCTCGCGGTGGCGTCGACATCGCACTCGACACCGCCGCCTCCGGATCCCTGACCGACCTGGTCACGATTGTCGGCGATACCACGCGTGTGTCAACCGTCGCCGACCACTTCAATGCACCGCGGGGAGTGCACGTGGTGAACGCGGAGAACAATTCCGCGCTGTTGACCGCAGCAGCCGAGCTGGGCCGACAAGGCCACTACACACCGCGTATCGAGCGCGTTTACGCCCTCGCCCAGATCGCCGACGCGCACGCGCACGCGGAGCGCGGACACACACGAGGAAAGATCGTCGTCTCCCTCCAGGACAATTGACCATCCGAGCACGACCATCCGTTCCGGGACATCACCCGCACGGGAAATGCCGCGGCGTCAAGGGCCTAGCGAGTTCGTGCACGGTAGGCGGTGGGCCGTTGAGCCTCTGATCGTCGATCATGGCCCTGTGGTGGGGAACGTGTCTCGTGCAGCGATCATCAGCGACCGGAGGATCACGGGCCTGTCGGCCGACGTGATCGCTGAACTTGTCGCAGAGCTGGGCCCGTTGTGGCACGGACGGCACCAGGCCAGGCTTGCCTCCCGGCCGCGGAAGCGTGCTGTGGGTGCGGGCGCGAAACACCGGCTGGTGTTTGTCGACCGGCTCCTGGCCACGCTCGTGCGCCTTCGGCATGCCACCACGCACGATGTGCTCGCCTGCTGGTTCGGTGTCGACCGCTCCACCATCACTCGGGCCGTCGCAGAGGTGCGGCCCTTGCTCGCCGAGCGAGGGTGCACCATCAGCCCGGGTGTGCGGCTGCGGACCCTGGCCGAGGTCATCGACCACCTCGGCGCCGAAGGGAAGACCGGGATCATCGACGGCACCGAGATCCGGGTCCGCCGCCCGGCAGCCGGGCGCAAGGACCGGGACCGGTTCATCTCCGGCAAGAACAGGCAGTACGCCTTCGTCTCGGGCCCGAAGACTCTGAACGGGCGCGCCTACGACGTGTACGTCACCAGCCTGGTCCACCGCGTCTACGCCGCCCGGGTATCCGGCGCTCTGAACTCGCCGGACGACACCGAAATCGCCGTGCGCTGCGGCCGGGGGTGAGCGAAGCCCTGCGGCACATCCTCGACTAGACACAGAAGCATGCCGTCGGGTTGTTCGGAACTTACGTGGGTCTTCGATCTTGAGCGGTGCGCCTGCTCAGGGCCTCTGACGTTTCGTTACGCTCAGCGACGGCGGTTGGTGGCTGCTGCCGGGATCGCAGGCGCGCCGGGAGTCCAGGGCAGCACACGGCCACGGTCCCTCTCCGTGACTACGGGTGCAGCTTCTCGCCCTTCGCCAGCATCGCTACGTACTTCTCGATCCGGCGCGCCCGGGTCTCGGCCTTCTTGGCATCTTGGATCCGGTACAAGATCGCGTAGCGGTTCTGCCGGTCCAGTGTCTCGAAGAACGTGGCCGCGGCCGGGTCGGCGGTCAGGGCCGCCGCGAGGTCGTCCGGCACCGTGGCGGTCCTCGCGCCGTCGTAGGCCGCCTCCCAACGGCCGTCCGCCTTGGCGCGGTCGACCTCGGCCTGCCCCGGCGGACGCATCCGGCCCTGCTCGGTCAGGGCGACCACCTTGTCCCGGTTGACCTTGGACCACTTGCTGCGCGGCTTGCGCGGGGTAAACCGCTGGAGCCACCACTGGTCGTCGAACGTGGCCTTCTGGCCGTCGATCCAGCCGTAGCAGAGCGCCACGTCGAGCGCCTGCGTGTAATCCAGCGCGGCGATTCCAGGGGCCTTCTTACGAAGCTTGAGCCAGATGCCGGACGAGACGGCGTGGTTCTCGCCGAGCCATGCCTGGAATGCCTCGGCGGATTCGAATGCGACGATCTCCAAGTCCTGAGTCACCCCAGCAGCGAACCACACCCGGCCGATTGTCATGAGGCATTCGGCACGGCCCCGGATGCGGAATGCCCGTGGGCCTGCGTGATCATCTCTGTTCTCGACGCAGAACGATCATCCAGGAGCCACGGGCTTGGTCAACGATATGACGTTGCTGCTCGACCTCGACGGGGTGTCCGTCGCGCGGGTTGAGCGGCTGGCCGACGGAAGGCGCCGAGTTCACCTGGTCACGGCCGACGAGACAGCCAGAGCCTGCCCGGCCTGCGGGGTGTTCGCCACCCGGGTCAAGGGCTCGGCGGTGACGCCGCCCGCGTTCAGGCGGCGGGCGGCTGGCTGGCTGGCTGGCTGGCTGGCACATCAACACCCCAGCCGCTCCGGCACGGAGTTCCGCTTGGACATGGATGAGGTCAGCGAGTACCGGACTCCCTATCGATTCCTGACCTATCTGCTGGAGCGCCGGGGATACGGCATCGCGGACGACCTCTACGGCGACGACCGCCCGGACGAGGTCGCCCGGCTGTACCAGGACGCCCGCGTCCGGCTGGGCTCGTCCGGCCGCGGGCCGGGGTGGCCTGCGATCAGTGACCGACCTGCACGACGCCTCAGGCGGTGGCCGCGAGGATGAGCCGGGCGATCTGCCTGGGGTGGGTGATCAGGGACAGGTGGCCGGCCTCGACCTCGACGGTCGTGGCCTTCATGCGCTGGGCCATGAACCGCTGCAGGCCGGGGTCGATGGTGCGGTCGTTCCGGGAGACGGCGTACCACGAGGGCTTTTCCCGCCATGCGGCCGTGCTCGTGGTCGGGGCGGCGGTCGACAGCAGGCCCTGCGCGGCATACAGGGCGAGGGCCTCCTTACGGGGCACGCCGTTGGCGAAGTCGCTCAAAAAGGCGTCCTGGCTCAGCCACTTGAACCCCTCTGAGCTGACGACGCCGGACGTGACGGGCGGTGTGGGGTAGGAGGCGGAGAGCGCGGCGTAGTCCTCCCCGGCCTCGGGAGCTCGCGCGGCGACGTACACGAGGCCGGTCACGTTCTCCGCGAGCCCGACCTCTGATATGACCGCCCCTCCGTAGGAGTGGGCGACCAGGACAGTGGGGCCGTCCTGCCGGGACAGTGCGAAGCGGACCGCCTCGGCATCGTCCGCGAGCGACGTGAGCGGGTTCTGCACCGAGGTCACCCGCAGTCCGGCCTCCTGCAGCAGCGGAACGACCTTCGACCAGGACGAGCCGTCGGCGTAAGCGCCGTGCACGAGGACCACGTTGCTCGCCGCGGCCCCGGTGCCCTTCCCCGTCGCGGCCCGGGCGGCGGCAACGGACATGAGAGGGGCGGCCGTGATGGCTGCACCTAACGCGGAGAACTGACGACGGTTGATCAAGATGTTTCCTTTCACCAACGAGCTCGAACGCAGTCGTGCGGCAGAGCGACACGTGCGGATCCGGTGACGGCCGCGATCTGTGGTCGGACACCGGCCCCCCACGGCCGTTCCAAGTCTCTGGAGTTTATCGGCGTCCTCGGCCCGGCTCGCATGTGCGCCCGGCCGCAAACGCGGACTGGCCGTGGACGTCCTCGGCCTGGTCGTCGCAGTCGTCGTCCTCTCCGCGCACACCCACGACAACGCCGCTGGCGCCATACTGCTGCACCAGGTCGCCGAGAACGCAGGCGGGGCGGTCCGCAAAGTCCTCGTCGACAAGGGCTACGACTACGCCCAGCTGCGGCGATGGTTACGCGAACGCGGCATCACCCACCGCATCGCCCGCAAGGGAGTCGAGTCCTCGCAACGGCTGGGTCGCCACCGCTGGACCGTGGAACGCACCATGGCCTGGCTCGCCGGCTGCCGCCGCCTCCACCGACGCTACGAACGCAAGGCCAACCATTTCCTCGGCTTCACCAGCATCGCCCGCACCCTCATCTGCTACCACCGACTCACCAAATGAGATGACTTCTCAGCCACAACGTCCAGGGCGTGTGGATCTGCTGCGCCGACACGGCTGGTCGGCGCAAGTGTGGGTGCGGCGCGCGGGCAAGGACACCGAGACTCTCACTCTTCGCCATCAGATCGGGGTACTGGAGCGCCAACTCGACGGCCGGAGAGTGCGGTTCGCCCCGGGCGATCGCGCGTTCCTGGCAGCACTGCTGCGCCGGTTGCCGACGGAGGTGCTGCGCGGGCTGCGGCTGCTGGTGCGGCCGGACACGGTGATGCGCTGGCATCGTGATCTTCTCGCGCGCCGCCATACGGCCCCGTTCCCGTCCGAAACGTTCGCCACGGCCACACACGGTGCGCTCGATCCGCGCTCTCATCCTGCGCTTGGCGAGGGAGAATCCCAGGTGGGGATATCGGCCCATCCACGGTGAGCTGCTCGTCCTGGGCGTGCGGATGGCCGCCTCCACCGTGTGGTAGATCCTGAAGGCTGCCGGGATCCACCCGGCACCCGAACGCGCCGTAACGACCTGAGCCCGCTTCCTGCGCTCCCAGGCTCATGCCCTGCCGGCGTGTGACTTCTTCGAAGCGGTCACCCTGTCCGGGGCGCGGCTGTACGTGTTCGCGGTGATCGGGCACGCCGGTCGGCGCATCCGGGTCCTGTGCGCGACGGCGCACCCGACCGCCTCCTGAGTGGCACAGGCCGCCAGGAACCTCGTCATGGATCTCGAGGATGCCGGCTGCCGGGCCCGGTTCATGAGCCGCGACCGCGACGGGAAGTCCCCTGCATGTTCGACACCGTCCTTGAGGATGCGGGGATCGAGGTCGTACTCAGCGGGATCCGGATGCCGCGCATGAACGCACCATCTGCTCCATACCCTGCGCGAGTTCGAGCAGCACGACAACTCCCACCGGCCCCACCAAGGCATCGCAGGCGTCCGACCACTGCACGCCTTGCCCCCACCGATCACCGATTCGGAGCAGCTCACCCACCTCGACATACGCCGACGTGACCACCTCGGCGGCACCCTCCACGAGTACCGACATACGGTCTGAACTGCACGGACGGAGTTCTCGGCACGGGCAGGGCCGCTGACCAACGCAAACTTCAGCCACTCCTACCGGCAGCCGGTCTCGCGTGGTCCAGCGGCCTCCGAGGAGTTCAGGAGGGTTCGCCTGAACCAGCCCCAGCTGGTCACCTCCCGCCGTCCCCTTCCGGAGGTCCCTGCGACCGCGTACGCCGGGCAGCAGCTGTACCTGCTTCGTCACGGCGGCAAGGAGTTGCTGGACGAAGATCGACACAGTCGCATCGCCGTGGAGACCCGCGTGGGCCACGAGGTCGCCGGCGTGGAAGGTCTCTACTCGCACGTTGCTCTGGCCATGGAGCAGGAGATTGCAGGTTCGCTGCAAACCAGGTGGCTGCGCTTCGTGGCCGGCGAGGGAGAGCACTGAAAGGTGCCATCTCCCACCGCGCTCGCATTCAATCTTGAAAAGTGGTGGAAAACAGCAGGCCAAGTCCGCTCGATCAAAGTCGTCATAAGTTCGTTCATGAAGTTCATCACGACCAAGAGCTTCATGCCGTTCGTCTACTACCGCATCGCGCTCGGCATCCTGATCATCGTGCTGGTCGGCATGGGCGCGCTGAGCCCGCACGCGGCGGAGTCGGCGGGCTGACGCCCCGGCGCACACGCACCGCCGTCCGGCCTCCCGGAGACTCCGGACATGACGAAGCCGCCCGCCTGAATTTCCCCCGTGGCGGGCGGCTCCGTGCTCGGTGTCCGGAGATCGGACTCGGCGGCGGCGACACAAGTGTCCTGGGCCGCTGGACGACACCGACTCGCGCCGGCGACGGGATTCGAACCCGCGTTTCCCTCTTGGAAGGAGAAGTATCCGCCGCCTTCGCACCCGGACGTGCACGACGGTAGCGGGTACGGCTCTCGCGGGCACCTGAATAAAAACAGGGCGCCCGGATCCGGCTCACCCGGCCCGCCGCACACGAATCTCAACTCATCGGCCCGTAGAGGTTTATGGCGTGACCAACCGCATACGGCACAGGTAGTCATCCGGTAGCGCACCGTCAGTCCGTGGCCTTACGCTGATGCACATGTCCCCCAACTCTCCGACCCCTGGTTCCGTGCGGTCCGCGGCCGTACTGAATGAGCAGATCCGAGCGTTATGGATCCGCGCGGGCGGTTCCCTCTCGGCCCAGGAGCGCGCCGAGTACGAACTGCTGGTCGTGGAGTGGGCCGCGGCGGTCCGCGACGAGATCGTCGAAGCGGCGTGAACCCCGGGGCGCCGAACCGCTGAGCCGGACCAGCGGAACGGACCGGCGGAGCCCGGACCGGCGGAACGGGCCGGCCGGGGCCGAGCCCGCAATTCCCCTGACAGGCATGAAGGGCATCACGGGCACCGTCACCCCACCCGCGCCGATTTCACCGCCCGGGTCACATGGTCGCGGAAGCCGCGCGGCTGACGGCCCGTGAGACGCAGGACCGTGTCCGTGGTGCGGTCCTCCGCCCCTCCCGCGTTCGCGCGGTCCAGGCCGGCGAGCATCGCGGCGTACTCGATCGGCATCGAAGCGGCCAGATGGTCCCGCATCTCCTCGTAGGCCAGCGGCCGATGGACGACCGTGCGTCCCGTGACCTCGGTGAGGACGTTCGCGACATCGGTGTGGCTCAGCGCCTCGGGGCCGGTGATGACGAGGTCGGTGCCGGGAGCCCGGGTGGCGGTCAGCGCGTGCACGGCGACGGCCGCGATGTCGTCGGCGTCGACGAAGGCCACCCGCCCCTCCCCCGCCGCGGTGCGGATCACGCCCTCTTCCCGGATGCTCCGGGCGTGCAGGTGGTCACCGGTGAAGTTCTGCATGAACCAGGACGGCCGCAGCACCGCCCACTCGTCGAACAGGCCGGGCAGCGCCTGGTGCACCTGACCGACCGCGGGCCCTCCGGCCGGGATCGCCGAGGAACTGAGCAGTACGGCCCGGCGCACTCCGGACGCACGGGCCCGCGCCAGGAAGGGCAGCATGACGTCGGCCGGCGTCGCGGAGTCCGTGGGTGCCACGAGGTGGACGCGGTCGGCGCCGTCCAGCGCCTCCTCGTACGTCGCCGGGTCGTACCAGTCGAAGCGGACGGCCTCCGTCCTGCCGACGGGGCCGACGCGGTCGGCTCGCCGGCTGGCGGCCCTGACCCGGTACCCCTGGGCGGCGAGACGGGAGGCCACACGGCTGCCGATGGTGCCGGTGGCTCCGAGGACGAGGGCGGTGCGGGAGGCGGCGGTCATCGGTCGCTCCGCGTGAAGTCGGCCGCGCCGTCCTGGGAGACGGCCAGCGGGTTCCAGTAGTCGCGGTAGTGCGTGACGAGCCCGTCGGCCACGGTCACCACGGCGATGTAGGTCATGTCGAACGGCGCCCCCGTCCGCACCAGACGTCCCACGCCGCGCATCTCCACCACGATCGTCCCGGAGTCGCCGGTCTCATGGATCGTCAGGTCGGAGTCGGGGAAGTCGTGCAGGTCGATGTGGTCGGGATAGTGCCGCATGTACGCGGCGACCGCGGCCTTGCCCTCCAGCCGCCCCGGCCACCCCTCGGGCGCGAAGGGGAACTCCAGGACACCGCGTTCGTGCCACAGGCCGACCCAGGCATCGATGTCCTTGTCGAGCAGGAGCCGCAGGCCGCGCCGGAACAGCTCCGCCGGTCGCTCGTCCGTGGTCATGGGTGTGGCCGTGGTGGTGGTCATGGTCGTGGACCCTCCCGGATAAGATACGGACCAACGGTCCGCTTGATATCGACCATACGGACCGCGGGTCCGTTTACGCAACCCGCGCAGCACGAGCGGCACGAGCAGCACGAGCGGCGCACGGAACCCGCGGAACGCCGGAGGGAAGCCCGTGCCCGAGAACGCGCCTGACAGCCCCGCGCCCGAGAGCCCCGCGCCCGAGCGCAGGCCCCGCGCGGACGCCGTACGCAACCAGGAGGCCGTACTCGCCGCGGCCGACCGGCTCTTCGCCCGCAGCGACAGGCCCGAGCACGTGACCATGGCCGACATCGCGGCCGAGGCGGGCGTCGGCAAGGGGACCCTCTTCCGCGGCTTCGGGGACCGCACCGGTCTGATCCGGGCACTCTTCGAGACCCGGCTGGAACCGGTCCGCCGGGCCGTGACCGAGGGCCCGCGCCCCCTGGGCCCCGGCACCCCGCCGGCCGAGCGCGCCCCGGCCCTGCTGGACGCCCTCCTGTGCTTCAAGCTCGACCACCGGCACCTCTCCCTGGCGCTGGAGGAGGCGGGGACGGGCAGCCCTTACGGCGCGGGGCACTACGACTGGTGGCACGGCACGCTCCGGGACGTCCTGGAGGAGCTCCCCGGCTTCACCGGCGGTGACTTCGCCGCGCACGCACTGCTCGCCGCGGTCCGCGCGGACCTCGTCGACCACCTGATCGGCCATGCGCCCGACCACCCGGTCGGCCATGCGTCCGATCACGCGCCCGACCACCCGTCCGACCACCTGTCCGAACGCCGCGGCACACCGCGCGACCGGCTGCGGGCGGACCTGGCCGCGTTCACCGCGCGGGTCCTGGGCGCCCGGCGGTGACCCGGGTACGGAACCGCCGGCGACCCGGCAGGTGATTGTCCCGCACGCCCCCTTGGCGCGGTCCTCCCCGTGGCCAACACTGAGCCGATGACGCAGCGCGTGGAACTGGCGACGGTGATGGCCCGGCTGGCCGTCGACGAGGTGGTCACCGAGTACGCGGTGGCGGTCGACGACGGCGACTGGGGGGCCTACCGGCAGCTGTTCACACCGGACGGGCGGGCGGACTACCGGTCCGCGGGCGGTATCGAAGGGGACGCGGGCCAGATCGCCGGATGGCTGTCCCGGACGATGACGCTGTTCCCGATGCGGCAGCACCTGATCGTCAACCGGCGGGTGCGCTTCGGCCTGCTGGAGCAGGACACCGGTGACACGGCCCGGGTCCAGGCCGACTACGTCAACCCGATGCGCCTCGCGGGACACGGCGGAGGTTCCGCCGAGCCCGACTTCGTGTGCGGCGGCCGGTACGACTTCGAACTGCTGCGTACGGGCGACGGCTGGCGGCTGCGGGCGGTGGTCGTGCACGAGAAGTGGCGCCGGGCCCCGCAGCGGCGCGCGGAGCCGGCCGTCACCTGAGCCGGGCCGGCCGCCCACTCGGCCGGCCGGGCGACGCTCCGGTATGTAGATCGTTTCAGCGTCCGTCCAGGGGACACACTGGAATCACTCGCGTCATGCGGGGCACGCACCCTGCGTAGAGGGGCCACTGGAGGCGCTGGATGAACCTGTCCGCCACTGACCTGCGCCGGCGTCTCGACTCCGCGTGGTGGCGCGGCGCGGCGGCGGTACTCGCCGGCGCGCTGCCGATGCCGATCTTCCCCGCGCCGTCCCTGTGGTGGTTCGCGTATGTGGCGCTGGTGCCGTGGATCCTGCTCGTGCGTTCGGCTCCGACGGGGCGGCGGGCGGCCTGCGACGGCTGGCTCGGCGGGCTCGGTTTCATGCTGGCCGTGCACCACTGGCTGCTGCCGAGCCTGCATGTCTTCACCGTCCTGATCGCGGCGCTGCTGGGCGCGCTCTGGGCTCCGTGGGGCCTGCTGGTGCGCCGGTTCCTGGCCGGCGCGCCCTCGCCGGGCCGCCTGGCCGCCGCCCTGTTCGTCCTGCCCTCCGGCTGGCTGATGGTGGAACTCGTCCGCTCCTGGGAGGGGTTGGGCGGCCCCTGGGGGCTGCTCGGGTCGAGCCAGTGGGAGGTGGCGCCCGCGCTGCGGCTCGCCTCGGTCGGCGGGGTGTGGCTGCTCAGCTTCCTGCTCGTCGGTGTGAACGTGGCGGTCGCCGTCCTCGTCGCCGTGCGGTCGTCCCGTCTGCCCGCGGTCGCCGGACTCGTCGCGACGGCCGCGGTCACCTCGGCGGTCTGGGTCTGGTCGCCCCGGCCGCAGGAGGACGGCGACCGGGCCCGGATCGCCGTCGTGCAGCCCGGCGTGATCGACGGTGCGGACGCCCCCGGGAAGCGGTTCGCACGCGAGGAGGCGCTCACCCGGGAGCTGGCCGGGCAGGACGTCGACCTCGTCGTGTGGGGCGAGAGCAGTGTCGGTGTCGACCTCGCCGGCCGTCCCGACCTGGCGGACCGGCTGGCCGCGCTGTCCCGGGAGGTCGACGCCGACCTCATGGTCAACGTCGACGCGCGCCGCTCGGACCGGCCGGGCATCTACAAGAGTTCCGTGCTCGTGGGTCCGCAGGGTCCGACCGGCGACCGCTACGACAAGATGCGGCTCGTGCCCTTCGGCGAGTACGTCCCGGCCCGTTCCCTCCTCGGCTGGGCCACCTCCGTGGGCAAGGCGGCGGGCGAGGACCGTATGCGCGGCACCGAGCAGGTCGTGATGGACGTCGGCGGCGGACTGCGGGTGGGCCCGATGGTGTGCTTCGAGTCGGCGTTCCCCGACATCAGCCGGCAGCTCGCGCGGGACGGCGCCCAGGTGCTGCTCGCCCAGTCGTCGACCTCCTCGTTCCAGAACAGCTGGGCTCCCGGGCAGCACGCCTCACTCGCGGCGCTGCGGGCCGCCGAGACGGGCCGGCCGATGGTCCACGCGACGCTCACCGGTGTCTCGGCGGTCTACGGTCCGGGCGGCGAGCGCGTCGGCGCCTGGCTCGGCACCGACGCGAGCGCGTCCGCCGTGTACGACGTGCCGCTCGCGCACGGCGTCACCCCGTACGCGCGGTTCGGTGCGTGGCCCGTCCACGCGGCCCTGCTGGTCCTGGCCGCGCTGGGCGCCGCCGAGGCCGTACGGTCGCTGCGGCGCAGGCGGTTCAGGCGCCCGGGGCCGGGCGTTCCGTCACCGCACGCACCACGCGCTCACACAGCTCATGGGTCGCCAGCGCGTCCCGGGCGCTGAGCACCGTGCCCGCGCGCACGGCGTCGAGGAAGGCGAGCACGACCTGCTCGATACCGCGCTGACGGGCCACCGGCACCCAGTCACCGCGCCGCCGCAGCGTCGGCTGGCCCTTGTGGTCGACGATCTCGGAGAGGTTGACGACCTGCCGCTTGGTGTCCTGCCCGGACACCTCCAGGACCTCCTCGGCGGAGCCGCTCAGCCGGTTCATCACACCGAGCGCCGTGAATCCGTCCCCGGCCAGCTGCAGCACGACGTGGTGGAGCAGCCCGTCCTCGACGCGCGCCCGCACGCTCACGTCGTCCACCACCCCCGGCACCAGGAACCGCAGGGTGTCCACGACGTGGATGAAGTCGTCGAGGATCATCGTGCGGGGCTCTTCCGGCAGGCCGACACGGTTCTTCTGCATCAGGATCAGTTCGCGCGGGTGCTCGACGCACTGCGCGTACCCGGGTGCGTACCTCCGGTTGAACCCGACGGCCAGGCTGGTGCCCCGCTCCTCCGCGAGCCGCACCAGCCTTTCGGAGTCGGCGAGTTCGTACGCGATCGGCTTGTCGACGTACGTGGCGACGCCCGCTTCGAGCAGTCGGGTCACGATCTCGGGGTGCGCGTGCGTGGGCGCGTGCACGAACGCCGCGTCGAGGTCCTGCGCGAGCAGCCCGGCGAGGTCCGTGTGCCGCCGCCCGGCCGGGACGTGCAGGCTGTCGGCGATCCGCGCGAGGGTCGCGGGCGTCCGCGTGTGCAGATGCAGTTCGAGGTCCGGGCGGGTCGCGAGCACCGGCAGGTACGCCTTCACCGCGATGTCGCCGAGTCCGATACAGCCGACCTTCACGGGGATCTCCTCAAGCAGCACGCATCCAGGGCAGCACGGGTCCAGGGCACACCCACGCCCACTCGCCGGAAGCATACGGCGGCTCCGCCGCCCGCCGCCCACCGCCCGCCGGCCGACGGAGCCGCCGGGAGGGACCCGCGGGCGGCGGGGAAACCTGGTGGCCCGCGCCCCGGTCCTCCGCGATGATGCGCGCATGACGATCGAACGCAGGGAACCCGCGACGGACGCCGGCGAGCGGGCCATGCTGGAGGGCTGGCTGGACTACCACCGGGCGACCCTCGCCGTGAAGTGCGAGGGGCTGGACGACACACAGCTCAGGACCGCCGCCGTGCCGCCCTCCGAGCTGTCCCTGCTCGGGCTCGTCCGGCACATGGCGGAGGTGGAGCGCAGCTGGTTCCGCAAGGTCCTCACGGCCGACGACCCCGGGCCCCTCTACTACAGCGACGAGGACCGGGACGGCGAGTTCCACCTCACGGAGGCGGACACCTGGGAGGAGGCGTACGCCACCTGGCAGGCGGAGATCGCCGTCGCCCGCCGCAACGCGGCCCGTCTCGGCCTGGACGACCTGTCCGAGGGCGTGGGCAGGTCCACCGGCAAGCCGTTCAACCTGCGGTGGATCTACACCCACATGATCGAGGAGTACGCGCGCCACAACGGTCACGCCGACCTGATCCGCGAGCGCGTCGACGGGGTCACCGGCGACTGACGGCAGCCGGGACGGGCGACGGGCAGCGAGGGCGACGGGGGCCGCGTCATCCGCTGCCGTGGTGTTCACCCGTGCGGGGCATCCTGCGCCCGTCGGCTCCCCGAACCCCACCGTACGCAGCAGAGTGGCGCGCGTGCATCGAACCGCGACCACCGCGACACTCCTGGTCACCGTTGCGGTCTCGGCCGTCTCGGGCTGTACGACCGTCCAGCGGCCGCCTTCGCCCGCCCAGTCCGCCGCGCCGCCCTCGGTGCCGGAACCGCGTCCGGACGGCAGGGCCGGACCGCGGGTGGTGCAGGCGCCGGCCCGCGAGGCCCTGGGGCTCGTCGGCCCGCCCCGGCGCCCCGCGGCACCCGCGTCCACCCCGGTCCGCGGGCCCGGCGCCGGGCCTGCCGCGGCTCCGGCGGACCCGCCGCGGCGCGCCCCCGCCGGACCGTCCCGGCGCCCGGAACCCCGGCGACCCGAACAACGCGCCGTCCCGCGTCCGCCCCCCTCCGTGCCGTCGACGAACGTGGACGTGTGTGCCCTGGGGCGGTCGTACGGCGGCTGGAAGGCGGACAGTCCCGAGGCGGCCGTCTGTGAGGACGTCTACGGCCGCTGACCTCGGCCCGGCTCCTGGCGCGGCGGTCCCAGCGTCTCCCCTCCCGGTGTCCCGGGTCCTGTCTTCCGGCCGGGCGCGGGCTCGGGTGTCCCGCCGGGGCCCTCCCGGTCCAGCCGCGTCTCCAGGCGTCCGATGCCGGCCCGGATCCCGTCGCCGTACGCGTCGTCGCCGAGGACGCCCGCGTTCTCGCGCGCCACTCCCAGGTGGCCCCGGGCCGCCTCGCGGCGCCCGAGCTTCACGTAGTCGGCGGCGAGGTTCAGATGCAGCGACGGGTAGAAGGCCCGCGCCGCGAGGGACCGGTGACGCTCCGTCACCTGTTCGTCCGTGAGCTCGTCCGCCGCCGACAGGGCCCGCAGGTCCCAGGCGAGCTCGTCCGAGGGGTCGTCCTGCGCGTCGGCCATGAAGTGCGCGAGCGTGCACCGGTGCAGCGCGTCGCCCTCGTCCCCGATCTCCGCCCACAGGTCCAGGAAGCGGTCCCTGGCCTCCTCGCGGTCGCCGCCGTGGAGCAGCATGATGACCTGTCCGATCCTGGTCATCATCGCGTCCGCCGCCGCCTGTTCCTGTCGCTCCGCCACCGCGTCGCCCTCCGCCCGCTCGTCCGCCGGCGGGCGCGCCCGCGCCCGCCGCTGCCACCGCTTCCGACGCTAACGGCAGGCGTTGGCAAACGAGGACAGGCGGCCCCGTACGCCCCGGGGGCGCCCTCGTGACGGACCCGTGCGGACCACCCCGGCGCGGGACCGGCGCCGCGGCGGCCGGCCGAAGCCCCGGCCGCGGACCGGGGCCCGCGGCCGGGCGTGCCCGGGAACGTCAGCCGAGGTCGGGGATCCGCCAGTCGATCGGCTCGTGCCCCTGCTTCGCGATCGCCTCGTCGATCTGCGTGAAGGGACGCGAACCGAAGAACTTCTTCGCGGACAGCGGCGAGGGGTGCGCGCCCTTCACCACGATGTGCCGCCCCTCGTCGATGAGCGGCAGCTTCTTCTGCGCGTAGTTGCCCCACAGCACGAAGACCGCGGGGTCGGGCCGCTCGGCCACGGCCCGGATCACCGCGTCCGTGAACTTCTCCCAGCCCTTGCCCTTGTGCGAGTTGGCCTCGCCGGCGCGGACCGTCAGCACCGCGTTGAGCAGCAGGACGCCCTGCTGGGCCCACGGCATCAGATAGCCGTTGTCCGGCACCGGGTGACCCAGCTCCTCCTTCATCTCCTTGTAGATGTTGCGCAGGGAGGGCGGCGTCTTCACACCGGGCCGGACCGAGAAGCACAGACCGTGGCCCTGGCCCTCGCCGTGGTACGGGTCCTGACCGAGGACGAGCACCTTCACGCGCTCGTACGGAGTCGCGTCGAGCGCGGCGAAGACCTCGTCGCGCGGCGGGTAGACGGGGCCCTTCTCGCGCTCCTGCTCGACGAACTCGGTGAGCTCCTCGAAGTAGGGCTTCTGGAGCTCTTCGCCCAGGACGCCGCGCCAGGACTCGGGCAGCATGGCGGTGTCGGTCACGTGTACTTCCTTCACAGTGCGGTGTTTCCGGTCCCCAGAACCTACCGCCGCCCACTGACAATCGGCCCGGCTCCCGGCCGTCCACCACGGCCGCGGGCCGGAGCCGGCCTCCGGTCCGGTCCGCTACCAGCTGGTCTTGTGGTCCAGCTCCCACACCATCATGATCGTCGACGGGTCGATGGACCGCTCGACGCCGGAGATCTCCTCGCTGGCGGCGACGTACTGCTTGCCCTGCCACAGCGGCAGCAGTCGTACGTCGTCCAGAAGGATGTCCTGGGCCTTCTCGAACTCCTCGACGACGTCCCCGCGGTCGCTCTCACGGCGCGACTCCGGCAGCAGCACGTCCGTGATCCGGGGCGACTTGTACGGCGTACCGAGGGCGTTCTGCTCGCCCACGAACGGCGCGATGAAATTCTCGGCGTCCGGGAAGTCGGGGAACCAGCCGCGGCCGAACACCGGGTACTCACCCTTGCGGTAGCCCGCCTCGTACGTCTTCCAGGGGCGGCCCTTGATGGTGACGCTGAACAGGCCCGTCGCGTTGAGCTGGCGCCTGAGCTCCTCGAACTCCGGTTTGGTCGTGGAGCCGTACCGGTCCGTGGTGTACCAGAAGGCGAGCGGCACCTTCTCGGCGATGCCGGCCTCCAGGAGGATCTGGCGGGCCTTGGACGTGCTGGGGCTGCCGTAGTCGTCGAAGAAGCCCGTGGTGTGGCCGGCCAGTCCGCGCGGGACCATGGAGTACAGCGGCTCGACGGTGTCCTTGTAGATGGTGTGGGCGATGGCCGGCCGGTCGACGACCTGCGCGACGGCCTTGCGTACCGCGGCCCGCCTGGCCCACGGGTCCTTGGGGTTGAAGACCAGGTAGCGGATCTCCGTACCCGCCGTCTCCACCAGCTGGAGGTCGTCCTTGCTCCGCCGTTCCTGGAGGTCGACGACGTCCTCGGCCGCGAGCCCCCGGAGCGTGACGTCGATCTTCCGGTCCTTCAGCGCGGCGACCATCTCGTCGGAGCCCTGGAAGTACCGGATGGTGACGGCGCCGTTCTTGCGGTCGGCGGAACCCTTGTAGTTGTCGTTGCGGACGAGCCGGGCCTCCTGCCCCTCCTCGTAGGAGCTCAGGCCGTACGGTCCCGATCCGGTGACCTCACCGCCCTCACGCAGGGCGTCGGCCGGGTACTCCTCGGGGTCGACGATCGACATGGCCGGTGTCGCGAGCACGAACGGGAAGGTGGCGTCCGGCTTGTTGAGGCGGAAGACGACCTCCCGGTCGCCCTTCGTCTCGACCCGCTCCAGGCTGCCGAGCAGACCCGCCGGGCCGCCGTCCACGGCGATCTTCCGGATGCGGTCGATGGAGTGCTTGACGGCTCCGGCGTCGAGCCCGTGCCCGTCCGAGAAGGACATCCCGTCGCGCAGTGTGCAGCTGTACGTGCGGTTGGAGTCGTCGGTGAAGCGGCAGCTCTCGGCGGCGTCGGGCTCGGGCTCGGACGCCCCGGCGGGATAGCTGAGGAGGGTCTGGTAGATGTTGCGGAACAGCTCCCAGGAGCCGTCCCACGACGCGGCGGGGTCCAGGGTGCTGGGTGCGCTGGTGGTGCCCACGACGACCGGGCCGTCCTCCTCGGACGTGTCCGGGGAGAGCACTCCGCACCCCGCCACCAGGGATATGGACGCGATCGCCGACAAATTCCGCAGAGACCGGTTCCGTTTCAACACGCGCACGCTCCTCGATGAGCCCCGCCAGAGTGGGCAGGACCATATCGCAGTGCCCCGCCGGTCAACGCGCTGCGACGGCGGGGCACTTGACGTGCACGAACATCATTTGTTCGATTTTTTTCGGCTCTGCGACGGTTGTTTGGATTCTGTGCGGAACATATCCGGTCACGGTAGGAATTTTCCCGGTGGAAAACCCGTGTAAGACACAGCGTTTAAAAGAACGTTTAAAACACCGAATATGTCGGCGGGCCGGCACCGCACGAGGGACCCGGACCGGTCAGGAGACGCCGGCGTTGAGGAAGATGCCCCCGTCGAGCACGAGCGTCTGTCCGGTGATCCAGTCCGACTGATCCGAGGTGAGGAAGGCGGCGGTACCGCCGATGTCCGACGGCACCCCGAGCCTGCCGAGCGGGTAGGCCGCGGCCGCCTCCGCCTCCCGGCCCTCGTACAGGGCCTGCGCGAACTTGGTCTTGACCACGGCGGGCGCGATCGCGTTGACCCGCACCAGGGGCGCGAACTCGTGCGCCAGCTGCAGGGTCAGGTTGATCATGGCGGCCTTGCTCATGCCGTACGCGCCGATGAACGGCGAGGCCGAGACGCCCGCGAGGGAGGCGATGTTGACGATCGCACCGCCGTTCGCGCTCTGCCACGCCTTCCACGTCCGCTGGGCGAAGCCGAGCGCCGAGACGACGTTGGTCTCGAAGACCTTCCGCGCGACGTCGAGGTCGAGGTCGGCCATCGGCCCGAACACCGGGTTCGTACCGGCGTTGTTGACGAGGAAGTCGATGCGGCCGAACGCCTCCATGGTGCGCTCCACGGCGACGGCCTGGTGGGCCTCGTCGTGGGCCTTGCCCGCGACACCGATGACGCGGTCGGCGCCGAGCCGCTCGACGGCCTCCTTGAGCGCGTCCTCGTTGCGGCCGGTGATGCACACCCGGTCGCCGCGGGCCAGCAGTGCCTCGGCTACGCCGTAACCGATGCCGCGGCTGGCGCCGGTGACGAGGGCGACCTTGCCCGAGAGTTCCACAGTGGTCATGTCCCTGTCCTCAGTTCTCGATCCTCTGTCCTCGGCCCTAGTTGAGCGGTCCGCCGGCCACGTACAGCACCTGGCCGGATACGAAGCCGGCGGCGTCGCCCGTGAAGAAGGCGATCGCGTTGGCGATGTCGTCCGGATTGCCCACGCGCTGGACCGGGATCTGGGTGGCGGCCGCGGCCTGGAACTCCTCGAAGCCCATGCCGACCCGCTCGGCGGTGGCGGCGGTCATGTCGGTCACGACGAAGCCGGGGGCGACGGCGTTCGCGGTGACGCCGAACTTGCCGAGCTCGAACGCGAGGGTCTTGGTGAAGCCCTGCAGACCGGCCTTGGCGGCGGCGTAGTTGGCCTGGCCGCGGTTGCCGAGCGCCGAGGACGAGGAGAGGTTCACGACCCGGCCGAACTTGGCCTCCACCATGTACTTCTGCACGGCCCGCGTCATCAGGAAGGAGCCGCGCAGGTGCACGTTCAGGACCGTGTCCCAGTCGGACGCGCTCATCTTGAACAGCAGGTTGTCGCGGAGCACGCCCGCGTTGTTCACCAGGATCGTGGGCGCCCCGAGTTCCTGCGCCACCCGCGTCACGGCGGCCTCGACCTGCGCCTCGTCGGCGACGTCGCAGCCCACCGCGATCGCCTTGCCGCCGGCTGCGGTGATCTTCTCCACGGTGTCCTTGCACGCGGCTTCGTCGAGGTCGATCACCGCGACGGCGCGGCCCTCGGCTGCCAGTCGTACGGCGGTCGCGGCGCCGATGCCGCGCGCGGCACCGGTGACTACGGCGACGCGCTGCTCAGTGGTGGACATTGCTGGTTCTCCTCGCCCTTGGGGAAGCCCTTGAAAGACCGGACCTGCGGCTCTCACGGTACGCCCCACAGGTGAGCGACCGCTTAGTACCTTCAGCAGACGAGACGCTAGAAGCCTTGGCACCCAGTGTCAACGGCAAGCGGCGGGCATGTGATCCATTACCTGGCCGACCGGTGATCCATCACCTCGGCCACCGGCGGTCCGTCACCTGACCAGCAGGTCGAGCAGTCGCGCCGTCTCGGCCGCGGGATCCACCGTGAGACCGGTGTGCACGGGCCCCGGCTGCACGACCGTCGAGCGGGGCGCGATCAGCCAGCGGAAGCGCCGCCCGGCGTCGTCGCCCGCCGCCTGCCCGGCCGCCGCGCCCCCGGTGCAGACCCCTTCGACGGCCCGCAGGGCGGCCTGGATTCCCGCGGCGTCCGCCGCCGGGTCGAGAGCGAGCAGTTTGCCCCCGTCGAGATGGGTGCGAGCGGCCACGAAGGAGTGCGCGCGGCAGTACACGAGCACTCCGGCGTTGAAGTACTCCCCCCGTTCGACGCGCGGCACCACGCGCAGCACCGCGTACTCGTAGACGACGCGGCCGTCCCGGCCGTCGCGCTCGCTCACTTCGTGCCCTCCTGGATACGGATGCGCTCGTGGACGGTGGCGGCCCGGGCGAGGAGCGGCTGCGCGTACGCACTCCGCAGCGCGTCGGGCGAGTCGAACCCGGGCTCGTCCAGCAGCCACGCGTCGGGGATGGCGGCGGTCACCTCGGCGAGCAGTTCCGGCGTGACCCGGGGGCCCAGCTCCGCCGCGGCGGCCGGGATGTCGGGACCGAAGGGGGCGAGCGCGTGGTCGGAGGCGTCGTACGGTTTGGCCGCCGAGGCCTGTGCGCCCGGCCAGTTGTGGTGCCAGATCATGGTGGCGCCGTGGTCGATGAGCCACAGGTCGCCGTGGTGGACCAGCATGTTGGGGTTGCGCCACGACCGGTCCACGTTGTTGATCAGGGCGTCGAACCAGACGACCCGCCCGGCCTCCTGCGGACTCACCCGGTGGGCCAGGGCGTCGAAGCCGATCGCCCGGGAGAGGTAGTCCATCCCGAGGTTCAGCCCGCCGCTCGCCTTGAGCAGCTCCTGCACCTCCTGGTCCGGTTCGCCGAGCCCGATGACCGGATCGAGTGCGATCGTGACCAGTCCCGGCACGCGCAGGCCCAGGCGCCGGGCGAGTTCACCGCAGACGACCTCGGCGACGAGGGTCTTGCGCCCCTGTCCGGCGCCGGTGAACTTCATGACGTACGTACCGAGATCGTCCGCCTCGACGAGCCCCGGCAGCGAGCCACCCTCACGCAGGGGCGTGACATAGCGGGTCGCAGTGACCTCTTTCAGCATTTCACCGGGCCACCCATCAGTAAATCCTTACGATCTGTGGCCGCTTCCAAAAAGCGGCCGCACCGGAAATCGCCTGTCGACGGCCCTGGGGAGAATCCGGGGAATTCCGACCGGCATGCGGCTCTCCCCGCTCCCCCGGCGATCCACCGATGGCGGTCCGCCCCCTGCTTCCGGCCCTTGGCATGAAGTGAGCATAGTAACCGAGGGTGATCGCGGGCGAGGAGGACATGTCGACGAAACGGGTCCTCGCCCTTCAGGACGAGGCCGGTCAGGGCGCGGCCGGTCAGGGCGCGGCCGGTCAGGCGGCCGCGCTGCAGACCCGTGGCATCGATGAGCCGGTGGACCAGCGTGCGCAGGTCGTCCTCGTATGGGGCTCTTCGCTTTTCGGGCAGGCCCGCCGGGACCCTCGTGTAACGCATTCGGCTGCCTGTTCCAAGTAGAAGTGACAGCAGGACGGACAACGGGAGGTTCACACCTTGGCATCCGACAGCAGAAGCCGGAGCGGCCCACCGGGAGAGATGTACGATCCGGCCGCCTTCGAGGTCTTCTATCGCCGCCATGTCGACACCGTCACCCGCTTCATGGCCAGGCGGGTCACCGACCCGCACACCGTCGCCGATCTCACCGCCGAGACCTTCCTCGCGGTGATCGACTCCGCCCGTGCCTACCGTCCCGACCTCGGGAGCGAGACGGCCTGGCTGTACGGCATCGCACGCAACGTGGCGGCCACGGAGGCCCGAAGGAGCGCGCGTCAGAACGTGCTCGGGGGCCGTATCGCCGGCCGCCGGCTGCTGGAGGGCGACGACATCGCCCGGCTGGAGGAGAAGCTCGACGCCGAGGAGGCAGGGCGTCGCGCGCTGGCCGCCCTGGACAGGCTCCCCGACGGCGAGCGCGCGGTGGTCGAACTCGTCGCCGTCGATCAGCTGAGCGTCACCGAGGCCGCCGTGGCACTGGGCATACGCAAGGTCACCGCCCGGGTGCGGCTGCACCGGGCGCGCAGGTCGCTGCGCTCGGCGGCGGCCGGAGTCGGCGGGCAGCAAGCAGCACTCACGTACGCAAGGGGAGAGGCATGAGCGCCAGGACGGCGAAGACCTTCGAGGACCGTCTGCTGAACGAACTCCAGCGGGAGATCGCTCTCAGGGCCGAGGACTCACCGGTTGCGGAGCCGGTGAGCCGCCGCACGATCACCACTCGCCGGATGCTGGTCGCCCTTGCGGCATGTGTCGCCGTGGCGGGGGGCGTGGTGGCGTTGCCGGCGTCGACGGGAGGGGCGCAGGCGTACGCCGTCGAGCGGCACGAGGACGGCAGTGTCACCGTCAGCATGGAGGAGATCCTTCTGAGTGGGGAGCAGAAGGAGGAACTGACCGACAGGCTCCGGGCCGAGGGCGTCAACGTCAGCGTGGACGAGCCCAGGAGCGGCTACGTCTGCGCACAGCCTCGCGGTGAGATATATCAGCCGCGCTGGATCCTGACCCAGGAGGGCGACCCCTCCGTGACGCCCAAGCACGAGTACACACTGCGTCCGGGTGACTCCCTGGTCTTCGAGGAGCCGGAACCGGCCGGTCGGATCAGCCCTGCCGCAAGCGTGTACGTGGTGAAGGGCGCGGTGGAACCCTGCACCGAGGTGCCTTGGGACGGGAAACGGTCTTTCGAGGAGTCCCTGGAATCGAAGTAGGACCGAGGGCCCCTACGGTGCCACCGATTCTGTACGGACCCTCGGGGGACCCGTGTCGGGCGCAGCAGCGTCGAACGGTTCACCGGAACCGCGAGCGTGTCCACCAGCGGGGTCCTCGCCCGGCCGGCCGGCATCACCCGGCCGGCATCGGCGCCGGCTTCTGCAACACCACCTGCAGAAAAGACCCACCGCCCAGTACAACCGAGCGACGCCGGACCACGACCGACATCCCTGGGCAGAGGCGTCAGCCACGCCACACCCGATCGGTCATGTGCGGTAAAGCTCGGTAAGAAGTTCGAGCACGTTGCGGGTGGCCGGGTGGGGGTCGTCGCGCCACCAGACCAGTCGTACGGCGATCGGTTCGGCGTCGCGTACCGGCAGGTAGACGATGCCGGGCCTTGGATACTGGTCAACGACGGACTGCGCGGTAACCCCCACGCAGCGGCCGGTGGCGATGACCGTGAGCCAGTCGTCGATGTCACGGCTCACCTGTGTCGCGGGGCGCGCGTTCGCGGGCCACAGTTCCGCATCGGTCGACCCGGTGCGCTGGTCGACCAGCAGGACGCGGCTGCTGAGATCGGCCAGTTGCACCGAGCGGCGCCGCGCCAGGGGGTCGGAGGCGGCCATCGCGCACCAGCGTGTTTCCAGACCCACGATGGCGCCCTCGAAGCGGCGGTCCTCCAGCGGCCTGCGCATGACCGCGAGGTCCGCGGTGCCCTCGGCCAGGCCGGCGCTCGGGGAGTTGATGCGCAGCAGGTGCAGTTGCGTTTTCGGGTGCGATTCCCGCCACCGGTGCTGAAAGGCGGGTGTGAGTCGGCCCAGTGCCGACCAGGGGTGGCCTATACGCAGTTCGACGTGACCCGATGTCGCTTCCTGTACCAGGTTGTCGACCTCGGTCAGCACGCGCCGGGCGTGCGCCACGACGCGCAGTCCGATCGCGGTCGGCGAGGTCTCGCGGGGCGTACGTCGCAGCAGCCGTACGCCGAGGCGCTTCTCGAGCGTCGAAAGCGTGCGGGAGACCGCAGCCTGTGAGACACCCAGAGCGATCGCGGCGTCGGTGAACGTGCCCTCGTCAACGATTGCGACGAGGCAGCGCAACTGACGCAGCTCGACATCCATAACCGAAGCGTATAGCGGGCGGGCTCCATGCATTTTGCGCACGGTCCGGCGCGGCACAGGATCGACGCATGCAAGCAGCCCCCGTCCGTCCAGCAGGCCGCGCCGTCCTGCCCAAGAAGCGCGGCTCCGTGCCCATGGCCGGGGTCTGCACGATGCTCGCCAGCGGCCTTTCGACCCAGCTCGGCGCCGCGATCGGGTCGCTGGCCTTCCCGGTGCTCGGCCCTGTCGGTGTCGTCGCGGTCCGCCAGTACGTCGCGGCGGCGGTGCTGCTCACCTTCGGTCGGCCCCGCCTTCGGTCCTTCACACGGCGCCAGTGGGGGCTGGTGCTGCTGCTCGCGGCCGACTTCGGTGTGACGAACCTGTCGCTCTACACCGCGATCGACCGGATCGGTCTCGGCCTGGCGGTGACCCTGGAGTTCCTCGGCCCCCTCACGATCGCGCTGGCCGGTTCGCGCAGACGCGTGGACCTGTGCTGCGCCGTACTCGCCGCGGCGGGAGTCGTCGCACTGATGCGCCCGCGCCCTACCACCGATTACCTCGGCATGGGGCTCGGTCTGCTCGCCGCTGCCGGCTGGGCCGCTTACATCCTCCTCAACCGCTCCGTCGGGCAGCGCATCCCCGGAACACAGGGCACAGCAGCCGCAGCGGTCCTGTCCGCCTTGGTCTTCCTGCCCATCGGAGCCGGTGTCGCGGTGCACCACACGCCTTCCGCCGGGGCACTCGGTGCAGCTGTCGCGGCCGGAGTCCTATCGTCCGCTCTGCCGTTCCTCGCGGACCTGTTCACGCTGCGCCGCGTTCCCGCGGAGGCGTTCGGACTGTTCATGAGCGTCAACCCGGTGCTCGCCGCAGCCGTCGGTGCACTCGTTCCGGGACAGAAGCTCGACGTGGCCGCCTGGTCGAGCATCGCGGCAATCATCGCGGCCAACGCCATCAGCATCCTCGCACCGCCGAGGCATGCCTGACGCAGCGACGGTGCCGAACGTACGCCGGAGCAGCGCCCGTATCAAGATCACTCCATTGCCGCAAAGGAGCCTTCCATGCCCGGTGTCACGCTGACCGATCATCTCTTCCCCGTCCCCCTCGACCATGATCGGCCGGATGGCGAGCACATCGAGATCTACGCGCGCGAGGTCGTGGCCACCGGACGCGAGCGCGAGCAGCTTCCCTGGCTGCTGTTCCTGCAAGGCGGCCCCGGCATGGCGGCGCCGCGTCCGGTCGGCCGGGACTCCTGGCTGGACCGCGCACTCGACGACTACCGCGTCCTGCTGCTCGACCAGCGCGGCACGGGCCGCTCCAGTCCGATCACCCGTCAAACGCTCCCGGCTCGTGGCGGGTCCGCCGCGCAGGCCGACTACCTCACCCATTTCCGCGCCGACGCCATTGTCCGCGACGCCGAACTGATCAGGCGCGAACTGACCGACGAACCGTGGTCGGTGCTCGGCCAGAGCTTCGGCGGAATGTGCACCGTCACCTACCTCTCGTTCGCGCCCGAGGGCCTGCGCGAGGCGATCATCACCGGCGGTCTTCCCGGTTTGCGCGTCACCGCCGACGAGGTCTACCGCGCCACCTATCCGCGCGTGCACCGCAAGAACACCGCGTACTACCGCCGGTACCCGCAGGACGCCGCCTCGGTCCGCCGCATCGCCGCACACCTGATCGAGCGCCCGGCACCGATGCCGGACGGATCCTTGCTCACCGTCGAGGCCTTCCAGTCGCTCGGGCTGATGCTCGGCATGAGCGACGGCGCGGACGTGCTGCACCACCTGCTCGAAGACACCTGGGCCGGAGCGGAGCTGTCCGACGGTTTCCTCGCCCGCGCCGCGGCTTTCCTCAGCTACGCCCAACTGCCGCTGAACCCGCTCATGCATGAACTCACCTACGCCCAGCGCGGCACCGGCGCGACGAACTGGGCAGCTCGGCGAGTGCGCGGCGAGTTCCCCCGGTTCGACGCGCGTACGGCGCTGGCCGGGGACGCCCCGGTGCTGTTCACCGGCGAGATGACCTACCCGTGCCACTTCGACCAACCCTGTCTCGCGCCCCTGCGCGAGCCCGCCGAGATGCTGTTCGCCCGCGAGGGCTGGCCCGATCTCTACGATCCTCAGCAGTTGGCCGCGAACGACGTCCCCGTGGTCGCCGCCGTCTACCTCGACGACATGTACGTCGACGCCACTTACTCGCTGCAGACCGCCGAGACCATCAGGGGCCTGCGGCTGTGGGCGACCGACGAGCACGAGCACGACGGGCTTCGCGCCAGTGGCGGACGCGTCCTCGACCACCTGCTGCGCATGCTGCACCACCAGATCTGAAGCGGAGCGACGTGAAAGCCGATCTCACGCAGGACACGGACGACGCGACGCGTGTCTCCGGGCGGCAGGTCCGCGCCCTGGCGATACCCGCGCTCGGCGCGCTGCTGGCCGAACCGCTGTTCGTGCTCACCGACAGCGCCGTCGTCGGGCACCTGGGCCCCGCTCAGCTCGCCGGGCTCGGTACAGCCGGAGCCGCCCTGAACACGCTCGTCAACGTGTGCATCTTCCTCGCCTACAGCACCACCGCGCAGGTCTCCCGGCTCATCGGAGCCGGACAGCGCAAGGAGGGCCTGGCGCGCGGGATCAATGGGCTCTACCTGGCGGCCGGACTCGGTCTGCTGCTCGCGGTCGTCGGCGTGCTGGGTGCGGACCCGATCGTGCGCTGGCTCGGCGCGGGAACGCAGGCGGCCCCGTACGCGGCGACCTACCTGCGGGTCAGTTCCGTGGGGCTGCCGGGGATGCTGCTCGTGCTCGCCGCGACCGGGCTGCTGCGCGGCCTGCACGACATGCGCACCCCGCTGGTGGTCGCGGCGGCGGCAGCGGTCGTCAATGCGCTGGTGAACTGGATCCTGGTGTACCCGTGCGGGTTCGGGATCGCGGGCTCGGCGGCCGGAACGGCGAGCGTACAGACGGCGATGGCGGTCGCGTACGCGTACATCGTGGTGAGTGCGTGCCGCGCCGAGGGGGTCACCCCGTGGCCGGATGTGCGGGCGATCCGCGCGTCGCTCTCCGCGAACTTCGCGCTGCTCGTGCGCACGATCGGCCTGCGGGTCTACTGGCTGGCCGCGGTGTGGGCCGCGGGCCGGCTGGGCACCGACGCGCTGGCCGCGAACACCATCGCCGCGAACCTGTGGATCATGCTCGCTCTCGCGCTCGACGCCCTCGCGATCGCCGCGCAGGCGCTGGTCGGGCACGAGCTGGGCGCCGGGCGGATCGAGCGGACGAGGCGGGTGGTCGCGCAGATGAACCGGTGGGGGCTCTGGTTCGGGGTGGTCACCGGCGTCGGATTGGCGGCGCTGAGCCCGGTGCTGGCCGGGGCGTTCACCAGCGATCAGGAGGTGGCGCGCGTGCTGATGCCGGTTCTGATCGTCGCCGCGGTCTTCCAGCCGGTCGCCGGGGTCGTGTTCGTGCTCGACGGCGTGCTCATCGGCGCGGGCGACGCGGTGTTCCTGGCGTGGGCGTCGCTGGCGTGCACGGCCGTGTTCCTCGGACTGCTCGCGATCCTGTTCGCGGCGCACGGCGATCTGACCTGGCTGTGGATCGCGGTGGGTGTCTTCACCCTGGCACGGCTCGCATGCCTGTGGTTCCGGGCGCGGGGCACGGCGTGGATGCGCGTCGGCGCACAGGCGGAGCGGTAGAGGGTGTCCGCGCGAGAAGGGGTCGCGGTGAGCCCCGACTGCGCGGCGGATGTCCTCGGCGATGAGGTCCGCGTTGATCGCTCCGGCGGCCGGGGAGGCGGAGGCCGCCGATCCCAGGACGTTGGCGTCCGGGTCGGCGAGGCTTCCCGCGACCCACAACGCCGGGAACCGGGGTGAGGCCCCCTCACGCCTCCTCGGCCCGGCCTGAGCATGAAGTGGACGTCACTCGACCACGTCGAAGCCCCGAGGGCTGTCGCAGAGTGACTTCCAGCTTTGATCTTGGTCAGACGGACTGTCTCGTGAGGTCATCGGGTGGAACGGCGCTTCGGCGTTCGTGAGTTGTTTTCCGACGGCTCCCCGGGCCGCTCGGGGAACGACCGGGTCCGGCGTATGCGTTCTCGGCATTTCCTCAGGCCGAGAACGCGAGGTAACGCCGCCTCAGATCGTCGGGGTGTCGTCAACGATCGGCCGGTGAATCTCAACGACCGGCTTCCACCCCTCGGAGAACTCGATGAAGTCCGCACGGGTGGGGTAGGTGTCGATCGCGCGACGGTCACGCTTGGGGCTGTCGCCTCCCTTGCGTCCCCGCGGAATCTGCTCCTCGAAGATGTCGACCTTCACGTCGGGAACCTCCTTGAGGCCCTGGCGCCAGATCTGCACGATGTCGGCGCCGAACGCCTGCCGGGCCGCAGCGTAAAGGGCCGTGAGGGCCCCCCTGTCTCCACCCGGGACGAAAAGCGCCAGGTCCAGCACGACACCGGCGGACTGGAGGACCTCGATGGTCACCGAGCCGTTTTCGTCGGCCACGTAGATTCCGGCTTCGTCCTCGCCGTCAGGAAGGCAGGAAACCTCTTCCTGGAATACGGTTCTCACCGTGACCGAGCCGCCCTCGAAATCCTCACCGGACCTGGTCAGAAAAGCAGAAACATAGCAGTCGGGAATCTTGAGTTCTGACGTGTCGGCGGAAACGAAGAGCCTGTCCTTCACGCCGAGCTTCGTCACCTCTTCCAGCGAGAGGCGGCGAGCGACGATCTTCTCCGTGTTCACGATTTCCCTTTCAGGTTGCGCTGTCCCTGCGAACAAGGACGCTACCACGAAACCCTGAGGTCAACTGCCCAGTAATCGCTGGTTACATGGCCTCCGGTGACCGCACGGGAGGGTACCGGAGCGAGTGCCAATCGGTCGGGAACACGCATCCGCCAGGCGGTGTCCCTCGTCATGGTGTGGCGGCTCAACTGACGGTTGCGGCTCGGTGCGTCGGATAGCACGGAGGAACCAAAAAGAGCTTACGGCAGATATCACCCATATCACCTTCAGGGAGGTGGCGGCTCGGTACGGCGAACCATTCTTCGTGCATCTCGAAGAGCGCAGAGGAAACCAGCCGGATGGTTCGACAACGCAACAACGGAGCCCCCCACCGGCGGCATCTGGATAAAGCGCGAACCGGAAGTCGCGTACTACCGCACCCTCTTCGGCCAGGACTTCGGCGTAGTCGGCTGACGCTCGGTTACCGACGTCTCCTCAGGTCGGGCGGGGTTCGGTACACAGCAGGAACGGACGTCCGCGATCATGGAGTTCTCCACTCTCTGTGACCTTGGACTGCCTGTGTCTGCCGACGCGTCATCTCTGGTCCCCCTGCCTTGGAACAGCTCGGACCGCGGAACAGCTCGGACCGCATCCGGAGGTGTCCGGGAGCAATCTTCCGGATCTGCTGGAACGCCTCGCGCAGGTCCCGGACCCGCGGAATCCGCGGGGAGTACGGCACCCTCTCCTGACACTCCTGACACTGACGGCCCGCGCGGTCCTCGCCGGAGCTCGATCCCTGCACGCGGTGAGTGAACAGGTGGCCGACGCACCGCCGGCCCTGCTCGAACGGCTCGGCACGGCCGTCGACCCACTGGTTCCGGCGGCACCGTGGGAAGTGACCGTCGGGCGGGACGGATCCGGCCCTCCCGGTAGCGTGTCCACCTGCCGCACGCGGTGCCATGTGTCCGGGCGGCCCGCACGGAGGGCATTCGACGGCGAGCGATGAGGGTGCGATGAGTGAACTGACGAAGCCCGAGATCAGCGTTCCGGAGGGTGACGCGCCTACCGAGTTGACCGTCCGGGACCTGGTCGTCGGGGACGGGGCCGAGGTGAAGTCGGGCATGGTGGTCAGGGTCCACTACGTCGGGGTGGTCTTCGAGTCCGGGAAGGAGTTCGATGCCTCCTGGGACCGGGACCAGCCGTTCAAGTTCGCCCTGGGCAGTGGCAGGGTCATCAAGGGCTGGGACCGTGGGGTGAAGGGGATGAAGGTCGGCGGTCGACGCGAGATCATCGTTCCCCCACGTCTCGGCTACGGCAATCAGTCGCCATCACCGTTGATCCCGGCGGGCTCGACCCTCCTCTTCGTGGTGGACCTGCTGGACTTGTATGGCAGCACAGCCGGGTGGAGCAACGCCTAGCGCTCGGGTGCACCGGTCGCTTCGTGCCGGGTGGACGGGCTCAGCGTTTGCCCCGGTTGCGGACGGCCGGGACCGCGAGGGCCAGGAGGACGTGCTCGGTCAGGCGGGATGCAATCTCGATGTGTCGCCGGGGAGACCCGGCTTCCGTGCAGGAGCACCGCCGAATCCCTGCCGCCGTGTGTCAGCAGTGCCTCGACCACCGTGTCCGGAAGCGGTCCCCTGTGCGTCACTAGCCTGTGGCGACCGGCCGCATGCCTGGTCAGGCGGACCAGGACGTCCGCCGGAGCAGCCGGGTTTCGCCCCAGCCCGGACAGTCGCGGCTGCTTGAGATGGACCAGGCATCCACGCCAACCAGCAGCTGATGACCGCGCAGCAGTACCTCTGAGGACCCTCGGCATCGAACCACCGGCGGACAGCGAATCCCTGCACGGCTACGAGGGCGGCCCGCCGCACGCCGCACACCACGCGCTCTGCCCACCGTGCAGCTGCCGTGCCGATCGGCAGCGTCCTGGTCCGGCTTCCCGCCTGCAGCGCCCTGGCTGCGGCGGCTGCCTCCCCCATCACAGTGGCTGCCGACGCCACTGCCCACGCCGCCGCCGAGCGGGCGTCGATGCCCGCCGCCGTGCACGAGCCGCTGTACGCGGTACGGGACATGCGACCGGTGGAAAGTCTGTGGAGCGTCGCTGAGTGCCGACCGGGCGACGGTCCGGCCTGGCGGACCGTCGCCCGCATCAACGACGGCCGCGCGATGTCCGACGGCACCGTCTTCCACGCCGATGTCTTCATGCAGCCGGGCCGGCAGCTGTGTCTGCCCGCCCCCGGACAGCTCAGCCGGACAAGGAGCAGGGTCGGCAGAAACCTCTTGCGTCCGCTGGGCAGATGGAATGGAACGGCCCCCGATACCGATGGGGTATCGAGGAAGCCCAAAAGGTCTTGGACAGGCAGCTTCGCCGGGCGGTCAAATCGCAGCACCACGTGCCCGGTTGACGTCGGCAGGTGTGCTGGACAGCGGACTCGCCGCCCAGCGTTCGGATGTGTCAGCCCTTGCACCGCCGGCGGACAACCGGCGTGACGCGCGACGGCGGACGCCGTACCCGGTGCTTTCGCACAGGAAAGGTAAGTAGCCATGGAGTTCAACAGGCAGCGGCGCAATATCTTCAAAGCCGTGGTGTCCGGCGGGCTGGCAGTGGCAGGCGTGTCCGCCCTGTCCCGGCAGCCCTCGGCAGAGGCGGCGGAGCCCTCGGCAGGACCGACGCCCCGGGGGCTGTGGCGCGCGCGCAGTCCGCTGCCGGTCAAGCGGGCCGAGGTCGGGGTGGCCGCGGTCGGCGGGCGGATGTATGTCGTGGGCGGCACCGTGCAAAAGGGCGACGAAACCCCGGTGTGGGCGACAACCGAGGTGCACAGTTACGACCCCAGGCAGGACAGGTGGTCCAGCCACGCCCCGCTGCCCAAGCCGCTCACACACGCCGGTGTGGCCGCGCTGGACGGCCGGCTGTACGTCTTCGGCGGGTTCACCAGCCCTGTCCACATGAATCCGCAGCGGGACGCGTACGTCTACGACCCGCGCCGTGACGTATGGGACCGTCTCCCCGAGATGCCGGTGGCACTCGGATCGATCGCAGTGGCGGCCGTCGACGGACGCCTGCACCTGCTCGGCGGCCGAGACTCCCACCGGGTCGTCACCCCGCAGGGGTCGCCGTTCTCGCTGGGGTACGGCATCGTGCGTACCCATTACGTCTTCGACCCACGGCGCAACACCTACGTCACGGCCGAACCCCTGCCGGTCGAGGGAAGGGACCACGCCGGCGTGGCAGTTCTCGGTGACCTCATCCATGTCGTGGGCGGTCGGGTCGAGGACGTCGACGACAACCTCACCCGCCACGACGTGTACGACGTCCGCCGCCGGCGTTGGGTCCGGGCGGCGCCGCTGTCCACCGCCCGGTCCGCCGGCGCGGCGGTCGTCCTTGACGGACGCCTCGTCTACGCGGGTGGCGAATGCAGGCCGGGAAGCAGCACCGACACGTTCGACGACGTCACCGTCTACGACCCGCGAACCGACCGGTGGAGTGCCGTCACGGCGCTGCCGGGCAGCCGTCATGGGTTCGGCGCGGCGCAGATCGGTAACCGCGCGTACTTCGTCGCCGGTTCACCCAGCTGCGGAGGAGGAGCGAGTGCCGACACGTTGGAACTGACCATCCCGCGCTGACGGCAAGAACCCACCGGGCCCGCGCCGACCCGCACACACGTGGGCGCGGTGGGGGGCGGCCGACCGGGTGACGTCGAGTTGATACGCGGAGAACGGTGGCCGCTCTGCAGTGAGGCGCCGGTCGACGAGCCGCGGTGTCCGACGGCCGGTCGACGGGACGGTGCCGCCCGGCGGGGCAGCGGCCAGGGGTTACCGGGTGCTCAGGCCGGGGCCCGGCCGGGCGGTGGCGTCGGGCAGTGCGTGCACGGCACGCTGCGACCGTTCTGCGGCGAGCCGGCATCGCTCGCGGGTGGGCAAACAGGGCCCGCACCTGCTCCAGGTCGTCGCCGTCCGCGGTGAAGGACGAAATCGCCTGCAGAACGTGGCGGGCGAGGTCACGGGTGGCTGGGATGTCGTTGTCCGCGTTGCGGGCCCAGCCGGACATCATGCGCAACGCCGTCGTGGTCATGTGGGAAACGAGGCCCTGTCACAACTCGGCCAGCGCTCTTTGCCGGTCGGCTCCGTCCATACCTGCGATGCCGGTAACGACCAGCAGCATGCTCTGCACTCTGCCGGCGCTGTACTGAGCCACCAGCACCGCCGACGACTGCTCTCCCTGCCCGCCACGCATCAGAGCGACCAGCGCGCCGCTGTCATCGGCCCACGCCGCTTCCCACGCCGCAATCACACCCATGACCTGGTCCGCGGTCAGTTCCGGTGACATGCAAGACACAGCAGCCATCCTGCACAGCCCTGCATCTCTATTCGGCGTTTTCTCGACGACCGCACTGTTTGGCATGGTCAATGACATCTACGACCGAGTGCTATTGACGGAGACGCGAATACAGTTCCGCACTTTGGCCAGCAGGCGCTCGGTTCCGTGGCACGACAAGACAAGAGGAATTTCCTGATACCTCTACTGATGAGGGTGAAGCGCCAGGGGCAACATGAGTCCTTGGTCCGAATCAGCAATGGCCCTCTCCGTACGCCCGGGCCTGCTTATCCATCCGGACGTTGCACTCCGCGATGATGCCGGCAGCGTCACGGACGGCCTCCTGCTCGTCGGGCAGGGGCTCATGTCGCACAGCGACGCCCAGGCAGTCGGGGCCGTGCCCGCACGGCCCCGCGGCTCAACAGCACCCAGGGGTGCGGCCGCCGCCCCGTGGGAGCACCCTGCCGATTCCCTACCTGTTCCGCTTGCTTGAAGTGCACGCCAAGGCCATAGCGTTGAGGACATGCCGGTATCACCAAGGTCTCGCCGGTGCCCCGGAAGGCTGTCTGACTTCTGTACCGACTGCCGGCCAAACACGAATAAGTGGGAGTCGGACGACCGACACCCCAGAAGCATCTCCAATGCAATAACGCAAACCAGAAAAAACCCCGACGTCTCGACTCTCGGGCTCGGGCTCGGGCTCGGGCTCGGGCTCGGGCTCGGGCTCGGCCGCATGGGCATGAGTTTCTTCCACCGTCAGCCACCACAACCCCGGCAAAGTCGTGACTAAAAAACCGACAGCCGAACCGAACACCCGACGCGTCGACGCATCATCCCGCACGACCAACGAGAAAAGCGGTAAGCGAAAAGTGGCAGACAACAAATTCACGACGCATGCAGAACTTTTCGACCTGCGTGGAAAGCGCGCGCTCGTCACCGGTGGTACCAGAGGCATCGGGATGATGATCGCGCGTGGCCTTCTCCAGGCGGGCGCCCGCGTGGTCATCAGCTCACGCAACGCAGAAGCGTGCGCTCAGGCGCAGGAAGAGCTGTCCACATTCGGTGAGGTGCGGGCCATCCCCGCCGACCTGTCCCGCCACGACGAGTGCCGGCGACTGTCCGACCTCGTCACCGCCGACTCGGAGCGTCTCGACATCCTCGTCAACAACGCGGGCGCCCTATGGGACGAGCCGCTGGCGACGTTCCCGGACGCGGCCTGGGACACGGTCGTCGACCTCAACCTGAAGTCGCCGTTCTGGCTGGTCCAGGCGCTGCTGCCGACACTTCGCAGGGCGGGCACCGCCGACGATCCGGCACGGATCATCAACATCGGCAGCATCGCCGCCATCCACATCCCCCAGCGGCCCAACTACTCGTACTCCAGCAGCAAGGCCGCGCTGCATCAACTCACCAGAGTGCTCGCCAAGGAACTAGGACCGCAGCACGTCACCGTGAACGCCGTGGCGCCGGGACCGTTCCCGTCGACGATGATGGCTGCAACCCTCGATGAGTTCGGCGAAGCGATCGAGGCGTCGGCCCCACTACGCCGGATCGGCCGCGACGACGACATGGCGGGTGTCACCGTGTTCCTCGCCAGCCGGGCAGGCGCATACCTGACGGGCGCCGTGATCCCCGTCGACGGCGGCATCGCCACAACCGCGTAGGCCGCCCAGCGAGCTCGTGCATGGTTGGCGGTAACGCGTCGCAACCCTGATAGTTGATCATGATCCGTGTGGCGGGGAACCGGGCGCGTGCAGCAGTCATCCGCAGCCGGCGGATCACCGGGCTGACGCCCGACGTGATCGCTGAACTCATCGCTGAGATCGGTCCGTTGCGGCACGAACGGCATCAGTTCGTGCCGACGTCACGCCCTCGCCGCCGAGCCGTCGGTGCCGGGGCCAGGCACGAGCTCGTAAGGGCCCCTCTCAAATCAGCGATGCAGCAGCTCACAGGTGGAGGCCTGCCAGGCGTAGAACGCGAGGCGCGGATACGTGGCCGTCGCGTAGGACCGAGGCTTCTACGAGCACGGCGACATCGGCGTCCAACGAGCGGCTGGCGCCCTCTTCTGCCGGCCAGCGGGCCGCGGCCACTGTGCCGTAGGCGGACCAGCCGCCGATGAGTACGACGCGCCTGCTCGGGTTGAGGGGGTTCGGCGCTCTGACGACATAGCCGCAGTCCCGGGTGACCTCGCCGTCTGCGGCTTCTCCCCGGTAGACGGTGCCGGCCCAGGTAATCCCTCCCCCGCCCAGACGCCGATTCCTACGAACCCGCGGTCTCACCGGTCATATCCCCGCTCCGGACAAGATCACTTTGAAGACGGGCCCTGGTTCCGCAGGGTGTTCGGGTTGCCGGGGGAGTCGAGAAAGACGGCCGCCGCCGGCCGGATGGTCAGAGCTTTCCCGGCCGGCAGACGCAGGACGACAGGCACCGCCTCCCCTTTGCCGCAGACGACAGAGCCGCTTCATGTCACGGGCCCGAAGACGTCGCCGCAGGTGGCGATCCCATCTCCCACAGACAACCACAGACAACCGCAGACAATAGGGCTTTGTCCGTGGACCGATTTCAGACCGGCCTCGCGGGCGACACTCCGTCAGCCGCCCACCAGGGCCGACGAACACCTGGCGCACGGTCTGACACGAATGTTCCTCAGACCCCGGGAGGCCCGTGGGTTCAGCGGAACTGAAGCTCGTTCAGCGGGAACTCGCGGGTCGGTCCGCGTATATCAGTTGGGTGTATCCGTGGGGTCGGCAGGGATGCGGGGTCAGGAGGTCCGGGTGTGATGGTCCAGCAAGCGGGTGAGCAACCGCACGAACTGGTCGCGTTCGGCCGGACTCAGCGGTGCGAGCAGTTCGTCATGGAGGTCGTCCAGGACCTTGTCGAGGCGGCGTAGGTGACGGCGGCCTCGGGCAGAGATCGTGATGATGTTGCGGCGCCGGTCATCGGGATCCGGCACCCGCTCGACGAGGTCACGCTCGGCCAGTTCGTTGAGTACGCCGACCATGTCACTGCGGTAGATGCCTGAGCGTCTGCTCAGCCCCGCCTGGCTGGTCGGCCCGTGCTCCTGCAGCGAGGCGAGCACGGCGTAGTGCCACTTGCGGGCATCGGCCCGGGCCAGCCCCTCGGTGATCAGCCGGTCCGACCGCGTGGTCAGCTGCGACAACAGTCGGCTCGCCCGCCGACGCAGCCTGCCGGGTGTCTTGAGCGCGTCGTCGGGCACGTCCGCGGCTTCGGCTCTGATCATGACGCCCATCCTGTCCATTGCGTTAGTCAGACTAACGATGTACGTTCACTCGCGCCGAAAACGTTAGCGCGACAAACGTTTGTCGAGCGAACTCCGAAGAAGGAAGCTCTTGCCCACCCAAGCACTGCAGATCCCCACCGCAGACGGCCAGGCCGACGCCTTCGCCGCCTTCCCCGACCACGGCGAGCGGCACCCGGGGGTGCTGATGTATGCAGACGGTTTCGGCATCCGGCCCGTACTGCGGGAGATGGCCCGCGAACTGGCCGGGCACGGGTACTACGTGCTCGTCCCCAACCTCTTCTACCGGCACGGCCCGGCACCGCTGATCGAACTTCCCGAGCACATCGGAGAAGACGTCCGGCCCGCGCTCATGGCCCAGTTGATGCCCTTGATCGAGGCGCACACCGCCGAACGCGTCCTGCGCGACGCCGCCGCCTACCTCAGGTTCCTCACCACCCAGCCCGAGGTCAGCGCCGGACCGGTCGCGGTGACCGGCTACTGCATAGGCGGCCTCCTGGCGATGCGCGCCGCCGCGGCCCACCCCGGCCAAGTGGCCGCCCTCGCCGCATTCCACGGCCCCGTGGGCGCGGACGGGCCCGACGCCTTCGCCGGGATCACCGCCCAGGTCCACCTCGGCCACGCCGAAACCGATATGACGCCCGAGGCCCTCGGCGAGCTCAACCAGGCCCTGGACGCCGCAGGTGTCCGATACACATCCGAGATCTACCCCGGCACCGTCCACGGCTTCACCATGTCCGACACCGACGCCTTCAACCCTTCCGCACGGCAGCGCCACTGGGACCACCTGCTCCCCCTCCTCGACCTCACCTTGGGCGGACTGAAACCCGTGCCGCCGCGGCTCCCTCAGTTCCCCGAAAAGTAAGCGCAAGGCGACGAGTTGGTCGCGGCGGTGGTGGCCGTGCGGTTTTTTGACCCGGGTCCCGGGTGAGGACATCGTCGCGGGTGACTTCCCGCAAGCGGTCGTATCGGTTCGACCACTCCAGCAGCGCCGGTCGGACATGGCTGAGGCAGAGCCGGACCGTGCCCTGCCGCCGGGGCAGGTTGTGAGGGTCGCCGTCGTACAGGGTCCGGGTCCAGCGCTCGGCCTCCGCGCCGATGCCGGGCGCGAGTCCTTCCAGGCGCTCGGCGAGCCGGCGTTCGAAGGCGTCCGCCCCCGGTGCCGGCCACACCCGCCTGATGCCTCTTTCGGCGACATCTTCCACCGCTGAGAACCTGCTTCCGAGGCCTACATGTCAGATCTGTGTTCTTGGATTTGTTGTGCTGCTGCCCAGGCTGCGGCGACCAGGGGTCGGTGCAGGTCAGTGCGTCGGACGCACACGCCGATGGAGAGTTCTCCGGGGCTGGAGGGGGTGGGCACCTGGTGGAACCGGGAGCGGATGCTGCTGTGCTGGAGGACGAGGCCGGGGATGATGCCGGTGCCGTAGCCCAGAGCGACCAGGGTGAGCAGGGCTTCGTGGCCGTCGGGTTCGGCGGCGATGCGGGGGGTGTGGCGGAGGCTTTTGAACCACTGGTCGGCTGCCGTACGGACGGGTCCTTGTCGTGGCAGGACGAAGGGTTGCCCGGGAGCGGGTAGTTGGCCTGTCGGTGGGGCGGGGGCGGTCTGGATGAGGAGAAGAGGGGTGCGGGTGATCTGCCGGGTCAGCAGGGTGACGGGGATGCGGGCGGGGAGGGCGGCGACGGCGAGTTCGGCTTCGCCGTAGTCCAGGAGGGCGAGGGCGGATGCGGCGTCGCCGGTGCGTACGGAGATACGCACGCGGGGATGCGCGATACGGATCGGGGCGAGCAGGTCGGGCAGCAGACTCTGGCAGGCGGTGACGGAAGCGAACACCCGCAGGTGTCCGCCGAGGTCGTCGCCGGCGGCGTCCTGGTCGTGGTAGCGGTCCCACAACTTGAGAGCTTGAGAGGCATAGTGCAGGAAACGGCGGCCGTGTCCGGTCAGGGCCACGCCGTGCGGGCCACGGTCCAGTAACCGGTGCCCAACCGCGCTCTCCAGCCGCTGGACGGTGCGGGACAAGGTGGCCGGGCTGACATGGCAGTCGGCCGCGGTGCGGGTGAAGCTCAGTGTCTGGGCGAGGTGAAGGAAGAGCCGGTACTGGTCGTGGTCCTGCATCTTTCGCCTTCCGCAACGCCGCAGTGCGCAAGCTGCTGTTGCCGCGCATCGTGCCGGGAGCCTACAAACGAGGCATGTCATCAAGCCACAGCACCCGGCCCCGCCCCGCCTGGCTGTTTCCCGAGTACGCGCCGGCCGGTATCGACCTGGGCAGCAAAGCAGCGGTCGCCGCCTACGACCGCAATCAGGGCACCGATCCGGCCGCCGATGACGCACTGCTGGACCGGCTGAAAGTGGGCGAGGGCAGCCGGCTGGTGGACCTGGCCTGCGGTACCGGCTCGCTGGTCGTCCAGGCGGCGCGACGCGGCGCCCAGGCACACGGCGTCGACGTCTCCGAGGAGATGCTGGCCTTCGCCCGGGCGCGGGCCGAAAGCTTCGGTGTCGCGCCGCAGTGGCACCGGGCCGGCTTCCTGGACTACGACCACCGCACGGAGCCCGCCGACGTGCTCACCACCAAGTCGGCTCTGCACCAGCTCCCCGACTTCTTCAAACAGCAGGCGCTCCTCAATGCCGCCGGCATGCTCCGCCCCGGCGGCACCTTCTACCTCTGGGACGTCGTCTTCAGTTTCGAGCCCGTCACCGCCGACACGCAGGTGCAGCGATGGATCGACACCGCCGGCCGCCCCGAAGGGGAAGGCTTCACCCGCGCCGACTTCGAGGCCCACGTCCGCGAGGAGTTCTCCACCTATACGTGGATCATGGAAGGCATGCTGGACAGAGCCGGATTCGACATCGTCTCCCGCGCCACGCCCCGCCTCACCCACGCGGCATTCCACTGCCTGCGCCGATAACGAAGCCCACCCCGAGGCCCGACGCGGACGCGCCGGCGGTGTATGGACCGGTCGACCTGTTCAGGCCGCTCGCAGAACTCGGCCAGGCCGGGGACGGGCAGCGGTGGGGTGGGCAGTTCGGCGGGTGAGGCGTCGGAGCATCAGTCCGATCGCCGCGAGGTTGAGCATCGCCTCAGAGCTCGCAGCAGTCATTCATGGTCCCTGAGCAGGCGTCGAGCGCGCATGGCCCACGCCCACGAGCGCTCGACCACCCGTCTGCGGGGCAGGACGACGAAACCTGCAGCAGTTCCTTCGCCGGCTTGCTGTCGTGGAGACCGGCAGAGGCAACCATCACGTCCGGGGAAGGCCGTGTGTCTCTGTCAGCAGGTGTCTCTTGCGGCCGTGGATCAGTTTTCCGCCGTCCCACACCCCGGACTTGGTCCAGCGCCGCAAGAACCCATAGACGGTCGGGGACGGCGGAAAGTCCACAGGCGGGGACCGCCACCAGCAGTCCTCCGAGCACACGTACCGGATCGCGTCGAAGATCGTCCGGCGTGGATGCTTCTCGGTCCGCCACCGCGCGCCGTGGTCCAGGCCGGCGGCGGCAGGCACCGCTGGTCACACGGGCGCCGGGGCCAATGCCTGCTGCTGCCAGCGGCAGGCCTCCCAACCGACATGAAGGTCAGGATCGGTTGGAGGACTGGGAACGGGTCCGGCACAGTTCCTGGTCCAGGAGTGTGATCATGGCCTGCTCGGTGTCCTGACCGCCGTCGCTGTTGACGTACACCACGGCGGTCCGGGTCCCGTCTCGGGTGGCGCCGGCCCAGGTGATATAGCCGAGCAGTTCGCCCCGGTGACCGAAGTAGCTGCCGCCGCAGGACAACGGGATCTCGGCCAGACCGAGTCCATACCTCACACCCAGCTCGGGCGCGTTCACGGTGGTCGTCATCTCGTCCAGTTGCGCCGGAGCCAGCAGACGGCCGCCGAGCAGCGCGGCGTAGAACCGGTTCAGGTCGTGCACGGTGCTGATGACCGATCCGGAGCCGACCGCCATACTCGAATTGAGCACCGTGACATCGATGCCGGTGCTGATGCCGGTGCCGGTGCCGAACGCGTAGCCCTCGGCGTGCGGGCCCAGGATGAACGGGAAGGTGCCGGGCGTGCTGGTGTCCCTCAGCCCCAGCGGGCGGATGATCCGGTCGTTCACCTCCTGTGCCCAACTGTGGCCGGTCACCTTTTGGGTGATCATCGCGGCGAGAATGTAGTTGGTGTTGGAGTACGACCAGTCGGCGCTCGGGGAGGGTGCGGGAAGGTGCCGCATTGCCAGCCCCACCAACTCCTCGGGGGTGTAGGTGCGGAACCGCTCGGCTCGATAGCCGTCCGCGCTTTTCAACGCGGGTATCTCCAGCCCGTCGTCACGGATGCCGCTGGTGTGCTGCAGCAACTGCCGTACGGTGATCTGGCTGCCGTCGTTGCCGTTGCCCTGAACCACTCCCGGAAGCCACTGCTCGACGGTGTCCTCCAGGGACATTCGCCCCTCGCCGACGAGTTGCAGCACGACCGTGGCGGTGAAGGTCTTGGTGGCGCTGCCGATCCGAAATCTGCCGTTCAGTGGCATCGGCCTCCTGGTACCCCTCTCGGCCGTCCCCGCGCGCGATGTCACGTGTGTCCGGTGACGTCGCCTCGGCGGACACACCAACGGCGCCGCTGTCGTGGACCGCATCCACCTGCCGTTGGAGCGGATCGGTCTGCGGCGGCCTCGCCGCCGCCGTCCCGGCCGACGTGGCGAGGAGAACCGCGCACAGACTGCTCAGGACGAGCAGACCCCGCCGACGCCTTCCTGACACTTGCATGATGGTCCCCGTCCTGTTGGGGTGCCTGCGTGTTCAGCGCTCAGGCTGTGGCCCCCGGTGTTTGACCCCCGGAACCGGAGGTCGACGACCATCCCACCAGCGACGAAGGGACCGGCCCATCCGGCTCTCCCCCCGACGTACGAGGCGCTGCCCTCAGGGCGGTGCTAGGGGTTACCCCCTGGGCAGACCTTGCCGAGCAGTGGGTGGCCCGGCATGCCGAATGGCGACGCGTCGCCTCTTCGATGAGTGGGCAGAGCCGGCCTGTCCACCGTCCGGAGCCGGACGGGCAGGGCAATGCGTGGCCGTGTGACCGTGAAGAACGTCGGGCGGAGGCTCCGGCCCAGCAGTCCGCGTGGCAGAAGGAACAGCAGGACGCACGCGATGAACTGAAGACGCAGTGCGGCCGAATGCCGATACCAGCCGCCGACTGCGCGCGATCGCTGATCGCACCGGCCTCCAGCTGGAGCAGATCCTGACCCAGCTCGCCGAGCAGGTCCGCATGGACGAGACCGGCGCCCTGACCGTCGGCTCTTCCTCCCGCACTGACCAGAAATGCGGTGCGGGGTGAAGTGATGTCCTACGCGTACGACGCCGAAGGACCTTATCCGCGGGCGGAAAGCAGTCGAGCGGCGGGCGGGCCACGGCCGGTCTGCTCGGTGGGACCGTCCCCCGCAGGTACGGGGAGCAGACGAAGTCATGCGTCGCCCCGAGCGTCTACGCGGGACCGTACGAAGCTATGGGGCCGAAGCCATGGGGCCAATGCACAGCACCGAGAACCGTACGGCACCCATGCTGATCATCGTGACCGCGACCTCAAGTCGCGGTGTTTCAAAGGAAATCGCGGGCAACCGTAGGGTGTCCGGTCCATGCCGGATCAGGTCTGAGGGCAATCACTCGAAGGAGAGACGGATGACAACGCAGTATGGCCACCGCCCGACCGGACAGCAGCCCCACGGCGCACCGCAGGGCACGGCGACCGGCAACGTGCTGAGCATCATCGCGATGGTGCTGGGCGTGATCTCATTGATCTTCTTCCCGATCGTCTTCGGTGTGATCGGCCTGATACTGGCCATCATCGCCAAGACCGTCCGGCACGAGCGACTCGCCGTGCCCGCCCTCGTGGTCAGCGCCGTCGGCCTGATCGGCGGGATGCTCCTCGGCGCTCTGCTGGCATAAGGCGTTTCTTCTGGATCGTGTCGGATCGGGCCGCGGTGCCCGGTGAGATACATCGCAAGGCGGCGTATGACCTGTGCACAGGTGTATTCGGGTCGTGCGACAACGTCGCGAGGTGTCTTGCCGGGCACCGCGGATTCGGGCTGATCCAAAAGAATGGCCTGGAGATCGCCTTTAGCCTCGGGCTTTCATGAAGTGGACTGGGATTTCATGAAGTGGGCTGTCCGAGAGGCGGCCGGAAAGCAGAAACTTCCTCCGACCAGCAAGAATGAGGATTGTCTAGGTCCTTTTCCTGCCGCCGCCGGAAGCACTTCCCGAAACCTCGGCCAGGTGAGCCGAGGTTTACGGCGTTTACGGCGCCGAGGCGTCACGCGGGACTTTGACCTCGACCGGCCCGACGTCGGCCAGCACGGACTTGGCCCGGCCTCCGTTGCGGGAGTTGCCGCTGCCCCGGCCAGCAGCTTCGTGCTTCTCGTAGTCGAGGTGATCGGTGATCTCACCTTCCAGGGCAGACTCCAAGACCCGCCTGGTCAACTGCAGCAGCAGCTGACCAGGCGGGTCAACTGCAGCCCTTCCGACAGGCTCCACGGTCTCCAACTCCACCGTGGTGTCAGTCACTTGACGTCTCTCCCATGATCGTTGGATCCGCCGTTGGATTTACCCTCCCCACCCAGGAACAGACCCACCGCTCAGCACAAGTTCAGCACAACACCAGGCCACAACCGAGATCAACGAGCAAACACGTCAGCCACGCCACGAGCGGGTCGACTGGTCCCGGTCAGGCTGCCGGGGCGGTCAGGACGGCCTTGGCCGCCAGCCGGAGATTCCTGATCATCGGATTCAGGTCGCCCTTGCGGCTGACCAGGACGACCTGGCTGGGAGGAGCGCCCTCGATCGGGACGGTGACGAGGTCGGGACGCAGTGAACTACGCCGATCGCCGACCGGTAGCACGGCGATCGCCCTGCCACTCGCGACGAGTTCGAGCTTGTCCTCGTAGCTCTCGACCGGCGGCATGCCGGCCCCGAGGATCCGGTAGGAAGTCCAGTCCGCGGTCTCGAACGCGCACGGCGCCGCCTCCTCGCCGGCCAGTTCTTCCGCGGTCACCGACGTGCGGTCGGCCAGGGGATGGCCGCGCGGGACCGCGAGCATCCGGGGCTCCTCGTACAGCGGGGTGGTGAACACGTCGTCGGCGGCGAACGGCAGCGGGGCCCGCGCGATCAAGGCGTCGACGCGCTTGTCGGACAGCGCCCCGACGTCGCGGCAGCTCAGGTACCGGGTGGCGATCTCGGCGTCCGGACGACGACGGCGCAGTTCCCGTACGGCGGCGGTGATCACCAGGTCTTCGACGTAGCCGATGGCGATTCGTTCGGTCTCGGCTTGTCCACGCACGGCCAGCTCGGCTCGGCGGGCGGCCTGCAGCAGGGCTTGGGCCCTGGGGAGGAAGCTCTGGCCGGCCGGAGTGAGCCGGGTGCCCTGGGGTGTGCGGTCCAGCAGCCGTACGCCGAGATGCTTCTCGAGCCGTTGGATCTGGCGGCTCAACGCCGGCTGGGCCACGTGCAAGTCGGCGGCGGCCCGGCCGAAGTGCTGGTGCGCCGCCACCACGGTGAAGTAGCGCACCAGCCGCAGTTCCAGATCCTGTCCGAGATCGTTCACCCTTCCAGCGTACGCGTCATGCCGTTTCGGAATGAGCGGGTTGCCGAACCGGTCTTGGACGGCCGTACCGTCCTCGGCCTTGACTGAAGGAGCAACTTTTCCTCAGGGTCAGGAAGGCGACAGGCGCGATGAAGGCGATTCAGTTCCACGAAGCGGGCGGGCCGGAAGTTCTGCGGTACGACGAGGTGCCGGTTCCCGAGATCGGCCCGGGCGAGGTGCTCGTCCGGGTGCACGCGGCGGGCATCAACCCGCCGGACTGGTATCTGCGTGAGGGGATGAAGGTCATGCCGGCCGAGATGAGGCCGGCGCTGGAGTTCCCCCTGATCCCCGGAACGGACATGTCGGGCGTGGTCGAGGCGGTCGCTCCGGACGTGGCGAGGTTCGCCGTCGGTGACGAGGTCTTCGGCATGCTGCGGTTCCCCGGATTCGACGGCCGGACGTACGCCGAGTACGTGGCCGCGCCGGCTTCGGACCTGGCTCACAAGCCGGCCGGTATCGACCACGTGCAGGCGGCTGGGGCGCCGATGGCCGTGCTTACGGCCTGGCAGTACCTGGTTGACCTCGGCCACGACGTGCCGTCCCCTTTCACCGGCCAGGTGCATCAGCCGGTGCCGATCACGCCGGGGATGACCGTGCTGGTCAACGGGGCCGCCGGTGGAGTGGGCCACTTCGCGGTGCAGCTTGCGAAATGGAAGGGGGCACACGTCATCGCGGTGGCCTCGGGCCGGCACGAGCAGTTCCTGCGCAAGCTCGGCGCCGATGAGTTCATCGACTACACCAGGACGCAGGCCGCGGACGTGGTCAGCGGTGTGGACCTGGTGATCGACGCCGTCGGGGGCCCGGACAGCTCACGCTTCCTGACCGTGCTCAAGCGCGGCGGCACCATGCTTCCGGTGTTCTTCGCCGAGTACGACCCGCAAGAGACGGCGAGTCTGGGCATCACAGTCTCGAACATCCAGGTACGTTCCAACGGTCCTCAACTCGCCGAGATCGGGCGGCTGTTCGACGAGGGAAAGCTCCAGGTCGGGGTGGACAGCACCTACCCGCTGCCCGAGGCGGGCAGCGCACACACGCGAGCCGCGCAGGGCCACCTCCAAGGCAAGATCGTGCTGACGGTGGTCTCGTGATCGCCGAACTCCAGCAGGCGGTGGCGAAGTACGCCCACGCCCTGGACGAGCTGAATGTGCCCGAGCTGGAAGCGGTCCTGACCGAAGACACCACCTGGACCTTCACGATGCCCGGGCAGGGAGTGCTCGGCCCGGTCGCCGGACGCGCGGCGGTGCTCGACTTCGTCCGTGACGGGCACACGGCCCAGACCGGAAGGGTGCGGCACCACCTGGGCAATGTCGTGGTCACGACGACGGACGCCACCACCGCTGAGGTGCGGGCCTATCTGGTGCAGACGAGGAACACCGGCGAGAGCATCCAGATCATCTCGACCGGGGTCTACATGTTCGGCATGCGCCGGTCCGACGGTGGGTGGCGGATCGCCGAGCTCACCCTGACGCTGGACAACGCCTTTTAGGGCGCGTTGCTGAACGCCGGCAGGTTCGGCTGCCCTCTGACATTCGGCTGCCCTCTGACAGATCGAGCAGACAGTCGGGGATAGCCGGAGTGGTGATGGCCGTTCCGGCGGTCGCGGGGTCAGATCCTCGACGTGCGGAGCAAGTACGGCGAGTCCCGCCATGTGTGCCGCGGCCTGCGAGGCGCCGACGACCGTTGTGTTCGCCCTATGGTCCTCGGATCCGGGATCGTGTGCCTGACCCAGCGTTTTCGCAGACGGTGCCTGCTGCGGCGAGAGCTGTATGTATGCCCTGTCACCGCTGACTCGACCGGGCCGGGTGCGGGGCTGCTCACACTCCGGGCGAATACCGCAACTCTTGAACACCGGCACTCCACCAATGAGAACGACTCCGACTGCTACCCGGTCACCCGGCGGGGCGACGTCGTTCAGTCACCCTGTCCGACTTGATGACGAATCAGGTAGCCGAACTGGCTGCGATGTCCGCGGATCGGTCCGTAACTGAGGCAAGCACGGTCTCGGGTGATCATGAGGTGTCGAGTCCCTGATCACCGCAACGGAAGACTGTGCCTGGTCGCTCATCGTCACCTGTTCCTGCCGGTCTGGGCCAGCTCGTTGCTGCCCGGCCTCCCCGCACCTGGGGAACATCTCGGCCTGCTGAAGTGTCTCGCGGCGGTGCCTGATCCGCGCCGGTCCAAGGGCCGCCGCCATCCCCTCGCCTTCGTTCTCGTACTGGCAGCTTGCGCTGTCCTGACCAGCACGAGATCTCTGACCGCGATCGCGAAGTGGGCCGCAGACGCGCCGCCGACTGTCCTTGCTGCGCTGGGCGGCCCACTCCGCGAACCCAGCGGCCCGACCGCCCCGGCCGAGGCCACCGTGCGCCGGGTCCTGCAACGCATCGACGGCGACGCGTTCGACATAGCGATCGGCTCCTGGCTCGCTGCCCGCGATCCCGACCGCTTGCCATCCGGTCAGGACCCGCTCTCACGGCCCCGCTGTTCCCTGGCCGTGGACGGCAAGACGGTGCGGGGCGCCCGCCGCTCCGACGGCACCCAGGTCCACCTGCTCGCCGCGATGACCGCCCGTCGGCGCTGGTCCATCGAGAACCAGCTCCACCACGTACGTGACACCGCCTGGACCGAGGACGCCTCCCGCGTGCGCACCGGCACCGCCCCTCGGGCCATGGCCAGCCGCCCCCTGACCACTCCCTGGCATCACGTGATCAAACCGCACAACGCTCCAACTGACGTCCAGCGCCCTGTGCCGCACGGCGAGGCTGACTGAAATCGTGGATTGCGCTACATGGTTTTGAACACGTTCAACTCTTTGGTCTAGGCTCACCCGAGACGAAGGAGGGGTAGCCGATGAAGATTGTGATTCCTGGGGGCACCGGCCAGGTCGGCGCGGTCCTGAAGCGCGCACTCGACGCCGCAGGCCACGAGGTCGTGATTCTCACCAGACGCCCCAGGCGCGAGGGCGAGGTCCAATGGGACGGTCAGACCCTGGGGCCATGGACGGCCGCGGTGGACGGCAGCGATATCGTCATCAATCTGGCCGGACGCACTGTGAGTTGCCGATACACGCCGGCCAATCTGCAGGAAATGATGGACTCTCGGGTCGATTCCACCCGGGTCGTGGGCGCCGCGATCGCTCGCGCTGCCCGACCGCCCCGGGTCTGGCTGCAGATGAGCACCGCCACGGTGTACGCGCACCGCATCGACGCCCCCAACGACGAGGCCACCGGTGTGATCGGCGGTACCGAACCGGGCGTGCCGGACTACTGGGCGTACAGCGTCGAGATCGCCAAAGCCTGGGAGCAGGCTCAGCAGCAGGCCGAAACGCCGCTCACGCGCAAGGTCGCTCTGCGCTCGGCCATGGTGATGAGCCCGGACCCCGGCGGGGTCTTCGCCGTCCTGCTGGGACTGGCCCGCCTGGGTCTCGGCGGCCCGATCGCCGGTGGGGCACAGTACGTGTCGTGGATCCACGAACACGACTTCGTGCGCGCGGTGGAGTTCTTGATCGACAAGGAAGACATCGCAGGGCCGGTGAACCTGGCGGCTCCCCACCCCCTTCCGCAGCGCGCATTCATGCGTACCCTGCGCTCCGCGTGGGGTATACCGGTGGGTCTCCCTGCGACCAAGTGGATGGCCGAGGTCGGCGCGTTCGCTCTGCGTTCCGACACCGAACTGCTGCTGAAGAGCCGCCGTGTCGTCCCGGGCCGACTGACCCAGGCAGGCTTCGACTTTCAGTACGCACAGTGGCCGCAGGCCGCGAATGAGCTGGTGCGTCGGGTGCGCAAACGGGCCGAAGGCGGTTCCGCGACACGCCGGTGAACGGATCCGGGTCGGCGGCCGATCTGGCCGCCCCGTCGTCCCTGGCCAGCCTGTGCTGCACCAGCCACCATGCGCGCAACACCACCCTCCCCCTGACCAGCCTCGGCATCACGTAATCAAACCGTACAGACCCACTGAACGACGCCGCCCTGGGTCACCTGGCGGGTGCGAGCGGTGGTTCTGGCAGAGCTGCGCCACTGTTCCCTGCTTCCTGCTTCCTGCTTCCTGCTTCCTGCATACGCCACCTGCCGTTGCCCAGAGATACCGATCACTCCTGCCCTCCGGCCCCGTAGTCGGAGGACCACCGGATCTCCTCTTGTACGTCGGCGTCCGGCTCGGTGGGCAGCGGGTCGGCGTACAGACCGCGGTAGGGGCCGTCGGGGTCGGACGGCGGCGCGGTTTTAGGGGCGCGGTGGCGGATGAAGTGGCCCAGGACACGGGCGGCGTCGGTGGCGGCTTGTTCGGGACGTCCTGGACGATCTGTTCAAGGGCGAGGATGCCGCCGACGCGTATGTAGATCTGATCTGGGCCGAGGCGTTCGAGGGCTTTTTCGAGGACTTTGGTGAAGCGGTCGGTGATCTGCCTGCGCCGGGTGAGGCGGTAAGTGCGGGCGGTGCAGAGGAGCGCGATCCGCGGCACCGAGGGCCGCAGCGAACGCCACCACGGCGGTCCGCAGGCCGGTGCCGAGAGCGGCAGACCCATCGGCCAGTACTCCAGCCGTAGATCGATACAGCGAGTGAAGTGTTGCTTCTTGGCGTCGGTAGTGGCCGGTGCGGGCTCGGTGTTGGTGGCATCGGCGCCAGATCGACCAGGCCTCGGGGCAGGCCAAGATGCGGGCGGGTGCCAGGACTCAGGCTGGTGGGCAGCCGTTGAACTTCGTTTCAGGTCAACGCGATCAACCGGCCGGGTTCGGTGGTGTGGCATTGCCGTGGGCGGCGATCACGGCGAGCAGAGCGTGGGCGAGCATCGCGAACACCGGCCAACGCCGCCGGGAGGTCCAGCGGCCGACCTGGTGCTCGTCGAGTCAGGCCGGATTTGCCAGGCGCCGAGGACTTCGCGGAGGGATCGCGGCGCTCCAGGCCAGGCAAGACAAGGCGAGGCAAGGCGAGGCAAGGCGAGGCGAGGCGGATTTCACTGGCAGCTGGACGGTCGGGCAAGCCGGTCGGCGTCGGTAGACTGGGCATTCGGCACCAGACGGGGGGCGGGCGTGGACTACGGTGACAAGCTCTTCTGGCTCTCGGTCCTGATCCAGCGGAGGTACGCGCAGATCTGTGCCGAGTACGACCTGACTTCCTTGCAGGCCACGCTGCTGTGCGCGGTCAAGGACGAGCCGCGGCAGATGGCGTACCTCGCGACCTCGCTCGGCATGACCAAGAACGCGCTGAGCCAGCTCGTCGATCGCATCGAGCGGCGCCACCTGGTCAGCCGAGCGAGTTCAGAGCAGGACCGGCGGGTCATCATGCTCAGCGTGACGCCCACGGGGAAGGTGCTCGCCGAGGCGGTGTTCGCCGAGACCACCAAGCGCCTGCCCGACGTCGCGGAGAACCTCGACGCCGACGACCAGCGCGACCTCGAACGCCTAGCCACCGCCATCGTGGACGCGTCGGGCGTCTCGGCGTCCACCTCGTCCTGACATACCGCGCAGTTCTCCTGGGCACCCTCATGCCTTGCATTGGTTCATGGCGTGAACTAATATTGTTCACGGCATGAACTAGTCAGGGTTCGTGCCATGCCCTAGCGAGAGGTGAGGACATGGTCACGCGGGAAAACGGTGCGATCGCGGTCTTCGGTGCGACGGGACAGCAGGGCGGGGCGGTCGTCGACGCGCTCCTGGCCCGAGGAGCGCGGGTGCGGGCCCTCGTCCGCTCCCCCAAGTCCGATCGAGCGCAGGCGCTGGCCGCCCGAGGCGTCGAACTGGCGACCGTCCGGATCGACGACTCGGCGTCAACGGTCGCTGCGCTGGAGGCGGTCGACGCGTTCTACTTCATGACCCCGGAGGCGAACAGCCTCGAGGAGATCGAGGAGGAGGTCCGAGTGGGCACCGCCCTCGTCGATGCGGCGGCCGCAGCGCGCGTGCCACACGTCGTGTTCAACTCAGTCTTCGGAGCGGATCGCGAAACGGGCGTGCCGCACCACGACTCGAAGCACCGGATCGAGGAATACCTGAAGCTTTCCGGCCTGAGGGCCACGATGGTTCGCCCGGCCGCCTTCATGGAGAACTTCGCGACCGTGATGGCGCCGAGCCTGGAGGACGGAACGATCGTGCTGAGGCTGCCGCTGCCGAACGACATCGCCCTGAAGATGATCTCGATCAAGGACATCGGCCAGGTCGCCGCCGCGATCCTGCTCGACACCGCGGACGTGCCCGGCGGAGCCATCGAGGTCATCGGCGACGAGCCAACGGGCCCCCAGATCGCCGCCGCGTTCGGCGCGCGCGCCGGGCTACCGTCACGCTACGAGGTCCTGCCACTGAGCGTCCTCGGCAACGACCTCGACAAGGCGATGTTCCGCCAGTTCGCCAAGGTGTCCGAATACCCGTCAGATCTCGCAGCAGTGAAGGCGATCGCGCCGACCACCTGGGACCTGGCCGAGTGGATCCGCTCCACCGGCTGGACCGCGCCCGCGGACCTGGTCCGTTCCTGATACTCCAGCCGTAGGCCGTGATCTTGCCGGCGTGGCGGTCCCAGACATGGCACGGCCACCGCGTGATCCTCCTCCGTTGTGTCGACATCAGATGATCAAGCGGTGGCCGTGGGCCACAGAGCAGAACCTGACCGTTGGCGAGCCGAGACCGGCAGGCTGCTCGCCTTGACCACGGGTTCCGGGAGACCTTCTGCGACGCCGTGGCGATCGGGGACCATGCGGACTGGAATGCGTGATCCGGGCCGGTCCCCGACATCGGTCAGCCGTCCAGGCTCAGGCCGGTGGTAGCGATGCAGCCGTCGACGAGGTCAGAGCAGTGCTGGATCTTCTTGATTCGGCAGTCCCTGCGCCGCCTGTCAGGGCACTCCCGGTGCCACGTCCCGCAACGTGGACGGGGCAGGCACCGCTGCGGCCGGCGGGACCCCGGCGCACCCCGGCACAGCCACTGAACCCGCCAGAACCCGTAGCTTTCGGCCAGCCATCAACCACTCCTGCGTCCCGGCGGCTTTTCCTTGCAATCATGACTTTGGCATATGTCAACCGAGGCTCACCATCCTCCACAAGAGTGGCGGGAGGCACGCCGTCAACCGTGCGGGTGACGGTGACGTATGTCGCGGCAGGAGCGATGTCCGGGGTGCCCGGGGTGCCCGGGGATGCGCCAGACGGGGTGAGAGTGGCGCCCGCCCACGAAGAAGCCGCGTACGTGACCGAGCCCTTGGCGGAGTGCGCGCCATCGGTCGTGAACGGGGCCGGCGGTCCGCGACGCGTCCCCTGTATGGCTGAAGGTGTGATCGTTTCTGCGGTGAACCGGCTACATGCTTGGGGGAATTTGTTCGTATTGTCGAGAAAGTTTGCATTTGTGTAGGTATCCAGGAGATCGGGCTTCTCGTCCGGAGGGGCCGGTTCGTACCGGAGGAAGTGCATGGCAAGTGGTCGGACGACGAATGCCTTCATCTGCCTGCGGCTGCCCACCGCGCTGGTGGAGGCGCTGAGCGGTCCGCAACAGGACTGCCGCGATTACGTCGACCCCCAGGAACCGGAACACATCCACATCACCCTGGGATTCGTCCACGGCGCCGACGAACAGAAACTGGCCGATGTCCGCTCGCTCATCGACCAGGGGACATGGCCGGCTCCGGTCGTCCGCCTGACCGGCGAGGTGCGCCACGGCAGCTGGAGCCTGCAGAAGGATCCCGCCTACCGCTACGACGAGAACACGGTCCAGACAGGTGAGCAGGTCCGCCTGGGCGTCGAGCACAGTCCCGAACTGGCCGGCATCCACGAAGAGATCACACAGCGCCTGGACATCGCCGAGGACGGCTTCTGGCCCCACGTCACGCTCGGCCCGGCCCGCGAGGACTTTCCGTAGCCATCACCCTGTGCGCATGTCGGACCTGCCCGCAGCGTTTCTCCCTGCGACGGGCACGCGTGAACGCATCGGCCTGGAGGTCGAGTCCGGTGTGCTGGACGAGAACACCGGACTCGCCGCTCCTTACGCAGGGCCGCACGGCATGGCCGCTCTCCTGCACCGGGTCCTGCGGGACTGGGGAGGCTCACCGCATTGGGCCGAAGACGTGCTGACGGGAGTGCACCTCGAGGACGGGACGAAGCTGACGCTCGAGCACGGAGGCCAGCTGGAGTACTCGTCCCCGCCCGCGGACGACCTCGTCTCCCTGGTGACCGCCCTGCGCGTCACCATGCAGGCCCTGGCGGCACTGGCGCAGCAGTACGGGCTGGCCATCGTTCCCGGGGGGAACCTCCCCTTCAACCGCGTCGACACAGCCTCCTGGGTACTCACCGTGCGCGGTGGGGTCATGCGAACGTACTTCGCCGCCCTCGGTCCTGAAGGACAAGGGGCGCCGCACATCATGAAGCTGTCGACCTCGACCCAGACCACGCTGGATCACCTTTCCGAGGACGACCTGGCCTCCAAACTGCGTGTGCAGGTCGCCGCTTCGCCCGTTGTCGCGGCGCTGCTTGTCAACTCGCCGCTGTACGCCGGCGAGTTCGACGGCGTCCTTTCCCACCGCTGCCGCGACTGGCTGCGTATGGACCCCCGACGGTGCGGCTCCCCGCGCCCGGCACTGCACCAGCCGCTCACAGCGCAGGCGCTCACGGACTGGGCTCTGGACATGCCCATGATCTATCGCCGTGGTGCAGACGGCTACCGCCTCGCCGGACCCCGGGCCTTCGCAGACCACCTCCGCAACGGTTTCGACGACGGCACCCCTCCCCGCTGGCAGGACTGGCTCTCTCACCTCGACCAGATCTACACCACCGTCCGGGTACGCCGGACTCTGGAGACCCGGGCGCCGGACGGCCCCCCGTACCCGCATGTGCCCGCCGTGCCGGCTCTGTGGACCGGGCTCACGTATCACCCGGCCAGTCGTGCGGCCGCGTGGGAACTCCTGCGGCCGTACACGCCTCAGCAGAGCGACGCAGCTCAACGGGCACTGCCCACGGCCGGACTGGCCACCCGCCTCGGCTGCGACAGCGTGCGCGACCTGGCCCGCCAGTTGCTCAAGCTGGCACGCGCGGGTCTGCAGGCCCGCGTCCACGCCGGGCTCGAACGCCCCGAAGCCGTCGCCTACCTCGACCCGCTCGACGAGATCCTCGACACCAATGAGACGTTCGCCGAGCAGACGGCCCGACGCTGGCGGACAAGCTACCGCCACGACCCGGCCCGCTACATCACCGCCCATCGGATCCCACCTGCCACCTGACCCAGTGCCTCTGTGCCTCCAGAGGACGTCCGAAAAGCCTGCCACCGGGCTGATCTTGCGAGACGCCACACGAGGAGCAATGCCAAGGTTGCTTCGAAAGCCCGCAGAGCGACGCAGCAGCAGTGAGCGAGGGAGCGCGCAGACGACGGCTGGTGGCTCGTTGCCCAAGGGCGGCGGGCCGGACATGTGAAGGTGCCCGTGGCGCTCATGTCGGTACGGCGGTCGCAGGACGAGCGGTGGAACACCAGCCTCGCCGCCGTCCGCCGGTTCCACGCCCGGAAGGGACACCTGCGGCCCGCACGCGAGCACGTCGAAATGATCACCGCGGATGGCTGTGGGGAGGATGAGCAGGAAGCCGTGAAACTCGGAGCGTTCCTGGCCAACAGCCGGCACCGGGCCGCCAGACTCAACCCACAACGGCGGGCGGCGCTCGATGAGTTCGGCACGCGTTGGTAGCTGGTCCGGTGCGGTTGAAGGATGCCCCGTACCCGCGGTGTGGCGGGTACGGGGCGCCCTGCACGAGGCCGGCCGAGGCAGGAGTCGGTCCTTCGCGCAGTGATCCTCCCCCGGATCTCTGTTCCTCCGGGAAGGGGAGACGGAGGACCAAGGAGCCGGGGTCCGGGGCTCCACGGAGCGGCCTCAGTCCCGCGAGAACCGTCCCTGCATATATCTACCCTCCCCACCGCAGGTTGGATGCGGTCGTAGGCGTCATCTACGCCTGACGTAGGGCCGCCTTGTACATCAACGAGCAGAACTGCTTGAGCCTTCACTGGAGGACACCCGCCGTCAGGCCGCCAGTTCCGTGCCCGCGAGGGCCACCTGCGGCCCGCTCGTAAGCATGTCGAAGTGATCGACGTGAACGGTGGGGAGGGTGGGGAAGCTGAGTGCGCAGCGGGGTCCGTAGTTGGCCGACCTGGGTCTGCAGTGGGCGGCGCGGGAAGGGAGTGTGATGTGGAGCGTTGAGGAAGCGGCCCGGGCGCGGTGCGGCGCCAGGGCAAGGGCCTGAGCGCGGAGCAGGTCGCGGAAGCCGGGCGGCTGGAGCGCGAGACCGGGCAGCAGCTGGGACGTGCCCGCTGTCGACCGTGGCGCGTACAGGGAAGATCCGCAGGATCTTGCCGGGCAGTGGGTAGCACGGCATGCCAAGTCGGGTCAGCGAACCGGACCCGTCGACCTTCACCGCCTCCAGCAGCTACATCGGCCCCTGCTCCGGCCGCCGGAGACCCACCCACAAGTACGGCAGCGGTGGACTGCCGCTGTGCCAGTGGTGCCTCGCCACCGCCCGCGACAGCTGGGGGCCGGCCGTGCGCTTCACCGACACCCGCCGCCAGACAGGTTGAAGAGACGCCGGCACAGGCGCGGCCGGGTGCCGGGAAGGTGCCCGCCCGCCAAGCGACTGCCAGAACGCGGCGTCCGCGGCACACACTTCGAATTGTGCGGGGCACGGCAGCCGTACCGGCTCACCACGGCTCAGGCCGCGGTCATCTGCTTCGGTTCGCGCACGGCACGGTGATGTTCGGCGTTGATACGGCGGGCTTCCTCGAGCTGGTCCTCGAGGATGACGATGCGGCAGGCCGCCTCGACGGGCATGCCCTGGTCGACGAGTTCACGGGCGCGGGCGGCGATACGCAGCTGGTAGCGGGAGTAGCGGCGGTGACCGCCCTGCGAGCGCAGTGGGGTGATCAGACGGGCCTCCCCGATGGCGCGCAGGAAGGCGGGGGTGGTGCCGAGCATGTCCGCGGCACGGCCCATCGTGTAGGCGGGATAGTCGTCGTCATCGAGACGGCCGAAGGAAGCGTCTGCTGTCACTTGCACCTCTCTGCGCTGTTCGGGGAACACGCTTGAGGGGCCCTGGTGCCGTACGGCACCAGGGCCCCGAAGGAACTGCTACACCATCTGCCGGCCTCAGTGCTGCGCCGGCCCTCTGTGTCCGCAGACCCGACCCGAATGCTGTCGGAACTGCTGGGATCGCGGTTGCTTGACCGGAGACCACCTCACTATCGATGTCCTGCGGTACCCGGGTTCAAGATGTCCGCCCGGGCGATCCTGATGGCGCTTCGCTCCTCCGTTCGTCCCTCTGGGTCACTACGTGTCCAACCGGTACTGCGTACTGCTGGTGGCCTGTGTCAGCGCCACTCCTTCGGCAGCCAGCCCCGTCACCTGTCCTGCAACTGCTCTGGCTTAGAACCCCACTGCCGAACCTCCCGGTACGCGCGCCCGCAGCCGACGCCTTTACCGAGGTGCTGCTCTCCTGCTGCACTGCTGGATCCTGCAACCTGCACTTGCGGGTACTGCTACCGCATGGACTGCGGTCCTGCTTGTGGCGGCCCCTGATCACTGCGGGCCACCCGGTCCGGCCGTCAGCCCCGTCACCGTCCTGCAACCGCTCTGGCTCCGGAACTCCACCGCCGCACCGTCTTGCGTACTGCAACTGCATACCGCTGACCGGCAGTTCATCTCTGCCAGGCCCTGCTGTCTCTCTGGGCTACGAGAGAAACCATAACACGACGCCAACCAATGTCTACTCTCGCCACGATAGATTTTCGCGTGTCCGGTGATGGATTAATCGCCCTCGAGCAGCGACAGAGGGCAGGAGCCGACCCACCGGCCGTCACCGCCGTCATCAACGGGCCGCACCGGAACACAAGGGCAGAGAGGCGGCCGGATGACGAAGAGGTCAGGGCATCCTGAACCACCGTTCGGGCCCGCAACAGCACCCCGTCGACCACGGTCAGGTGATCGGAGCGCTGCCCGCCGGGCCGACCGTCGGCTGTCGGCTGTCGGCTGTCGGCTGTCGGCTGTCGGCTGTCGGCTGTCGACCGGTAGCAATGACTCGGCCTTCTGCCACTACGCACTACTCAGCTCATACCACCGCACCATGCCCGGCACCTGCCCGGCCAAGAGCTTGGCCCACCCCACCCGACAAGAGCCACCAGAAACGGCCTGGTCGCCTCCAGCCGAGGCGGTCTTGGGCCCTCAGACTCCGGACAGCGCCGCCCGGCCGTACGCGGCCAGCCCGCACCCCATCCAGAAGTCGGCGCTGACATGGAACGCTGAAGGACGCAGCCGGTAGCACGTGACCTGATGTGATCGCTGGTCGTTGACGTCATACCGAGGCCGGCACGGCGACCGGCCTTGGTCGATCGCTGTGACCGCAGCGGTCACGCGAGGAGGCCGCGCCCGTGCTGAACACCCGCTCCTGCGACGGCCAGGAGACAGATGACGCGGTCCTCGACTGCCTGGCGCAGCTGACTTCCCGCGTGAATGAACGACTGGATCAGCTGTATCCCGTGCTGTCCCGTCAGGATGTGGCAGAGGCGTTCCTCGGCGCGGACAGCAGCTGGCGTGCCGTGCCTACCGACGTGCGTGCGCACGTGACCGCTCGCTGCCACGCAGGCATGATCGCGCCGATGCGATGGCTGATCGACCGGGGCGGACAGCGCTGGCGGCCCGGGCTGATGCTGCAGACCATGGACGTCCTTGGTGCAGACGGGCACCGTCTGGGCCCGCTGGCCGCCGCCATGGAGATGACACATGCCGGATCACTGGTCGTCGACGACATCGAGGACCGCTCCCCCATGCGGCGCGGCCACCCCTCGGTGCACGAGCAGTACGCCGTCCCTGTCGCCCTCAACGCGGGCACCGCAGCGTACTTCGCCCTCAGCACCGCCCTCACCCACTGCCTGCCCGAAGAGGCCAATCTGCGGGGCACGGCCCTGGAGGCCTACATGGCTGCGCTGCTTGCCGCGCACGCCGGGCAGAGCCTGGACATCCAGGGCCATACGCCACAGATGGATGCCGCTGTGGCCAGCGGAGACAACCGGCAACTGTTGCAGACCCTGCGGCTCACCTACCGGCTCAAGTCAGGTGCTGTGGAAGGCGCATGCCTGCAGATCGCCGCCCTGGCAAGCGGCGCTGCCCCTGCCATGCAGCTCGCCCTGAAGGAATACGGCACCGCCATGGGCTGCGCGTATCAGATCAGCGACGACGTCTCCGACCTCACCGGTGTACAACGCGCAGGACGAGCCACCAAACAGCCCGGCGAAGACCTCCGCAACGGCAAGGTGACCATGCCCTTGGCGCACGCCGTCACCCTGCTGTCCCGCTCCGCCGGGCGGCAACTGTGGGAGGCCGTCCGCCACGGCGGCGCCGACGACACCACGGTGCGCCAGGTAGCCGACGAGCTTGCCGCGTGCGGAGCCGTGGCCGCCTGCGCCGACCAGGCACGCGACAGCTTGAGGACCGCCTGGCGGCAACTGCAGCCCCTCCTGCCCGCCTCCCCCGCCACCGACATGCTGCACGCCATCGTCCAGTACGTGATCAACCGCAACCTGCCCCGGCCCACATCCGCGAACCAGAGGGCACAGGTCAGCTGTTGACCCGCACAGCGCAGCGCCGTCACAGCTGATTCTCCTGTTCGGACCACAGGGCGGTGGTGGGGCGGCCGTCTTCGAAGAAGATGCGGCGGACGGTGACGCCTTCGCGGACGTCGGCGCCCTGCTCGCGCGCGTGTGTGCAGGAGGAGGTGGTCGAACTCGCTGCGGATGACCCGGAAGCTGTAGGCGGCCGGTCGTCCCGGTTCGTCGAAGCCGAGAAACCACTCCTGGCCGCCCCAGCCGTAGAACGCTCCCTCTTGCGGACGAAGCCGTGCGTCTCGACCGTATCCCGCACTCCCAGGATGTCCAGCAACGGCAGAAGAGACGGCAGGAGCGACTCGCCGACGTGGTGGCGGGGGAAGCGATCGCGCTTCAGAAGCACCACCTCGATCCCCTCGCGGGCCATGAGCACCGCGGCGGTCGATCCGGCCGGGCCGCCGCCAATGAACAGGACACCGGTACGCTGCCTTGCATGGGCCCCTTCCGGCCGACACCGGCCTGATGCGATCACCGTAAGTGACACACTCGTTGCCATGAAGAGCGAGAAGCGGACCTCCGCCCCCAGACGCTCAGCGACGGCCACCGCCTCTTCCCGCCACCGCAGCGCTACACCCGTGGTGCGGATCGGTGTGGAAGAGGAGTACCTGGTGGTGGACCCGGTCTCCCGGCAGCTCAGCACCCGCGCGGACAAAGTCGTCACCGAAGCCGCCTTACAACTCGGCGACCGGGTCACCACCGAACTGACCCGCTACCAGGTCGAGGTCCGCACCCACCCTCACACCAGCCTCATCGACCTCGGCGACGACTTGCGCCACATCCGCCACGCCGTCGCACACGCCGCCGCCCGCCTGGGTCTGCGCATCATCTCCAGCGGAACACCCGTACTGGGTCAGCACACTCCCCCACCGCTGGCCGCCGGAGACCGCTACGCGCAGAGCCTGGCCACTTTCCGCGCCCTGGACCACGAACAAACCGTGTGCGCCTGCCATGTCCACGTCGAGATCCCCGACCTCACCACCGCGCTCGCCGTCAGCAACCACCTGCGGTCCTGGCTGCCCGCGCTGATCGCTCTGAGCGGCAACTCCCCCTACTGGAACGGCTACGACACCGGCTACGACAGCTGGCGCACCCTGACCTGGGGACGCTGGCCTGTCGCCGGACCCCCGCCCTACTTCGAGTCCGCCGCTCATTACGAGGACTTGCTCGGCCGGCTCCTCAGCAGCCAGACCCTCCTGGACCGCGGCGGCGTCTACTGGGACATCCGCCCCTCCCACCACGTGCCGACCCTCGAGATACGGGTGGCCGACGCCGCTCCCACCATCGACGACACCCTTCTCCTGGCTGCGGCCGTCAAAGGCCTCGCCGGCACAGCCCTCACCGCCGTACGCGACGGGCAACCCGGGCCGCGGCCGCAGGCGGAGATGCTGCGGGCGGCATGCTGGCGCGCCGCCCGCGACGGCGTGAGGGGTCAGAGCATCGACCTGGCCTCGGGCAGGCTGCAGCCCGCATCCCGCCACCTCGATCAGCTCTGGAACATCGTCATGCCCGCCCTGACCCCCGACGAGCTCACCCGTGTCCACCTGACCGGTCGGCACGCCGCCGAACGAGGCAACGGAGCCGCCCGTCAACGGGCCGCCTACCGCCACCGGCACAACTACCTCGACGTCGTCGACCATCTCGTACAACAAGCCACCGCCTGACCGGTCCCCTCCCCAGGAACAGCCATCTCCACGACAGCCAGCCTCTCTCCCAATGTGCGCACTGAATGGGGTGAGGACCCGAATGAGCTACTCACTTCTGACGCTTATTCGATTCCGGGGAAGATCCTTGGTGCCTTGCGGGCACGCACGGCGGTTGCCAGCTGGGCCGGCAGCGAAGCTGTCGCCGCCCTGCCTTGGTCGAGAGCCTGCCCGGTAGTGATCCGGTAGTGATTCGGTAGTGATACAGCATCGCTGCGGTTTCTCGCCTGGCTGGGGCGTTCGGGCGTACGACATCTCTCTCGATCTGGCCGATCTGGCGCTGTTTGAGGCGGCGTTCTGTTTCACCTGCCACGAGGTTCGCCTGCCGGGGGGCTGTGCCGTCCGATCTGACTACGCGGTTCTTCGACCCAGGCGTCCTTCGAGCGCAATCCCTGCTGTCTCTCTTTCGCAAGGCAGTCCCATAGCCGACCGACATGGAGAGCGTCACGCCTCGGCCTGGGTCACAGATCCTGAGCTTCGGCTCGTCAGGGCCTGTGAACAAACCCCGTCTGCCCGCAGCAGCATGCGGTGCGCCCGCCCCTCGGGCGGACGGCGATTCGTTCGCAGACTCTGAGCTGAACCGCTGACGGGGTGGTTCGGAATACGCCAGAGACCTGCCTTCTGCCAGCGGCAGAACACCGGCCCGACCGGGCTCGACGATCACTACAGTCCAGGCTCATGACGACAGTTGCAACGCGCACGATCGAATACGCGGCCGACGGCCTGACGATGATCGGGCACCTCGCACTCCCGGCCGGTGTCGACCGCCGGCCCGCGGTCCTGGTCGGGCCCGAGGGAGTGGGGCTCAGCGACGTCGAGCGCCGCCGGGCCGATGCGCTCGCCGAGTTGGGATACGTGGCGCTGGCCTTCGACCTCCACGGCGGGCGCTATCTGGGCGACCCTGAGGAGATGTTGGCCCGTTGCATGCCGTTGCTCGCCGACCCCGACCGGATGCGGGGCATCGGCCACGCGGCGCTCGACGTGCTCCGCGCCGAGCCGCGGACCGACCCGAACCGGATCGCCGCCGTCGGCTACGGCACCGGGGGCGCAATCGCGCTGGAACTCGGGCGCGACGGTGTCGACCTGCGCGCGATCGCGACAGTCAACGGACTGACCACGGGCCGACCAGGCGAGACGGCGCGCATTCACTGCCCGGTGTGGGCCGGGGTCGGGTCGGAGGACCCGATCATGCCGCCCGCGCAACGGGACGCGTTCACCGCCGAGATGCAAGCTGCGAGCGTCGACTGGCGCCTCGTGGTCTACGGCGGCGCCCTGCACGCCTTCCATCACCCACCGGTCGACCACATCGTGCTTCCCGGGGTCGGTCATCACCCTCAGCACGCGCAGCGAGCTTGGCGGGACGTCGTCGACCTGCTCGCCGAGTGCCTGCCCGTAGCGGAGTGATCAGGGCAGACCGGGGTTTGTTCACAGGACCTCAGGGGCGGAGTTGCTCCTTCGATCCGGCCGGACTCCCTGCAACCGCTCCCGAGCGGATCCGGTGCCTGATCCCTGAGACCGCGTTCGAGATCTGCTCTGTCTCGTGGACGAGGTGCCGCAGGAGTGACCGGTGCTGTTGAGGGGGCTACCTGACGGAGGTGGCCGATGAGGTGGTGGCGAAGCAGTGCCTCATCAGGCGAGGAAAGCGAACGGTGGCGTAGGAACCGGCGGTTGCAGAGTCAGCTAATGTCCGAGCATGGCGGAGAAGGACATACCCGGGACAGCACCAGACGATCCTGTGGCAGCCAAGTGGCAGGTCGTGCGCGAGATGGACGCGAACCTCATCGACAAGGCCCTTGTAGAGGCGGCCTACGCAAACCCTGCCCTCCGGGCTCTGTTTCCGCTGGTCAGCCATGGATCACTGCAGTTCAGCCGGTGCACCCGCTTCCCTTGGTCGCAGGACCTGCCCTCGATCTTCCCTCTCTTCGGTGGACGATTTCGTGTGAGGCGGCTGCATGACCCGCGAGGCTCGGGACAGCAGGAGGCCGGCGAAGCCGACTCGGCCGAAGAAGCCGTCAAACTCGTAGCCTCACACCTTCCCGCAGGCTGCGGTTCCGCCGTGGACGGCACACCCGACGTCCTCGAACCACTCAGCTGAGTCAGGTAGCTCGTCCGGCCGCGGTGCGTACGAGCGGGTGCGGGCCCGGCCGCATCGCCGGACCGTCACGGGTGAGTGTGCGGATCATGGTGCCGATCATCGCCCAGCGGATCACGGTCTCGGACCGGGCCGGAATGGTCTCGTAGTCCCGGGCCAGGCGGCGGTCGGCGGTGAGCCAGGAGAAGGTGCGCCCGGTCGCCCAGCGCTTGGGGCGGGCCTGGAAGCCGCACTGGCCAAGCCGTTCACGGACGATGACCAGCTCGCGGCCGAGGATCCGGGCAGTCCCATCGACCAGGCGGCCGGCGAAGCCCTAGCCCTGATCCGCCCAGCACTTGTGGATCTGCGGGTGGTCGAGCCGGGCCCACAAGAGCGATGGGGAGAGACGACCTCGTCGCTGGTCTGCCGCACCGCAAGCTGCTACGGGATGGAAGCGAAGGTGTTGCGGACCTGCTGGAAGTAGCGCAACTGCCCGCCTGGGCACGAGGGCGGGGGCGCGCGGGCCGACGCCGAGGTGCTGCTGAACGCGGTCGGACGCGGCCTCCCGGCAGACCTGTGCGGCGTGGAGGAAGGCGTGCCGGCACAGAGGCAGGCAGGGTCAATGACATTGCCGCTGGCGCAGTCGTTACGGTGATCACCCGTCCAGTCGCAGACGAAGAATCTGCTGGCAGAGCTCCGTCTTCCCTACCACCGTCGGTCACTTACCGTGCCTGTAGCCGTGCCACAGGCCGACCGCCGCCACCTCACAGCAAGGCCGACCTGGGGAGCGCCTAGGGAGAATAGGCCGTATAGCGCGGGACGAAGCTGAAAGGCGCTGAAACAAGCGTCGGCACAGGCCAGAAGCATGAATTGCCACGTAGGCGCAGGTCGATGCCCTCAGGTAGACAACTTCATGACGTACGTACCGAGATCGTCCGCCTCGACGAGCCCCGGCAGCTAGCCACCCTCACACAGGGGCGTGATATAGCGAGTAGCAGTGACCTGTTTCAGGATTTATCCAGGCCACCCATTCATTCAACCTTGCAATCCACGATCAATTGCGGAGGGGTGCGGCAGCGGGAATCACCCGCCCCCAAGCAGTCCGTCGACGGCAGTACGCCTCCAGCCTCCAGCGTGAAGTGAGCACAGTAACCGAGGGTGATCACGGACGAGGAGTGCCCGAGCCACCGCCCACGGAAGCCGCCTTTCGGGGCCGCCGCCCGCCGCCAGGAGTTCGCTCCAGCCGTGGACACCGCCCCACGCCCCGCAGCGGCCCCGCGTCGCATCAGTCGCATCAGTCGCATCAGTCGAGGGCATGGTCGCGACCGGTCCGCAGGATCTCGTCGGAGAGCTCGGGCTCGACGTGGCGCACGGCGCGGGCGAGCACCATCGCGCCGACCATCTCGCTGAGCAGGCGGACGGCCTTGTGGCGGGCCTCGTCCGGATCGAGCTCGTACCCCTCGTCCTCGGCTTCGCGCAGGAACTCGGCGGTGAAGCCGGTGAGATACCCCTGGACACCTTCGGCGTACACGCTCTGTACGGCTTCGCCGTGCCGTCCGGCGTCGGTGACCAGGGAGGCGGAGGGGCAGCCACCGTCCGAGGCGTCACGGTGCGCGGTGGACAGGTACCCGGCCACGACCCGCTGCAGCGGAGAGCCGCCCTGGTCCGGACCACCCTCGACGGTCCGGGCCATGCTCCCGAGCGAGGCGGCGAAGGAGGCGCCGCACACCTCCACGACCAGGTCGTCCTTGGAGGCGAAGTGGTTGTAGAAGCCGCCGTGGGTGAGTCCGGCCCCCTTCATCAGTTCGGCGATACCGACGGCGTCGATGCCCTGCGAACGGAACATGCGGCCCGCCGCTTCGATGATGTTCTGCCGATTGCGGGCCTTGTCCTCCTTGGTGATCCGCGGCATTGCCGTCCTCTCGCGTCGCTCCCGGCTTGACCTTTTCGATGACGCCTCTCATCATAACAAGGGTTTCAATGATGCCCATCATTAATAACGAGGGAAGGGGGCGCCGTGCGCGCCATCACCTACGACCGGCACGGAGAAGCCGGGCAGGTACTACGTCTGAGCGAGCAGCCGGCCCCTGCCCCGCCCGCGGCGGGGCAGGTACGGGTGCGGGTGCTGTACCGGCCGATCCACCCCGGCGACCTGGCGGGGGTGCAGGGCTTCCCGGGCGGGCCGCGGCAGCGGTTCGCCACGCCACGTGTTCCCGGCCTGGAGGGAATGGGTCTCGTCGAGACCGTCGGCGAGGGCGTACGGGATCTGCGGCCCGGTCAGCGGGTGGCGTTCTTCCCGGTGCCGGAGGCGTGGAGCGAACTCCTCACGGCGCCCGCCGATCTGGTGGTGCCGGTGCCCGAGGATGTCAGCGACGAGACCGCGTCCTTGATGCTGGTCAATTCCGTCACCCTGCTCACCCTGCTGCGGGCGGTCGAGGACGCCCGGCACGGCCAGGCAGGTCCGGTGGTGCAGACGGCCGCCGGTTCGTCGGTGGGAAAACTGGTCAGCGCCGCGGCGCTCGAGCACGGCATCCCGCTGGTCAACCTGGTACGCAGTGCCATCGGGGCCCAGACTCTGCGGGAACGCTTCCCCGGACTGTCGGCCGTCTCGACGGCCGACGCTGACTGGCGCACCCAGGTCCGGGACGCGACCGGCGGCCGGGGTGCCCGGGTCGTACTGGACGCGGTGGGCGGATCCCTGGCCGGTGAGCTGATCGAGCTGCTCGACGACGGCGGCACGCTGATCACCTACGGACAGCTGGGTTCCGGCGACCTGCCACTGGAGTCGCACACGCTGACACTGCGCTCCCTGACCGTGCGGGGCGTGTCCATCGGCCGGTGGATGACCCGTACGCCCGAGGAACGGTCCGAGGACGTCGCCTTCGCCGTCCGTCTGGCCGCGACCGCCCCGGAACTCTTCGAGGTCGCGGCCCGCTACGACCTCGCCGACTTCGCGAAGGCCGTCGACCATGTCCGCCGCCCCGGCAAGAGCGGAACCGTCCTGCTCACCAGTCCCGCGTCCTGAATGAACCCCACGAAGGGCACCGCCATGAAGATCGGAACCCTCGGTGCCGGAACCGTCGCCCAGGCCATCGCCCGCCACGCCGTGGCCCAGGGCCACCAGGTCGTGCTGAGCAACAGCCGCGGACCCGCCTCCCTGGCCGGGCTCGCCGACGAGCTCGGACCGCTCGCCCACGCCGGCACCCCGGAGGAAGCCGCCGCGGCGGAACTCGTCGTGCTCGCGGTCGGCTGGCCCCGGATCCCGGACGCGGTAGCCGGCCTGCCGCCCTTCGACGGGCGCGTCGTCGTCGACGCCACCAACCAGTTCGCCTCCCCGCCCCCGCACGCGAAGATCGCCGACCTGGGCGAGCTGACCGGCAGCGAACACGTCGCCTCGCTGCTGACCGGAGCCCGCGTCGTCAAGGCGTTCAACACCCTCCACGGCCGGTACATCGCCGCCGACCCGCGCCACCGGGCCGGACGCCAGGTGCTGTTCCTCGCCGGTGACGACGCCGACGCCAAGACAACCGTCAAGGACCTCACCGCCGCCTTCGGCTTCGCCCCCGTCGACCTCGGCCCCCTGCGCGAGGGCGGACGCCTCATGCAGCTCGGCGGCCCGCTCTCCGCCCTCCACGCCCTCAAACAGGACTGAGCCGGGCCCTCACCCGCCCCTCGCTCGCCTCCTCATCAGCCCCACGACGCAAGGAAGTCGCCCATGACCACCCAGCCCCTGCTGCAGCCCGTCCGCCTCGGCGCGCTGGAACTCCCCAACAGCGTCGTCATGGCCCCCATGACCCGCGCCCGCGCCCAGAACGCCGAGCTGGCCCCCACCGACCTGCACGCGACCTACTACGCGCAGCGCGCCGGCGCCGGCCTGATCGTCACCGAGGGAACCTGGGTCAGCCCCGACGCAATCGGCTTCGTCCACGTCCCCGGCATCTACACCGACACGCAGACCGCCGGCTGGGTGAAGGTCACCGAAGCCGTCCACGAGGCGGGCGGGCGGATCGTCTCCCAGCTCGGCCACGTCGGCGCGGCCTCCCACCCGGACCACCTCGGCGGCCGCCTGCCCGCCGGCCCCTCGGCCGTCAACCCCGGCGAGAAGTCCTTCACCCCCTCCGGCCCGAAGGACACCCTCACCCCGCGCGCCTACACCGCCGCCGAGATCGCCGACACCATCGCCGACTACCGTCATGCGGCCGCGAACGCCCGCCGTGCCGGCTTCGACGGCGTGGAAATCCACGCCCAGGTGTCCCACTTGATCCCGCAGTTCCTCAACCCCCGCCTCAACCGGCGCACCGACGCCTACGGAGGCAGCAGCGAGAAGCGGGCCCGGTTCCTCCTCGACGTCCTCGACGCCGTCGGTGACGCGTGGGACAGCGACCGCATCGGCGTGAAAATATCCCCGGCCTGGACCGGCGGAACCGCGTTCACCGCGGACGAGGAGACACTCGCCGACTACGACCAGCTGCTCAAGAAGCTCAACGACAGCAACCTGGCCTACCTGCACCTCCTGGGCACCCCCGGCACCATCGAGGAACGCATCGCCCTCTTCTCCCGCTACCGCGCCCACTACCAGGGCAACATCGTCGCCAACCTCGGCTTCACCCAGGCCCTCGGCAACGAGATCCTCGCCCACGGCATCGTCGACGCGGTCTCCTTCGGCGCCCCCTTCATCGCCAACCCCGACCTGGTCGAGCGCTTCGCGCAGGGCCACCCGCTGGCCGACAGCGACCGGGACACCCACTACGCCGGTCACACCGAGGGCTACACCGACTACCCGGCCTTCACCGCCGCCTGAACAAGAAGGACCCCCGCGTCTGAGCCCCGAGCCCCGCAGCACCACCCCACTGCTGGTGAGGCCGACATCGGGCCGGCCTCACCAGCAGTGTCGACACCTACGAACGAGAAGAACTCGTTGCTCCGGCCGGCACTCCCGAAGCCGCCACGAAGCGCCGTCGATCCAGGACCCGGCAAGACCGTCGCGGCCCCGGACGCAGGACACGTCCCGCCCGCACCGTGCGGCTGCTCACCGGCGGCCCTGCCGAACAGACCATCGCCCTCGATCTCGTATCTCTGCCGCCTGCCGCCTGCCGCCTGCCATCCGCCACCCGTCACCCGTCACCCGCCGCCGGGGCCCGCTCTGGCGTCTGCGCAGCGTCGGCCAGGGCTACGACCACGGTCTTGATGCCCTCGCTCGCAGATACGGGAGCTACATCGCCGACTGAACGACGCCACGAGACCTGAAAAAAGCCGAAAGGACGACCTGCGCCGGCCGAGCCGCGACCGTACGACACGCACCGCCAGGAGCGGCGTCCGGGACATCAGGATGCGCGGCCGTACCACTACGATCACTGCTCACCGGTGGCACCCGCGCACATGCCACGGTTCCGGGCCGCGCCGCTCACGGCGCGCCGGCCGACCGGCCACCGGGCGCACACCGTGCCCCCACCGGCGGGAGCGACCCGTCCGGTGGCACAGGAAGGCGTGATAGACACCCTGCTCCGCGTGGATCTCGACTTCGTCAAGAAGTCGCCGGATCTCCGGACCGCCTGAACCATGCGGGCGACGTACCCGTACCCCTTGTCGAATAGACGTACTTTCAAGTAAACGCACCTCGGTGCATCTGCACATCTGCACATCTGTGGAAGGGACCGCCACTATGTCCAGCGAATCCATTCAGCCCGCGCCGGCACTCTGCCGTCGCACCCTCCTGGCGGGGCTGGGCGCGGCCGGTATCGCCGCCGCGCTCACCGCCTGCGGGGGCTCCGACGACAAGTCGTCCGACGCGTCCGGCTCCTCCGACGCGTCGTCCGGCTCCTCCGCCGGCGGCGCGGCGCTGGCCAAGACCACCGACATCCCGGAGGGCGGCGGCAAGATCTTCGCCGATCAGTCGGTGGTCGTCACCCAGCCGACGGCGGGCGAGTTCAAGGCCTTCTCGACGGTGTGCCCGCATCAGAAGCAGCGCGTGAACAGCGTGGAGAACGGCCTCATCACCTGCCCCGCCCACGGCAGCCAGTTCAGCGTCACGGACGGCGGCGTCAAGAAGGGACCCGCGACCAGCGGACTGACCACCGCCGAGATCAAGGTGAGCGGGGACTCGATCACCCTCGCCTGACCGCGCCCGGCCGTCCCAGGCAGGCCAGCACGTCGTCCGTGGTGGTGATGGTGGCCACCAGGGCGAGCGTGTTGCGGATCATCGCGGGGGTGTAGTCGGCGGGTACGCCCGCGATGGCGTCCCGCACGACGACGGCGGTGTAGCCGCGGTTCACCGCGTCGAACACCGTGTTGGGCACCGCCACGTTGGCGGAGACACCGGTCACGACGAGTGTGCGGCAGCCCAGGTTGCGCAGCAGCGCGTCGGCCTCGGTGCCGGCCAGCGGCGACAGTCCGTGCAGGCGGCGTACGACGAGGTCCTGGGCGGCGACCTCGATGGGCGGCGCCACGCGGACCGCCGTACTGCCCACCAGTTGCCGGACGGGCAGGCGTTCGGCCGCGCGGAACAGCCGGGCGTTGCGATTGGCGCCGCGGCCGTCCGGGCGGCGCTCGGCGATCGCGTGCATCACCTGTACGCCGCTCTCGTGGGCCGCGTCCACCAGGCGCGCGATCCTGTCCAGCACGCCCGACGCACGGGCCGCCCGGGCGAGTTCGGGCAGTGCGCCGTCCGGGCCGACGACACCCTGCTGGCACTCGACCGTCAGCACCACCGTGGTCGCGGGATCGAGGAGTTCCCTGAGCTCTTCGTACGACGGCATGGTGTCCCCTGTCGGTCGCGAGGGCGGCCCCGGCCGGGCGGCGGAGGCGGGCGAGCGTAGCCACCATTGCGTACGGACGGAAGACAGCCCATGCTTTCCCGACGCGACGTCAGGCCGGACGTCGCGGGACAGCGCGGAGAAGGGAACCCGTATGGCCGCCACGCAGCGCCGGGGACGAAGAATCATGATGACGCCCGACGAACTGGACGAGTTCCTCACCGCTCAGCGCACCTGCCGGGTGGCGACCGTCTCGGCCGACGGGGCCCCGCACGTCAGCACGCTCTGGTTCGCCTGGGACGGCAAGTCCCTCTGGCTGTACTCGATCACCCGCAGCAAGCGGTGGGCCGACCTGCGCCGCGATCCTCGGGTGGCCGTCGTCGTGGACACGGGCGAGGAGTACGGCGAGCTGCGGGGCGTCGAGCTGTCGGGCTCGGTGGAGTTCGTCGGCGAGGTACCGCGTACGGGCGAGCCGTGCCCCGAACTCGACTCCGTGGAGCGGTTGTTCGCCCACAAGAACTTCGGCGTCGAGGAGCTGCCGCACGACGGACGGCACGCCTGGATGCGGCTGACGCCGGAGGCGACGGCGTCCTGGGACTTCCGCAAACTCGCCACGCTCTGACGGCGGACGGCCAGCTGCGGGCGGCGGACGGCTGACAGCGAGCTGCGGGCGGCTGACAGCCGACAGCGGACAGCGGACAGCGAGCGGCGGGCAGCAGGTAGCAGGCGGTTCATCCGTACGTCGAGCCTGCCGTCCGCAGCGCGTCCGCCACCGCGCGGATCGACGGGCGGCGATCGGCGTCGGCCCGCCACACGGCGTAGACGTGCCGGGTGACCCGGTTGCGCACCGGGACCGTCCGCACGCCCGCCGGCACCGGGCCGCGTCCGAGCCGGGGTGCCACGCACACACCGAGTCCCGCCGCGACCAGCGCGAGCTGTGTGTGGTGCTCCCCCGCGCGGTGGGCGATCACCGGCTCGATCCCTGCGCCCCGCAGGGTGAAGAGCAGCCACTCGTGGCAGAACTCGCCCTCCTGCCAGGCGACCCACTCGTCGTCGGCGAAGTCCTCGAGGTCCACCTCCGCGCGTTCGGCGTGGCGGTGCCCCGCGGGCATCGCCACGTCGATGGGGTCGTCCAGGAGCGAGGCCTTGACCAGCCCTTCGGGCATGGGCAGCGGCTTGTTGTACCAGTCCAGCACCACCGCGAGGTCGATGTCGCCGCGCAGCACCCCGGCCACCCCGGCCTCCGGCTCCAGCTCGCCCGAGCGGACGCGCAGGGCGGGGTGCCCGGCGCGCAGCGCCGTCAGGGCTGCGGGGAACAGCCCGCGGGCCGCCGTGGGGAACCCGGACAGCCGCAGCTCCCCCACCACCTGCCCGCGCTGCGCCTCCAGGTCGGACTGGGCGAGCTCGACCTGGGACAGGATGCGGGCGGCGTGGTCGGCGAGCAGCCGCCCGGCGTCGGTGAGCCGCACCCCCCGCCCGTTCTTGGCGAGCAGCTGCTGCCCCACCTCCCGCTCCAGCTTGGACAGTTGCTGGGAGACGGCCGATGTCGTCACATGCAGCCCCTCGGCCGCACCGCCGACCGAGCCGTGGCGGGCGAGGGCGTCGAGCGTGCGCAGGCGCTCCAGATTCAACATGTAAGCGATACTACGAGATACCGGGCAAGAAGTATCGCTTGTTCTACTAGATCATCTCCGTCATCGTGAGAGACATGAGCGCCCCGACCGAGCCCCACCCACCGCTTCCCGCCCTGCCCGCCGCCGCCCTGCCCGCCGCCGCTGTGCCCGCCGCCACCGTGCCCGGCACCGAGGGACGCCCCGGCCCAGGACGGGTGCCCGCCGCGGCGCCCGCCGCCCCGGCACCGGTCCTCGACTGGCGTCTGCGCTTCGGCGCCCTCTCCCTCGTCTGGGGCTTCAGCTTTCTGCTCATCAAGGTGGGCACGGACGGTTACGCACCCTTCCAGGTGACGCTCGGCCGCCTGCTGTTCGGCACGCTCGTCCTCGCCGCCGCGATGGCCTGGAAGCGGGAACGCCTTCCGAGTGGGGCCCGCACCTGGGGGCACCTGGCGGTCGCGGCCCTCCTCCTCAACGCCCTGCCGTTCTCCCTGTTCGCGTACTCGGAGCTGACGATCCCGTCCACCCTGGCGGGCATCTGCAACGCGACCTCGCCCCTGTGGGGCATGGCCCTGTCGATGGTCGCCCTCTCCGAGGACCGGCCCACCCGCCACCGCGTGGCCGGTCTCGGCATCGGGTTTCTCGGTGTGCTGACGGTGCTCGGTGTCTGGCAGGGCTTCCACGGCCTGGACGCCGCGGGCACCGCGATGGCGCTGTTCGCCTCGCTCAGCTATCCGGTCGGCTGGATCTACGTCCGCCGCACCCTGGCCGGCTCCGGCCACTCCCACCTGTCGCTGACCGGCGCCCAGCTCCTGCTCGCGACGGCGCAACTGGCCTTCGTCACCCCGCTGTTCACCTCGGCGCCGGCCCGCTTCGCGCTCGTACCGCTGCTCGCGGTGATCGCGCTGGGCGCTCTCGGCACCGGCTTCGCCCTGCTCGTCCAGTACGGCCTGGTCGCCGAGGTCGGCCCGACGACGGCCCAGATGGTCACGTACTTCATCCCGGTCATCGCCACCGCCGCCGGTGTCGCGATCCTCGGCGAACCCCTCGCCTGGTCGACACCGGTGGGCGCCGCCGTCGTGCTGGCGGGAGCGGCACTGACCCGGTCCGGGCCGAGGACCCCGCGGTCGCGGCCCGGAAGGGGGAAGGAGGCCGCCGGGACCACCCGGCACGGCCGGGACGGCGGTGGCGCTCCCGGTCAGACGTAACGCCCGGCGGGCGCCGGCCCCACCGCCGCGGCGACCGCGTCCGCCACCCCCTGCGCCTCCCCCACGGCGAGGGTCGAGACGGTGATCCGCAGTCCGGGCGGCGCGTCCATACGGAAGCGTGCCCCCGCCGCCACCGCCCAGCCGGAGTGCAGCAGCCGCGCGACGGCCCCGGTCTCGTCCGGGACGGGCACCCACACGTTCATGCCGCTACGCCCGTACGCCTCGATGCCGTGCTCCGCGAGCGCGCCGATCAGCGCGTCCCGGCGCCGCCCGTACGCCGACGCGACGGCCGCGGTGTCCACGGCGCCGTCCGACCACAGCCGCACGACGGCCCGTTGCAGCAGCCGGCTCACCCAGCCGGGACCGAGCCGCTGCCGGCCCTGGACGCGGTCCATGGTGACGGGGTCGCCGGTGAGGACCGCCAGGCGCAGATCGGGTCCGTACGCCTTGGCGACCGAGCGCGTGAAGGCCCAGTGCCGGGTCACGCCCGCCAGCGGATGCAGGGGCAGATCGACGATGCGGTGCCCGTGGTCGTCCTCGACGAGCAGGGTCTGCGGATGCTCCGCCAGCACGGCTCGCAGGGCACGCGCGCGCGTGGCGCCCACCGCGGCGCCGGTCGGGTTCTGCGCGCGGTCGGTGACGATCAGGGCCCGCGCCCCGCCTTCCAGAGCGGCCCGTACGTCGCCGGGCAGCGGCCCCTCGGTGTCGACGCCGACGGGAACGGCCCGCAGTCCGAGGGCCGGCACCAGGTCGAGCACGCTGTGCCAGCCGGGGTCCTCGACGGCGACCGCGTCCCCCGGCCTCAGGTGCGCGGCCAGCACCCGCTCGATACCGTCGAGCGACCCCGAGGCGACGACGACCGGCCCGTCCGGCACCCCGTCCGCGTCCAGGTCCGCGCGGGCGAGCCGCGCCAGCTCCGGTTCCACCGCGGCCGCCCCGTACAGCGTCGGTTCGCGGTCCGAGCGTTCCGCGGCCGCCGCCAGCGCCCCGGCGAGCGGGGGCAGCAGAGCCGGGTCGGGGTTGCCGTCGGACAGGTTCCGTACGCCGGGCGGCACATGCAGCCGGGACAGCTCCCGGGCGGTCGTCGCCGGCTTGGAGCGGACCCGGCTGCCCCGCCGGCCCGCGGTCTCGATGACCCCGCGTTCACGCAGCGTGCGGTAGGCGGCCGCCACGGTATTGGGGTTCACCTCCAAGCGGGACGCCAACTCCCGCATCGGCGGAAGCAGTTGGCCGGGTTCCAACTCCCCCGCTCCCACCGCCCGCTCGACACTGGCCGCAATCTCGGCTGCGCGCCTGCCCTCGATCCGATACTCTCCTAGCACAAAGCAAAGTATGCACTAGTGCAATACATGACGCAAGACGACGACGCCGACCTGGAGAGCCTCATGACGGAGACGGCCGCCCCGCGCCCCGACACCTACACCCCGACCGACCGCACCGTCCCCACTCGCTCCCGGGAACGCGCCGCGTACAACCACGAGCTGGTGCACGCGATCCTGGACGAGGGGTACGTCTGCCATCTCGGCTTCGTCCGCGACGGGGCACCGGTCGTGCTGCCGACGCTGTACGGGCGGGTCGGCGAGCGCCTCTACGTGCACGGGTCGACGGGTTCGCGCCCGCTGCGGATGGCGGGGCAGGCCGATCCGGGCCTGCCGGTCTGCCTGACGGTCACGCACGTCGACGGTCTCGTGCTGGCCCGCTCGGCCTTCCACCACTCGATCAACTACCGCTCGGTGGTGGTGCACGGCGTGGCGCACCCGGTGACGGACCCGGCCGAGAAGCGGGCGGCCCTGGACGCGCTGGTCGACCACGTGGTGCCCGGCCGCTCGTACGACTCCCGGCCCGCCGACGCCAAGGAGCTGGCCGCCACCGCCGTACTGCGGCTCGACCTCGGCGAGGTGTCGGCCAAGCTGCGTACCGGCGGCCCGAACGACGAGCCCGGGGACCTCGGCCTGCCGCACTGGACCGGCGTCGTCCCGGTCCGCACGACCCACGGTGCCCCGGTGCCCGCCGACGACCTGGCACCGGGCATCGAGGTCCCCGACTACCTGACGACACTCTGACGCCCGTACACCCTCGGGAACGCGCCGGATCCGCGGGGACGGTCACCCATAACCGTCCCCGCGGGTCCGGCGCCCTAGACGGAGGTCCCCCGCTCCGACAACTCGCTCCCGGTGCCCGCCGCGCCGCGCGCCACCGGCGCCGGCGGGGCCTTGGCCGGCGTGGACGTCTGGGCGATGAAGGCACCGCACAGCACCACCGCGCCACCGATGATCTGCGGCGCCGAGAGGTGCTCGCCCAGCAGGACCCAGGCGAGCACGGTCGCGATGACCGCCTCCAGGCACGCCACGACCCCGGCCACCTGCGGCGAGAGCCGGCGCACCGCCAGGACGCCGGTCACGTAGGCGACGACGGTCGCGATCAGCACGATCCAGCCCAGCAGCAGCGAGGCGGCGACGGTCGTTCCGTCCAGCTCCGCACCACCCCCGAGGACCGACCAGTCCATGCCCCACGGCCGCGCCACGACCGTCAGGACGAGGGCGCCGAAGAGCAGCCCGTACGCGATGACGCCGAGCGGCGCCGGCGCCGCCTCACCCGCGTCGCCGCCCTGGTCGGACAGGACGAAGTAGCCGACCTGGCAGCAGGCGGCGCCCAGCGCGAGCAGCAGCCCGAGCACGTCGAAACCCAGCCCCGACCACACCTCGACGACACAGGCGAGCCCGCCGACGGCGAGGACGACACCGAGGGCCGCGGCCCGGGTGACGGGCCGCCGCTGCACGAACCGCACCCACCCGAGGACCAGCGCCGGCGCCAGGTACTCGACCAGCAGCGCCACCCCGACGGGGATCCGGGAGATCGAGGCGAAGTAGCAGGCCTGGACGCCCGCGACGGCCAGCAGCCCGAATCCGGCGAGCAGCGCGGGACGCGTGCGCACCAGCCTCCGGTGGCGTACGGCCAGCGGGAGCATGACCAGGGCGGCACCCGCGACGCGCAGCCAGACCACGTGCAGCGGGTCGAGGCCCGCCTCGATCAACGGTTTGGCGGCGACACCGGATCCCCCGAAGGCGACCGCCGATCCGAGCGCGAGTCCCAGCCCGACGCCTCTTCCAGGGTGACCCGCACTGCTCGTCGACATATGCACCGGCACATGATGACAGGCGACGACATGAGCGTCACCCCTTTGACACCTGTCTCAGGCCTCCAGGTCCCGCTCCGTCGCCCCGTCCAGGCGCTCCAGCAGTTCCGGTACGCCGACGCCCGCGCGCTCCAGCACCTCGGCGGCCCGCGAGCCGGTGCGGGCGACGAGCCCGGCGAGCAGGTCGGTCCCGTCCGCGAACCGGTCGCCCCGCAGGGCGGCCCGCTCGTTCGCGGCCGCCATGGCGGCGGTCGCCACCGGTGACCACCCGTCCCCGGTCGTCGCGGGCAGCGCGCCGGAGTCCTCGACGGAACTCTGCCAGCGCAGTCCGTAACCGATGCTGCGCTGGACGAGGTAGCCGAGCAGCCGGACGACCTGCGGATCGCTTGCGAAGACCGCACGCACCTCGGGGTCCGACTCCAGCAGCGCGTGCAGCAGATGAGCGGTGTCGATCTGCGGGTCCCCGTCCCGCAGCGCCCGCCTGCGAGCGCCGGCGACCACCGCCGTCAGCGCGGCACTGAGGTGCGCTTCGCCGTCCGTGTCGGCCGGGCCGCGCCCGGCGGTCCGCTGCTGGGGGATTCGGTGCTGCACATACCCACCCCATCAGCCCCGGTGCACCGGGTCATCCTCGCGGGGAAGCATTCTCGCGTCCCACACAGGGTGGGGGCCGGCGCCCGGCCCCTCCTCCTTACGGATGACATCACGCCGTTCTCCCCGCCGGGAGCGCACACCGTACCGCCGTGGACCCCTCGCGGCCGTGCCGTTTGGATGCGGTAGCCGTACGGCGGTCGGCTGACAGTTCATCAGTATTGAATGTTCAAGCCTCTACGGCTACGTTCCGCGACACCGTAGCCCGCTGCGCCGGGCGCAGCGCCCGAGACGAAGGGGTGGCCGCATGGCCGAAGTCAGCGCGGAAGCACGGATCGAGGCGCCCGCCGAGAAGGTCTGGGCGCGGCTCACGGACTTCTCCTCGTACGGCGCGTGGAACTCCACCCACACCAGCTTCCCGAAGGGCGGCCCCGAAAGGCTCGAAGTCGGCGGCACCTTCCGGGAGAACATGAGGCTCATGGGGTTCCCGGCCGAGGTCGACTGGACCATCGAGGAGGTGCGGCCGGCCCGCGCACTCGCGATCCGCGGCAAGGGGCCGATGTCCGTGACCGTCGCGACGCGCTACACGCTGATCCCCGAGGGGGAGGCCACCACGGTCCGCATCGACGGCGAGTTCACGGGCGCCGCCGTCTCCCTGATGGCGGGCAGGCTGAAGGACTCGGCGACGGCGGCACTGGACGAGTCCCTGCGCAAGCTGAACGGGCTGGTCGCCTGACGGCCGGGCACCGACGGGCGCGCCCGCGTTCGGCAGGCGCACACACAGGGGGGTGCTCCGAAGTCGGAGCACCCCCCTGCCACGGCCCTGTCCGGCGGCCGGGCGGATCATCAGTCCTCGTCGGCGAGGATCAGGTACAGCTTCTTGCGCGTCTCGTTGATGAGGGACAGCGCCTTCTCGCGCTGCTCCTTGCTGCCGGTCTTCCAGACCTGCCCGAACGCCTCCATCAGACCGAAGCCGGCCTGCCGGATGTCGCTCAGCGCCTCCCAGTCGACCCCGCGCCCCGCGTCCTCCCAGGGCGCGTCCGGCCCCTCCTCGGCGGCGGTGCGACCGGCTTCGGTGAGCGAGAACAGCTTCTTGCCGCCCTCGGTCGCGCTGCTGATCAGACCTTCGTCCTCGAGCAGCTGAAGGGTGGGGTACACCGAGCCGGGGCTGGGCTTCCACGCCCCGCCGCTGCGCTCGGCGATTTCCTGGATCATCTCGTAGCCGTGCATGGGGCGGTCCTTGAGCAGGGCCAGGATCGACGCGCGTACGTCGCCGCGCCGCGCCCTGCCGCGCGGTCCGCCCCGGCCCCCGCGCCCACCCCAGGGACCCTGGCCGAAGCCGGGACCGCCGAAGCCGGGCCCGAAGGGGCCGAACGCCGCACGCAGCCCTTCGAAGGCACCCCTGTCCGGACCGCCGGGGCCACCCCGGCCGTGTCCGTGGCCACGTCCGTGACCGGGGCCGAAGCCCGGTCCGTATTCCTCTCCGTGGGAACGCATCGCCATCACTCCATTCCATCGTTGATCTGTCGCGATGCGTCAACGATATATCGGAACAGTTCGCCTGGCAAGGCCTGCCGGATGCGGGCACCCCCGGGGGGTCCAGTTACTCCCGATTGGCCTTGGTCCGCGCCACCGATCGGCACCTACCGTCTGGGGCATGCGGATTCGTATCGTCGACGCCTTCACCGACCGCCCCTTCGCCGGCAACCCGGCCGGGGTCCTCCTCCTCGACGCCGCGGCGTCCTTCCCGGACGACGCCTGGCTGCGGAACGTGGCCCTGGAGGTCAACCACGCCGAGACGGCGTTCGCCCACCCCCTCCCGGCGGGCGGCGAGGCCGACTGGGCGCTGCGCTGGTTCACCCCGGCCGCCGAGGTCGCCCTGTGCGGCCACGCCACACTCGCCACCGCTCACGTGCTGGCCACCACGGGGGCCGCGCGGGGTCCGGTCCGGTTCGCCACGAAGAGCGGCGTGCTCGTCGCGACCGCGCTCGACGACGGCTCCGTCACGCTGGACTTCCCGACCGCCCCGCTCACCGCGGTGGAGATCCCGTCCGGCGTCGCCGGGGCCCTGGGCGCCGAGCCGCTCAGCACGCACGACACCGGCCCGGACGTCGGCGACCTGCTCGTCGAACTCGCCGACGAGCGGACGGTCCTGGGTCTGGCCCCCGACCTCGCGTCCCTGGGCCGCCACTCCGAGCGCGGCATCATCGCCACCGCCCGCGCCGAAGACCCCTCCCGGGGCTACGACTTCGTCTCCCGCTGCTTCTTCCCGAACATCGGTATCCCGGAGGACCCGGTCACCGGCAGCGCCCACACCGCCCTCGCCCCGTTCTGGTCGCAGCGCCTGGGCCGCACCGAACTCACCGGCCTGCAGGCCTCGGCCCGCTCCGGACGGGTCCGTACGCAACTGCGCGGCGACCGCACCCTCCTCACCGGCCGCGCGGTCACCGTGATCGAGGGCGAGCTGCTCGCGTAGGACTCGTCAGGCTGCCCGCGCACGCCTCGTCAGGCCGTGGGCAGCCACCCCACCTTCCCCGCCAGCAGCGCGTAGCCCACGAACGCGCCGATGTCGAGGAGCGAGTGGGCGACCACCAGCGGTCCGATCCGGCCCCACCGGCGGTACAGGTGGACGAAGACCACGCCCATCACCATGTTGCCGATGAACCCGCCGATGCCCTGGTACAGGTGGTACGAGCCGCGCAGCACGGAACTCGCCACCAGCGCGCCCACCGGCGACCAGCCCAGCTGGTCGAGCCGTCGCAGCAGGTATCCGACGACGACGACCTCCTCCAGGACCGAGTTCTGGAGCGCGGAGAGGATCAGCACCGGGTACTTCCACCACACCTCGGGCAGCGCCTCCGGCACCACCGTGAGGTTGAAGCCCAGCCCGCGGGCCGCCAGGTAGAAGGCGATGCCCGAGCTGCCGATGACGGCGGCGACCCCCGTTCCCCGGGCGAGGTCGAACCAGGGGCGCGTACGGTCGAAGCCGAGCGTGCGCAGCCCCTTGCCCTCCCTCAGCAGGAAGTGCGCGACGAGGGCGACCGGCACCAGGGCCGACGCGATGCCGAACAGCTGCCATGCCAGGTCGAGCCACGGACGGCCCGGCGCGGCCGAGGCGTTGAGCGTGGCCGCCTGGTCCTTGAGGCCTCCCGGTCTGGTGACCGAGCCGATGAAACTGATCAGCGCGGAGACGCCGCTCGCACCGAGCGAGACGCCCAGCACGAGCAGCGTCTCGTCCCGCAGGACCCGCCTCCCGGGCCGGTCCCCGGAGGATTCCCCGGGCGATTTCCCGGAAGACGAATCAGCCACCGGCCCCTGCTCCACCTGCACTCCTGCCTCCAGTTGCGTATTCCCGCCTCGTCCCCGTCCTCGCCCCGCTAGGGTCTCGAATGAACATACGAAGATCGTGCGCGACAGGCCGTCGAGGGTCGAGGGACGGACGCCATGTGAGGCGCACCCCCCTGGTGCCATAGCATTCCGCCATTTCACGGCTCACGGCTTCAACGGCTTCGGGCTCGGTCAGGGAGGGGCACCACCGCCATGGGACGTCACAGCTTGCCCGACGCGCCGCGCAGAGGCGGCACCGGCCCCCGGACCCGTACGCGGCGCCGCAGGGCGGCGCTCGCGACGGCCCTCGTGCTGGCCGTCGCCGCGGGCACCGTGGCCGCGGTCGACGGCGGCCTGCTCTCCTTCGGCTCGTCCTGCTGGGACGACTCCGTGCGGCTGCGGATCGCCGCCGCTCCCGGCATCGCCCCCGCGCTCAAGGACGCGGCCGACTACGCCCGGGACAACGACGTCACGTCCGACGGCAGCTGCATCGACGTCCGCGTGACCGCCCGGGACACGTACGAGTTCACGAACGCCCTGCGCTCGAAGCGCGGGAGCGCGACGGACTTCGAGGCCTGGGTGCCGGACTCGGGCGTGTGGGTGAACAAGGTCCTGGCGGACAACCGGTCGATCCCGGTGACCCCCGCGGGCAACGTCGCCTCGTCGCCCATCGGCGTCGCCATGATCCCGACGGCCGCGAAGACCCTCGGGTGGCCCCGCAAGACGTACGCCTGGACCGATCTGGCCGGCGCGACCACGACGAGCGAGCGACTGAGGCTCGGCTCGGGTGACCCCTCGCGCAGCGCCACGGGCCTGCTCGCGCTGACCCAGCTGACGCAGACGGCCGGACGGACGAAGGACGGCGACGTGCTCGCGGCCGCCACCGCGAAGGCCCTCTCGCAGCGCGCGTCCGAGAGCGACGGCCAGGTCCTGGACACGCTGCCGCGCGACCTGTCCGGCGCCGAGCAGGGCAACCCCGAGCGCAACCAGGCGCTGATCCTGTCCGAGCAGGCGGCCTTCGCGTACAACGCGTCGGCCGACAGCGGCGACGATCTCGACCTCTTCTACCCGAAGGACGGCTCGCCCCGGCTCGACCACCCGTTCACGCTGGTCGACGAGCCCTCTCTGAGCACGGACGAGAGCCGGGCGGCGCTGCGCTTCATGACGCTCCTCGGCGAGGACGACGGACGGCGGATCCTCGAGAAGCACGGCTTCCGTACGGACGAGGACGACATCCCGGCCGAGCTGGTGTCCGCGGCCGGCGGCCGGGCCCCGCAGCCCTTCGGGGAGGTGCCCGAGAGGCCCGCCACGGACAAGGAGGTCGAGGAGGCCCTCGGCCTGTGGACGATCACGGTGCAGAGCGCCCGGCTCACCACGGTCGTCGACGCCTCGTCGTCCATGTCGGACCCGGTGCCGGGCACCAGCGAGTCGCGGATGGACGTGACCAGGGCGGCGCTGCTCCAGGCACTGGCCACCTTCACCCCGGAGGACGAGATCGGGCTGTGGAAGTTCTCCACCGAGCTCGACGGCAAGCGCGACTACCGCGTCCTCGTGCCGACCGGCCGGCTGGGCGACCGGGTGGCCGGCACCACCCAGCGGGACCTCCTGTCGGCGGCCTTCAGCGACCTGAAGCCGGTCCCGCACGGCGAGACCGGCCTGTACGACACCACCCTGGCCGCGTACAGGGCGGCGACGGCCTCCTACACCAAGGGCAAGTTCAACGCCGTGGTCCTGCTGACCGACGGCGTCAACCAGGATCCCGGCAGCATCTCGCGCTCCGGCCTGGTCGCCGCTCTGCGCAGGCTCGCCGACCCGGAGCGCCCCGTACCGCTGATCGCGATCGCCGTGGGCCCCGAGGCCGACAAGAAGGAGCTGGACGAGATCGCCGCGGCCACCGGCGGATCGGGACACCTGGTCACCGACCCGTCCCAGATCCACTCGGTCATCCTGAAGGCCGTCGTACGGGCGGGCGACAGGAACTGACCGCCCGCCGCCCCGTCAGCTCGGCGGAACGGCCGGGTCCGGCAGCCCGACCGGCCAGGTGTGCACCGGCTCGCCGAGGTGCATCAGCTCGCTGTACCGCCTGGTCGTGGCGGCCAGCGCCGCGTCCCGGTCCAGGCCGCCCTCCAGCGCCTCGTGGAACGTACGGGACTGCCAGGAAGCCCCGTTGACGCCCCGCTTGCAGCGCTCCTCGATCACCCCGAGGTAGAGGTCGCGGTCGGCCGGCTCGACACCCCATGCGTCCAGGCCCTCCGCCGCGAGCGGCAGCAGCTCCTCCCGTACCAGCTGCACCGCGGGCACCTGCGCGACCCCGCCGTGCCGGCCGCGCCGCGGCCACTCCAGCTTCGCGTCGATACCGTAACGGCAGGCCTGCTCGAAATTGGCCGCCGCGGCCTCGAAGGGCAGCCGGCTCCAGACCGGCCGCGCCTCCGTGGCGAGGGCCCGGACGAGCCCGTAGTAGAAGACCGCGTTGGCGACCGTGTCGATCACGGTGGGACCGGCGGGCAGCACGCGGTTCTCGACGCGCAGGTGCGGGACGCCGTCCTCGATGTCGTACACCGGCCGGTTCCAGCGGTACACGGTGCCGTTGTGCAGGACGAGTTCGGCGAGCTTGGGGGTGCCGCCCTCGTCGAGGACGCGTATCGGGTCCTCCTCGTCGCGGATGGGCAGCAGCGGAGGGAAGTAGCGCAGGTTCTCCTCGAAGAGGTCGTACGCCGAGGAGATCCAGCGCTCGCCGAACCAGGTGCGCGGCCGCACTCCCTGCGCCTGCAGTTCGGGCGGCCGGGTGTCCGTGGACTGCAGGAACAGCGGGGGCCGCGACTCGCGCCACAGCTCACGGCCGAAGAGGAACGGCGAGTTGGCGCCGACCGCGATCTGTGCCGCCGCGGTGGCCTGCGCGGCGTTCCACACGTCGGCGAACCGGTCGGGGGTCACCTGGAGGTGCAACTGCACCGAGGTGCAGGCCGCTTCGGGCGCGATGGAGGCCGAGGTGCAGCTGAGCCGCTCCACGCCCTCGATGTCCAGGGTGAAGTCCTCCCCGCGGGCCGCCACGATCTGGTCGTTGAGCAGCGTGTAGCGGTCCACGTCGGAGAGGTTCGCGGAGACCAGGTCGTCACGGGTGAGGGTCGGCAGGATGCCGACCATCACGATCCCGGCATCGACCTCGTTCGCCTTCCGGTGGGCATACGCGAGGGAGGTGCGCAACTCCTCGGCGAGCCGGTCGAATACCCGGCCCTCCAGCCGGTGGGGGGCAATGTTGACTTCCAGATTGAACATGGCGAGTTCTGTTTGGAAATCGTGACTGGCGATGCGCTCGAGCACTTGCGCATTCATCATCCTCGGTGAGCCGTCGGGCCCCGCGAGATTGAGCTCGATCTCCATGCCCATGAGATTTTTGGGGCGGTCGAACTTCTTCTCCTCCAGCAACCGCGCCAGCCCCTCCAGACACTGCTGGAGTTTTTCTCGGTACCGTCGGCGGTCGGACAGACCGATCGTCCCCGCCACGACCTTCTCCCCCATCGAAGCTTCCCTCCTCGACTGGGCAGCCCGAAGAACCGGCCGCTGCCGTACCGGGTCACCGGGGATGATGCCCAGCCAATGTGATCGATAACTCCCAGGGCGGCGCCCTGGGCACTACTCTGGACTCAGCTTTCTCCGGGCACATTCACCAGGCATGGGACAGTGCTTTTACCGAAGGTCGACACTGTCGTGAAAAACGCCGACGCGAACCGGCCGTCCGCTTCGGCGAAGTATTCCGAGGTCATCGACGCGTACCCGCCGGGAAGCACAGCCAAACGCCCCTCACGACGACCTAATTGCCTCTTGCACTTAATGTGCGGAACAGCTAGCCGAAACACCGCCTGAACACACGTCGTATAAACTTCGCGAACGAGGCACAGAGTTGGCGCCCGCGGTCGCAGGACCTGTCGTCGAAGTGACGTCTTCGCCGAAGGACGAGCCGCGCGGCGTCCGGTGCGTGCGAGCGCAGGCGCGCCGGAGGGAACCTCGTGGCCCGGCCACCAGGACCCTCCGGCGACTCGGCGAGCACGCATGCCGGACACCGCGCACCAGGCGTCCCTCCGACGACCGGCCCCGCACCCCCGCCCCTTTGATCCAGAGAGCTGACAGCGTCGTCCGCCCCCGCCCCCCGCGTCACCATGCCTGTCGAATGAGAGGCGACCCACCATGCCGCTGCACGTCCCTCCGGCTCCCGCGCCGGCACTGCGCACCGTCCTCACGGCCCTCGGTTCCCCGACCGCGGTCCGTGAAGCCCGCACCCCGTCCCTCCGCACCGCCCAGGGACCCCTCACCGCCGAACTCCCCCTGCCCGTCCATGTGCTCGACCGGATCACCCCGGCGGGCACCTCGGCCACCCGGCTCGCCGGGTGGCGCTTCCTCGTCCACTGCCACGAACGCGCCGTAGCGGCCGCGGAGACCAGGCTGACGCCCGACGGCTGGACCTTCTCCCATTTCTTCGAGGGCCCGTACGTCACCGCGACCGAACGCGCCCTGCGTCAGGCGGAGACGATGCCGGGGGCGTACCAGCCACGTCTGCTCTCGGTACCCGGGCTCTACATGCTCACACTCTGGCTGCACGGCGATCTCACGGCCGACGGCGCCGGAGGCCGCCTCGCCGCCACCGACCTGCTGGTGCCCCTGGCGCCGGCCCCGCCCGGCATCGCGGCGCACCGTCCGCACCGCGCGGGCGAACTGCTGCCCGTGCTGACCCACCGGCTCACGCCCGCGCCCGCCACGACGCCCACACCGCTGCTCGGCTCACCCGCCTGAGCGCGCTCCGTCCCGCGTGCCCCGCGGCCCCACCCGGGCCGCGGGGCACGGTGCCGTGCGTGAACGTCCTCGCAGCGACCCGAGTCCGGCGGCCCCTCGGGGCGGGGGTTGCCCAAAGTGACGCCGGGGAGACGCAGCGCACCCCCGGTCCGTACGGACTAGCCCCATCCGGCCATGGCGAACCACCCGAAGGGACAGCCCAGTTGAGATGAACCGTCCGCACGGGTGATGCGTCATCAACCTGTGAGAAGTGCTGACGTCAAATCCCTGCGGATTGACGTCCGTAGGGCAACACTGGGTTCCGGACCATCTGACAAACGGGGGGCGGTTATGGACACCAGTTCGAGCCGCGGGACAGATCACACATCGATCACCGAGCTCACACCGAAGCGAAAGATCCCATCAATGTGCCAGCACCAGCGACCGTGCCCGACAGCCGACTCCGCCGACCGGGAGGCAGCGCTTCTCGTGGCGCACCACCCGGAGCAGGGATGGAGTCTGCTGTGCAACGGCGTCCTGCTCTTCGAGGACACCGGTGAGATCCTGCCGGACGGCCGGATCATCGCTCCGCACCGGCCGCCGGCCATGGACGTGATGACGGCTGCCTGAGCGGCACGGCGCACCACGGGCGGCGGGGCAGGCCGCCCGGACACCTGAGGGGCCGGCCCGGGAGCGATCCCGGTACCGGCCCCGACGCATGGCCGCGCCCTCCCGGGCGGTCAGTCCTCGTAGGCGTCCAGCGGCGGGCAGGAGCAGACCAGGTTCCGGTCGCCGTACGCCTGGTCGATCCGGCGCACCGGCGGCCAGTACTTGTCGGCGGCCGAGACCCCGGCGGGGAAGACGGCCTCCTCACGGCTGTACGCGTGCTCCCACGCGCCGCCGAGCGCGGCCGCCGTGTGCGGGGCGTTGCGCAGCGGGTTGTCGTCCGCCGCCCACTCGCCCGAGCCGACCTTCTCGATCTCCGCGCGTATGGCGATCATCGCGTCGCAGAACCGGTCGAGCTCGACGAGGTCCTCGCTCTCGGTGGGCTCGATCATCAGCGTGCCGGCCACCGGGAAGGACATCGTCGGCGCGTGGAACCCGTGGTCGATGAGCCGCTTGGCGACGTCGTCGACGCTCACGCCGGTCGCCTTGGTGAGCGGCCGCAGGTCGATGATGCACTCGTGCGCCACCAGCCCGCCGGGCCCCGTGTAGAGGACCGGGAAGTGCGGCTCCAGGCGCTTGGCCACGTAGTTGGCGCTGAGCACGGCGACCTGCGTGGCCCGCTTGAGCCCTTCAGCGCCCATGAGCCGGACGTACGCCCAGGAGATGGGCAGGATGCCCGCGGAGCCCCAGGGAGCCGCGGAGACCGGCCCCACGCCCGTCTCGGGGCCCGCGGCGGGCTGCAGCGGGTGGTTGGGCAGGTACGGCGCCAGGTGGGCGCGCACCCCGACCGGGCCCACACCCGGACCGCCGCCGCCGTGCGGGATGCAGAACGTCTTGTGCAGGTTGAGGTGCGAGACGTCGCCGCCGAAGTGGCCCGGCCTGGCCAGCCCGACCAGCGCGTTGAGGTTGGCGCCGTCCACGTAGACCTGGCCGCCGGCCTCGTGCACCTGCGCGCAGATGTCGGCGACGTGCTCCTCGAACACCCCGTGCGTCGAGGGGTACGTGATCATCAGCACGGACAGCTCGTCGCGGTACTGCTCGATCTTGGCCCGCAGGTCCTCGACGTCGATCTCGCCGTCCTCGGCGGTCTTCACGACGACGACCTTCATACCGGCCATCACCGCGCTCGCCGCGTTCGTGCCGTGCGCGGACGACGGGATCAGGCAGACGGTGCGCTGCTCGTCGCCGTTGGCGCGGTGGTACCCGCGGACGGCCAGCAGACCGGCCAGTTCGCCCTGCGAACCGGCGTTGGGCTGGAGCGACACGTTGTCGTAGCCGGTGACCTCGGCGAGCCGCTCCTCGAGCTCACGGATGAGCGTGAGGTAGCCCTGCGCCTGCTCGGCGGGCGCGAAGGGGTGCAGCTGCCCGAACTCGGGCCAGGTGACCGGCTCCATCTCGGTGGTCGCGTTCAGTTTCATGGTGCACGAGCCGAGCGGGATCATGCCCCGGTCGAGCGCGTAGTCGCGGTCCGCGAGCCGGCGCAGGTAGCGCAGCATCGCGGTCTCCGAGCGGTACTGGTGGAAGACCGGATGCGTGAGGTACTCGTCGGTGCGCAGCAGCGGGGCCGGCAGCGTGTCCTGTGCCGTCGTGTCCAGCGCCGCCACGTCGCCGTCGACGCCGAACGCCGCCCAGACGGCGTCCAGCTGGGCCCGCGTGGTCGTCTCGTCGCAGGAGAGGGACAGGTGGTCCGCGTCCACCAGGTGGAGGTTGACCCCTCCCTGACGGGCGGCCGCGAGCACGTCCGCGGCGCGGCCCGGCACCCGCACGGTGAGGGTGTCGAAGTACGCCTCGTGGACGACCTCGACACCGCCCGCGCTCAGGCCCGCGGCGAGGATCGTGGCGTACCGGTGGGTACGCCGGGCGATGCCCTTCAGTCCCTCGGGACCGTGGTAGACGGCGTACATCCCGGCCATCACGGCGAGCAGCACCTGGGCCGTGCAGATGTTGCTGGTCGCCTTCTCCCGGCGGATGTGCTGCTCGCGCGTCTGCAGGGCGAGCCGGTACGCCTTGTTGCCGTCCGCGTCGACCGAGACGCCGACGAGCCGGCCGGGCAGGCTGCGCGCGAACTTCTCGCGCACGGCCATGTATCCGGCGTGCGGCCCGCCGAAGCCCATCGGGACACCGAAACGCTGCGTCGTGCCGACGGCGATGTCGGCGCCCAGTTCACCGGGCGAGGTGAGCAGCGTCAGGGCGAGCAGGTCGGCGGCGACGGTGACGACCGCGCCCAGCTCGTGCGCCTGCCCGACGACGGGCTTCAGGTCCCGTACGGCACCGGAGGCGCCGGGGTACTGCAGCAGCACACCGTTGATCTCCCGCTCCGCGAGCCCGTCGGGGATGCCGTCGCTCAGGTCCGCGACGACGACCTCGACACCGGTGGGCTCGGCCCGCGTCCGTATCACCGCGACGGTCTGCGGCATGGTGTCCGCGTCGATGAGGAAGAGGCCCTTCTTGTTCTTCCCCATGCGCCGCGACAGCGCCATGGCCTCGGCGGCGGCCGTCCCCTCGTCGAGCAGCGAGGCGCCGGAGGTCGGCAGTCCGGTCAGCTCGGCGACCATGGTCTGGAAGTTGAGCAGCGCTTCCAGGCGCCCCTGCGAGATCTCGGGCTGGTAGGGCGTGTACGCCGTGTACCAGGCCGGGCTCTCCATCACGTTGCGCAGGATGACGGGCGGCGTGAACGTGCCGTAGTAACCGAGCCCGATCATGGAGCCCAGCACTTCGTTGCGGTCCGCGAGGGAACGCAGTTCGGCCAGCACCTCGGCCTCGGTGCGCGCGTCCGGCAGTGCGAGCGAGCCGACGTTCTTGATCACGTCCGGCACCGCGGCGGCCGTCAGCTCGTCGAGCGAGCCGTACCCCACCTGCGCGAGCATCTTGGCGCGGGCCTCGGAGTCGGGCCCGATGTGACGCTGCTCGAAGGGGATTCCCTGTTCGAGCTCGGAGAGCGGAATACGATGGGCGGTCATTGCGGAGGCCTCCTGGTCCGACGACCTTCGAGGGGCACCACGGCGTGGTTGCCCGAACGGCCTCCCCCTCTGTCATCTCGACCTGAGAGCTTCACCGGGGCGCCGCGGGGCGCTCCGGCTTTCACCGTCGGTGAGAGCGGAACCCGTCGAATACTCGAACACCGCTCTGCTTTCCAGAGTGACCTCGTCCATGCGGTACGTGTGCCTGAGAGATTCCGGGGAGGATTTGCTCCTTCGGCGCCCCCGATGACCTCCGGAGGGCTCTCCCGCACGGGGTCAGCAGCCGTTGACCAGCGTACCAGCGGGGGTCCCTCGAGTGGCCGCCTCCCCCAAAGTGCTCTTTCGTAGTGCTTACGGATGAGTTGCGAGCAGCTGGAGGGACCGTGCAGAGCGACATCGATCCGCGCAACCTGATAGGCCGCAAGGCGTTCGATCGCAACGGCGCGAAGATCGGCACCGTCGACGAGGTCTACCTCGACGACGCGACCGGCACACCCGAGTGGGCGGCCATACGCACCGGCCTCTTCAGCCGGGACGCCTTCGTCCCCCTGGAACCCAGCGAACTGGTCGACGGCTCCCTGCGCATCCCGTTCGAACGCTCCCTGATCAAGGACGCCCCCGACTTCGGCGTGGGCCGCCACCTCTCCCCCGAACAGGAACTCCAGCTCTACCACCACTACGCCCTGGACGTCTCCCCGGCCCCACCGTTCCCCGACCACACCTTCGGCAGGCTGGCCAACACCGAGGACACCCCCTGACCCCTCTCACCCACCGAGGGAGGCGGAGAACGGCGCAGCCTTCGGCCTTTCAGGGGCGCGGGGAACCGCGCGACCAGCCACGACGGCCCCGCACCCGAGAACGCCACGGTCACCCCTCCTCCAAAGCCGCCGCAGGCGATACGGCAGGCGACGCCGAAGGCAGCCCCTCGACCAACGGCAACGGCTCCGCCACCTCCAACGCCGGATCATCGACCCGGAACGTCTTCACCCGCCCCGGCCCGGAGAACGGCGTCTCGAACCGCACGGTCACCCGCCCCAGCCCGCTCCCCTGCACCCACCCGTGCCCGAACTCCGCATGCCGGACGTCATGCCCCGCCCGCCACAACCGCTCCGCGGGCGAAGGCACCGAAGGCTCCTCGGCGAAGGCCGTGACCGCCCCGGCCTCCTCGGGGCCGCCGGACACCGGCGCCTCCTCCTCCCGCACGACACCGACCCGCGCCTGCGCGAACAGATCCTCCTGCGTGTAATCGGCAAGCCCGGAAACCCCGACCCCCAGCAGCCGCACACCCCCCGTGGTGTCCACGGCCTCCAGCAGCCGCGCGGCCGCCTCCCGCACCACCGCCGGATCGTCCGTGGGCCCCCGCAACGTCTCGGACCGGGTCAGCGTGGAGAAGTCGTACCGCCGCACCTTCAGCACGATGGTCCGCCCCGACAGACGCGCCCCCCGCAACCGCTGGACACACCGGTCGGCCAGCCGCTGCACCTCCATCCGCACCCGCGCCCGGTCATGGATGTCCACGTCGTACGTGTCCTCGACCGACACCGACTTGGTGTCCCGCTCGGCCACCACGGGCCGCCGGTCGCGGGCCAGCGCCATGGCGTACAGCGCGGTCCCGTGCGCCTTCCCCAGCAGCCGTACGAGCTCGTCCTCGCCCGCCTCGGCGATCTCCCCGACCGTGCTGATCCCACCCCGCCGCAGGTGGTCCCCCGTGGCCGGCCCGACGCCCGGCAGGATGCGTACCGACAGGGGAGCGAGCAGCGCCCGCTCGGTGCCCGGCTCTATGAGCACGAGCCCGTCCGGCTTGGCCCGCTCCGAGGCGATCTTCGCCAGCATCTTGGAGCCCGCGAGCCCCACGGACCCGGTGAGCCCCGTGACGGCCCGGATGTCCGCACGCAGCTTCCTCGCGGCCAGCAGGGCCGATCCCTCGTCCCAGGCCGCCTGCCCGGCCTCCAGGTCCACGAACGCCTCGTCCAGGCTCAGCGGCTCCACCAGCGGCGACAGCTCCCGCAGCAGCCGCATCACCTGCTCGCTGATCTCCCGGTAGAGCCCGAAGCGCGGTACGAGGTAGGCGGCGTTCGGTGCCAGCCGTCGGGCCTGCGCCATGGGCATCGCCGAATGCACCCCGAAGACCCGCGCCTCGTAGGAGCAGGTGGCGACGACACCACGCGGCCCGAGGCCGCCCACGACGACCGCTTTCCCGCGCAGACTCGGCTTGGCCGCCTGCTCCGCCGAGGCGAAGAAGGCGTCCATGTCGAGATGCAGGATCGTGGGCGCGGCTCTCACGTCTTCGATGCTGCCCTACGCCACTGACAATGCCCCGTCACGACCGGACAGCTCCCGACCGGACATCCGGTTCAGACGGCCCGATTGCGCCGCCGCGCCAGCTCGTCCGCCGGATTGGGCCGGACGAGCGTCTCCCCCGTGTCGACGCGCTCCCCGTGCAGCTGCGAGAGCGCGCTCTCCACATCTCGCCACACCACGCCCACGGCGATGCCGAAGATGCCCTGTCCGCCCTGCAGCAGCGCGTGCACCTCGTCGGGCGAGGTGCACTCGTAGACCGTCGCGCCGTCGCTCATCAGCGTCATGCGCTCCAGGTCGCAGGCGCCGCGCTCCGCGAGGTGCCGCACCGTGGTGCGGATGTTCTGCAGCGAGACCCCCGTGTCGAGGAACCGCTTGACGATCTTCAGGACGACCACGTCCCGGAAGCTGTAGAGGCGCTGCGTCCCCGATCCGTGGGCGGGCCGCACGCTCGGCTCGACGAGCCCCGTCCTGGCCCAGTAATCCAACTGCCGATAGGTGATCCCCGCGGCTGCACACGCCGTGGGACCGCGATAACCGATCTCCGCGGGCGCCACCTCGCCGCCCCCCGACACTGCTTTCGGCCGCTGTACGTGATCGGCCGCGCTGCTCTGAAGCGGGTACGGGCCGCTCTCTCCCGGACCGCGTCCGGGAGCACCCCCAGCCGTACCGTCGCCGCTGCTTCTCACGCCGACCTCCGTCCTTGACCTGCCTTCACGACGGTAGGCAGTCACCAGGGGCGCGTCAACGATCGCCACACTCGGCACGCCGGGTGATAATCACCCTGAGAGTGGTTTCCCGTGCCCCGCTGCGGGGAAAGGCTAGCCGAATGCCCCCAGGACGACCGCGGTACGGTCCGTCGTCCGGCGTTCCCGGAGGGTCATCGGCCGCTGCGCGACGGCATCACGCCGTCACTGGCTGTTGGTCCCGAAGTCCTCGGGCGAGATCTGGTCGAGGAACTCGCGGAACTTCTCCACCTCGTCCTCCTGCTCGTCCGGGATCGCGATGCCGGCGTCGTCCAGGACCCCGTCACTGCCGTAGATGGGCGTTCCGGTGCGCAGCGCCAGCGCTATGGCGTCGGACGGCCGGGCACTGACCTCGACCCCGCTGGCGAACACCAGTTCCGCGTAGAAGACACCCTCCCGCAGATCCGTGATGCGCACTTCGGTCAGCTCCTGGCCGACGGCCTCCAGCACGTCCTTGAACAGGTCGTGGGTCAGCGGTCGTGCGGGGGCCATGCCCTGCTGTGCGAAGGCGATCGCCGTCGCCTCCCCCGGACCGATCCAGATGGGGAGGTAACGGTCGCCTCCCACTTCACGCAGGAGCACGATCGGTTGGTTGGAGGGCATTTCCACCCGGACACCTACGACGTCGAGCTCGTTCACACAGCAACCCTAGGCCGTGCCCGGCACCTTTGGGTAGTCGAGCACGGAATGGTGCCCTATCCCACGCCTCCCGCGACGCGCCGGATCAGGGCAGCCGCACCCCGAGCGCGGACTGCACCAGGGCGGCGTGCAGCTTCACCGCGAGCCCCGCGAGCTCCTTGGTGCGCGCCTGTGCGTGTGCCCTGGTCTGCGGGTTGCGGTGCAGCCGCAGGGGCGCCACCACCTGGTCCACGAGTCCGGCCTCCCGGTCGGCGGCGGCCTTGACGGCACGCAAGTGCCGCGGTTCGATCCCGAACCGTCCGAGTTCGGTGACCAGCGCGGCCACGGTGACCGCCTCGGCGTCGTACACGCCGTCCGGCAGGGGCGTGATGAGCCCGTACGACTCCCACTCGTCGAGTTCCCGCTCGCCGATCTCCGCGGCGGCCAGCAGCTCGGCCCGCCCGATCCGGGCCACCACGGGCCCCTCGGGATCACTGGGGGCCTCGTTGTCGCTCTGAGGTCCCGTGGAGGGCAGGGGGACCGCCTCACCCCGCCCCATGGCGTCCAGGTGCTTGCGGATCACCTTCAGGGGCAGGTAGTGGTCCCGCTGCATCCGCAGGACGTGCCCCAGACGCTCCACGTCGTCGGGACTGAACTTCCGGTATCCGGAAGGGGTCCGCTGCGGCTCGATGAGCCCCTCGGACTCCAGGAACCGGATCTTCGAGACGGTGACTTCGGGGAATTCGTCACGCAGCGCGTTCAGCACGGTGCCGATACTCATCAGAGCACCGTCCGTGGCGGCGGCGCCGTGTCCGGCGCCGCCGCTCGGTGTTCGAAGCATGGACCTTCCCTGGGGGTCTCCCCGGACAAAGTCTGGGTGAGGGTCAGATGCCCCGCTGGCTCGCGTAGAAGACCAGCCGGTACTTGCCGATCTGCACCTCGTCGCCGTTCGACAGGGGGACCCGGTCGATCCGCTCCCGGTTGACGTAGGTGCCGTTGAGGCTGCCGACGTCCGCCACCGTGAACGAACCGTCGGGTTCACGGCGGAACTCCACGTGGCGGCGCGACACGGTCACGTCGTCCAGGAAGATGTCGCTCTGCGGATGACGGCCGGCCGTGGTCAGCTCGCCGTCCAGCAGGAAGCGGCTGCCCGAGTTGGGGCCCCGCCGCACCACCAGGAGCGCCGAGCCGAGCGGCAGTGCGTCGACGGCGGCCTGCGCCTCCGGGGACAGCATCGGCATCTGCGTCTGGCCGGTCACCTCGGCGTCGTACGCCTCGAGACCGGAGATGGAGATCGTCGAAGTGGTCTCCGACGGACGCTCCGGAGTCGCTCCGGCCCGCAGCGGAGCACCGCAGTTGGAGCAGAAGCGGCTCGCTTCCGCGTTGCGGTTGCCGCACCTCGTACACACCAGGGCCGACATGGACGGATCCTCCTGTTGCGGCTGCCCCGCCGAGGTAGTGGTCGCGTACGGGTCGGAGCCGAAACCTCCACCCGCACCTGAGGCTGACGGATCCCCGAAACCTATGCGCCCCGACTGGGCAGGGTCAACAGACGGCGCGCCCTGACCACCGGAAATGTCACCGTCCGGCCCACCGACCTGGTCCCGGAACAGCGGGCGGTCCGCCTGCCCCTCACCCTCCGAGGGACGCGGTGCGCGATGGCGGGCGGTGGCGTTGTCGCCACCGTCTCGTGCGCTCTTGCCGAACAACTTCGCAAACAACTTCACGGGCGATTCCCCTTGACCGAAACAGACCCGCCCGTGGGGCAGGACGAACCCTGATTGCACACACCGGTCGAGCCGGACACCCTCACAACGTCCGTATCCACCAGACAGTTTCCACCACGCACCAGCCAATCGGTGCGCCGACCCCCCGCAAGCTCATGCCCTTGCGGAACGATCCCCAAGCGCCCCCGGCTCACTGGGAGGACGACCGAGCGTAGTCAGGCTGCTTCGCCGGTCGCAAGGCGTCCACGACGATCTTGTCGATGCGGTCCACCGTGACAGTGGCCTGCTCCTTCTCCAGAGTCTGCACCACTCCGCCAGGGATGTTGAGCGCCGGTTCGAGGTCCTGAGGCTTGCCGATGACCTTGAAACGATAGGGGGCGCTGATCTTGTTCCCGTCCACCGCGACTCCCCCGCTCTCATCCGTCAGATAAGTACCGGCGACGATCCGTACACCGTTGACCTGGATCGCCTCCGCGCCGGCCGCGCGCAGCTCCTGGATCGCGTCGAGCAGCTTGTCGGCCTCGACCGTCCCCTTCTCGTCGTCGATCGTCAGTGTGATGCCGGGGCCCTGCGCCGCCACGGTGCCCGCCAGGATGCCGAGTTGCTTCTCCTTCTCGGCCGTCTGCTTGCGGGCCTCCTCGGCCTGGTCCGAGCTGTTCTCCAGCTCGGTGCGCTGGTCCTCGAGCCCCTGCTTCTCCTCTTCCAGACGCTGTGTACGGTCGTCGAGTTCATCGAGGATACGTACGAGATCCTCCTGGCGCGCGCCGCGCAGGGCGCCGTCGTCGTCGCTGGTGGACGCCACCTGGACGGCCAGGCCGAAGCCGAGGCCGAACAGCAGGAGCGCGACGATGAGTTGCGCGCGGGACACCCGCGGCGGCCACAGGCCCTTCACCAGCCGCTGGCGGCCGGTGAGCGCGGGCGGCCCGCCCCGCTCGGCTGCGGCCACCGGCGTCCCGGGCTCGGCGCCTTCGGCCGGGGCCTGCGCCGCGACCTCGTCGGGCAGTTCCCTGCGCAGCGGGTTCCCGGAGGTCCCCGGCGTTCCGTCCTTGCCGCTCATCCGCCTCACGCCCGGAAGACGTGCCGGCGGATCGCCGCGGCGTTGGAGAAGATGCGGATACCGAGGACGACCACGACGCCCGTGGACAACTGGGCACCCACACCCAGCTTGTCGCCCAGGAAGACGATCAGCGCGGCCACCACGACGTTGGACAGGAACGACACCACGAAGACCTTGTCGTCGAAGATGCCGTCGAGCATCGCCCGCAGACCTCCGAACACGGCGTCGAGCGCCGCGACGACGGCGATCGGAAGATAGGGCTCGACCACCGCCGGAACCTCGGGCCGGACCAGCAGTCCGGCCACGACTCCCACGACGAGGCCCAGTACGGCGATCACGATGTGCCTTTCTCTGTGCTGGGTTGTGCTGTTCGTACGATCACACTCGAGGCTGCGGGCAGCCGGACCTCGTCCTCGACGGACAGACTGGTCCTGATAGCGAAGTTCTTCCGCAGGGCGTCCAGATACTGCCCGTCACCGCTGTCGCGGAACGCGCTGCCCAGTTTCTCGCCGTCCCCCACGGCCAGCACCGTGTACGGCGGTACCAGCGGCTTGTTGTCGACCAGTATCGCGTCACCCGCGGCCCTGATCGCGGACAGGGCGGTGAGCCGCTGCCCGTTGATCGTGACGGCCTCGGCACCCGACTCCCACAGGCCGTTGACCACGCGCTGCATGTCGCGGTCGCGTACGCGTCCGGTGTCGGAGAAGCCGGAGGTCTCCCGCGCGTCCCCGTCACCGCCGTGGTCGGCTTCCTTCGCGTCGTCCACGACGAGTTTCACGCCGGGTCCGTGCACCTCGACGGCTCCGGCCAGGATGCCCACCAGTTCGCCCTGGTCACCGCCGTGCTTCTGCAACGCCTCACGCTGCCGGGCACCGACGTCGTCACGGAGTTCGTCGATGCCGTCCTCGAGTTTCTCGGCCGCCGACGTCTGCCGGTCGATACGGTCGATGAGTTCCCCGCGCTCCTTGGCGATGACCGGTGCCGCTATCCGCGCCTGCGCCGCACCCACGGTCACGACGAGCGCGGCGAGCACCAGACCGGCCGCGAGGCCGAGCTTGGCCCGCAGCGTCCTGGGCATCCCGCCCGCGTCCTCGGTCTTCCTCCGGGCAGCCGCCTCGGCGTACCCCTCGTCCAGGCTGTGGTCCATGACGTTGGTGAGCAGCGACATGGACGCGTCCGGGCGCGGAGGGCGCGTGGGGGTGCTCCGAACGGGGGGCGGCTGCGGCATGCCGCACATCGTCGCACGTCGCGACCAGTACCTCCGAACGGCCCCACCGACATGCCGGACGGGCCCTGTTGAGGGCACCGTCCGGCACGCGCGTGTACGGGTCAGCGACCGGCGCTGTCCACCACCGACGCCCACTCGTCGAGCAGCGCCTGCGCCGACGCGTCGTCGGGTCCTTCGGCCCACAGGTGCGTGACCGCCTCCGCCGGGTCGGGAAGAACCATCACCCAGCGTCCGTCGGTCTCGACCACGCGAACGCCGTCGGTCGTGTCCACGAACCGGTCACCGGCCGCTTCCACCACGCGTCGCATCACGAGCCCCTTGACAGCCCAGGGGGTCGCGAGATCGCGCTTGAGGACGTGCGCCCGCGGGATGCGCGCGTCGATCTGGCTGAGCGTGAGCTGCGTCCGCGCCACCAGCCCGATGAGCCGGACGAAGGCGGCCGTACCGTCGAACACGCTGCTGAACTCGGGCACGATGAAACCGCCGCGGCCGTCGCCGCCGAAGATGCTGGACTCCTCGCGCCCGACACGCGTCAGGTCGTCGGGCGACGTCGTCGTCCAGTCGACCTGCGTCCCGTGGTACGCCGCCACCTGCTCGGCGATCCTCGTCGTGGTCACCGGCAGGGCCACCCGCCCGCTGCGCCGCTCGGCGGCGACCAGGTCGAGCATGACGAGCAGCGCCCGGTCGTCCTCGATGATCCGGCCCTTCTCGTCGACGAGCGACAGCCGCTCGCCCACCGGGTCGAACCGCACGCCGAACGCGGCCCGCGCGGAGGCCACGATCTCGCCGAGCCGCACCATCCCGGACCGGCGGGTGTCCGCCGTCTCCGTGGGACGCGACTCGTCGAGCCCCGGGTTGATGGTCAGTGAATCGACCCCGAGCTTGCCGAGCAGGCTGGGCAGCACCAGCCCGGCGCTGCCGTTCGAGGCGTCCACGACGACCTTGAGCCCGGACTCGGCGATCCCGGTCGTGTCGACGTTCCTGAGCAGGGACCCGGTGTACGAGTCGAAGACGCTCGCCGGGAAGTGCAGGTCACCGATCTCGCCCGGAAAGGCGCGCCGGTACTCCTGGCGTGCGAAGACACGGTCCAGCTTGCGCTGGCTGCCCTGCGAGAGGTCCGCTCCGTTCCCGTCGAAGAACATGATGTCCACCGAGTCGGGAACCCCGGGCGTCGTACGGATCATGATGCCGCCGGCGCTGCCCCGCGCGGTCTGCTGCCGCGCGACCGGCAGCGGTACGTTCTCCAGGTCCCGTACGTCGATGGCGCTGGCCTGCAGCGCCGAGATCACCGCCCTCTTCAGCGCGCGGGCACCACGGGAGTGGTCGCGCGCCGTGGTGACGGTGGACCCCTTCTTGAGCGTGGTCGCGTACGCCCCTGCCAGGCGTACCGCCAGCTCGGGCGTGATCTCCACGTTGAGGATCCCGGTGACTCCACGGGCGCCGAAGAGATGCGCCTGGCCCCGGGACTCCCAGATGACCGACGTGTTGACGAAGGCGCCGGCCTCGATCGTCTTGAACGGGTACACCCGCACGTTGCCCTGAACGATCGATTCTTCACCGACGAGGCACTCGTCCCCGATGACGGCGCCGTCCTCGATCCGCGCGGCCCGCATGATGTCGGTGTTCTTGCCGACGACACAGCCGCGCAGGTTGCTGTGCTGGCCGATGTACACGTTGTCGTGCAGCACGGCCTTGTGCAGGAATGCCCCGGACTTCACGACGACATTGGAGCCCACCACGGTGTGCTCGCGGATTTCGGCGTCGGCCTCGACCTTGGCGTAGTCCCCGATGTAGAGGGGTCCTCGCAGCACGGCGTCGGGGTGTACTTCGGCGCCCTCCGCGACCCAGACCCCGGGCGATATCTCGAACCCGTCCAGCTCGACGTCGACCTTGCCCTCGAGGACGTCGGCCTGCGCCTTCACATAGCTCTCGTGCGTACCGACGTCCTCCCAGTAGCCCTCGGCGACATAGCCGTAGATCGGCTTGCCCTCCTTCATCAGCTGAGGGAAGACGTCGCCGGACCAGTCGACGGAGACATCGGCCTCGACGTAGTCGAAGACCTCGGGTTCCATGACGTAGATGCCGGTGTTCACCGTGTCGGAGAAGACCTGGCCCCAGGTCGGCTTCTCCAGGAAACGCTCGACCTTGCCCTCGTCGTCGACAATCGTGATGCCGAATTCCAGGGGATTGGGGACACGGGTCAGGCAGACGGTGACCAGTCCACCCTTTTCCTTGTGGAAATTGATGAGGTCGGTGAGGTCGAAGTCGGTCAGAGCATCGCCGGAGATGACGAGGAACGTGTCGTCCTTCAGTGCCTCCTCGGCGTTCTTGACACTGCCGGCAGTACCGAGTGGCTTCTCCTCGTTGGCATAGGTGAGCTCCATACCGAGCTCTTCACCGTCACCGAAGTAGTTCTTGACCAGAGAGGCCAGGAACTGGACGGTGACGACGGTTTCGTTGAGCCCATGCCGCTTGAGCAGCCGTAGCACATGCTCCATGATCGGGCGGTTGGCCACGGGCAGGAGCGGCTTGGGCATGCTTGAGGTCATGGGGCGAAGGCGTGTGCCTTCGCCGCCGGCCATCACGACGGCCTTCATGTCGGAAGCGTCCTCCTTGAAGAGACGGTCAAGCCGACTTCACCCGTCAGATTGTCCCGCACATTCTCGTTGCGGGCCATCAGAGGCCTCTACGGCCGCCCATTGGGCGGGCTCAGTCGGCCATGGTTGTCCGCACGAACAAGGCGGCGGACCTGGACCACGTATAGGATCCCTGCCCACCAATACAGAGTTGTACCCCATCCGGCGAACGCCCAGCCGAAAATAGCAGCGAGTGACGCAAGCCATCCACTTCCGTCACTGAGCAGCAACAGCGGGAAGGCGTACATCAAGTTGAAAGTTGCAGCCTTCCCGAGGAAGTTGACCTGGGGCGGCGGATAGCCGTGCCGTCTGAGGATGCCCACCATCACGAGCAGCACCAGCTCCCGCGCCAGCAGGATGCCGGTCAGCCACAGCGGCAGGATCTCACGCCAGGTCAGTCCGAGCAGGGTCGACAGGATGTAGAGCCGGTCGGCCGCGGGGTCCAGCAGCCGGCCGAGGCTGCTGATCTGGTTCCAGCGCCGGGCGAGCTTGCCGTCCAGGTAGTCGCTGATACCGCTCAACATGAGCACCAGCAGGGCCCAGCCGTCGCTGTTGGGCCCGCCGAACTCCGGCCAGAGGATCAGCCACAGAAAGATCGGTACGCCCACGAGGCGCGCCATGCTGAGGATGTTCGGGATGGTGAGGACCCGGTCTGTCTGGACGCGGGTCTCCTGGACCTCCACCCGGGAGCCTCCTGTGGGAATGTGCCGACGTTGCCCCCTGACCTTACCCTCAGGCATCCGCCGGGAGCGCGGAGGGGCTGTGACAGCTTCTGCTCCCGAAACGCGAGAAAGCCCCCGCACTGAAGTGCGGGGGCTTTCTCGTAATATTTGTTCGGCGGCGTCCTACTCTCCCACAAGGTCCCCCCTGCAGTACCATCGGCGCTGTGAGGCTTAGCTTCCGGGTTCGGAATGTAACCGGGCGTTTCCCTCACGCTATGACCACCGAAACACTTTGAAACTCTGATTCAAACACCCGCACCACACCCCCCGTGGCCAGACAAAGGGGTATGGGGTTGTTCGTGGTTTCAGAACCAACACAGTGGACGCGAGCAACTGAGGACAAGCCCTCGGCCTATTAGTACCGGTCAGCTCCACCCCTTGCAGGGCTTCCACATCCGGCCTATCAACCCAGTCGTCTACTGGGAGCCTTAACCAATCAAGTTGGTGGGAATACTCATCTCGAAGCAGGCTTCCCGCTTAGATGCTTTCAGCGGTTATCCCTCCCGAACGTAGCCAACCAGCCATGCCCTTGGCAGGACAACTGGCACACCAGAGGTTCGTCCGTCCCGGTCCTCTCGTACTAGGGACAGCCCTTCTCAATATTCCTACGCGCACAGCGGATAGGGACCGAACTGTCTCACGACGTTCTAAACCCAGCTCGCGTACCGCTTTAATGGGCGAACAGCCCAACCCTTGGGACCGACTCCAGCCCCAGGATGCGACGAGCCGACATCGAGGTGCCAAACCATCCCGTCGATATGGACTCTTGGGGAAGATCAGCCTGTTATCCCCGGGGTACCTTTTATCCGTTGAGCGACGGCGCTTCCACAAGCCACCGCCGGATCACTAGTCCCGACTTTCGTCCCTGCTCGACCCGTCGGTCTCACAGTCAAGCTCCCTTGTGCACTTACACTCAACACCTGATTGCCAACCAGGCTGAGGGAACCTTTGGGCGCCTCCGTTACTCTTTAGGAGGCAACCGCCCCAGTTAAACTACCCATCAGACACTGTCCCTGATCCGGATCACGGACCCAGGTTAGACATCCAGCACGACCAGACTGGTATTTCAACGACGACTCCACACGGGCTGGCGCCCGCACTTCACAGTCTCCCAGCTATCCTACACAAGCCGAACCGAACACCAATATCAAACTATAGTAAAGGTCCCGGGGTCTTTCCGTCCTGCTGCGCGAAACGAGCATCTTTACTCGTAGTGCAATTTCACCGGGCCTATGGTTGAGACAGTCGAGAAGTCGTTACGCCATTCGTGCAGGTCGGAACTTACCCGACAAGGAATTTCGCTACCTTAGGATGGTTATAGTTACCACCGCCGTTTACTGGCGCTTAAGTTCTCAGCTTCGCACACCCGAAAGTGCACTAACCGGTCCCCTTAACGTTCCAGCACCGGGCAGGCGTCAGTCCGTATACATCGCCTTACGGCTTCGCACGGACCTGTGTTTTTAGTAAACAGTCGCTTCTCGCTGGTCTCTGCGGCCACCCCCAGCTCACCGAGTAAATCGGATCACCAGTGATGGCCCCCCTTCTCCCGAAGTTACGGGGGCATTTTGCCGAGTTCCTTAACCATAGTTCACCCGAACGCCTCGGTATTCTCTACCTGACCACCTGAGTCGGTTTAGGGTACGGGCCGCCATGAAACTCGCTAGAGGCTTTTCTCGACAGCATAGGATCATCCACTTCACCACAATCGGCTCGGCATCAGGTCTCAGGCTATGTGCTGTCCGGATTTACCTGGACAACGCCCTACACCCTTACCCCGGGACAACCACCGCCCGGGATGGACTACCTTCCTGCGTCACCCCATCACTTACCTACTACAGGTCTGGACCGTCGGCTCCACCACTTTCCTTTCCCCGAAGGGTCCGGAACGGCTTCACGGACTTAGCATCGCCTGGTTCGATATTTGACGCTTCACAGCGGGTACCGGAATATCAACCGGTTATCCATCGACTACGCCTGTCGGCCTCGCCTTAGGTCCCGACTTACCCTGGGCAGATCAGCTTGACCCAGGAACCCTTAGTCAATCGGCGCACACGTTTCTCACGTGTGTATCGCTACTCATGCCTGCATTCTCACTCGTGAACCGTCCACCACTAGCTTCCGCTGCGGCTTCACCCGGCACACGACGCTCCCCTACCCATCCCAGCAGGCGTTGGCCCTATTGCTGAAATGACACGACTTCGGCGGTACGCTTGAGCCCCGCTACATTGTCGGCGCGGAATCACTAGACCAGTGAGCTATTACGCACTCTTTCAAGGGTGGCTGCTTCTAAGCCAACCTCCTGGTTGTCTGTGCGACTCCACATCCTTTCCCACTTAGCGTACGCTTAGGGGCCTTAGTCGATGCTCTGGGCTGTTTCCCTCTCGACCATGGAGCTTATCCCCCACAGTCTCACTGCCGTGCTCTCACTTACCGGCATTCGGAGTTTGGCTAAGGTCAGTAACCCGGTAGGGCCCATCGCCTATCCAGTGCTCTACCTCCGGCAAGAAACACACGACGCTGCACCTAAATGCATTTCGGGGAGAACCAGCTATCACGGAGTTTGATTGGCCTTTCACCCCTAACCACAGGTCATCCCCCAGGTTTTCAACCCTGGTGGGTTCGGTCCTCCACGACCTCTTACAGCCGCTTCAACCTGCCCATGGCTAGATCACTCCGCTTCGGGTCTTGAGCGCGCTACTGAATCGCCCTATTCGGACTCGCTTTCGCTACGGCTTCCCCACACGGGTTAACCTCGCAACACACCGCAAACTCGCAGGCTCATTCTTCAAAAGGCACGCAGTCACGACCCACAGAGTAAACTCTGTGAGCGACGCTCCCACGGCTTGTAGGCACACGGTTTCAGGTACTATTTCACTCCGCTCCCGCGGTACTTTTCACCATTCCCTCACGGTACTATCCGCTATCGGTCACCAGGGAATATTTAGGCTTAGCGGGTGGTCCCGCCAGATTCACACGGGATTTCTCGGGCCCCGTGCTACTTGGGTGTCTCTCAAACGAGCCGTTGATGTTTCGACTACGGGGGTCTTACCCTCTACGCCGGACCTTTCGCATGTCCTTCGCCTACACCAACGGTTTCTGACTCGTCTCACAGCCGGCAGACTGTGAAAGAGAGATCCCACAACCCCGTATGCGCAACCCCTGCCGGGTCTCACACACATACGGTTTGGCCTCATCCGGTTTCGCTCGCCACTACTCCCGGAATCACGGTTGTTTTCTCTTCCTGCGGGTACTGAGATGTTTCACTTCCCCGCGTTCCCTCCACACACCCTATGTGTTCAGATGTGGGTGACAGCCCATGACGACTGCCGGGTTTCCCCATTCGGAAACCCCCGGATCAAAGCCTGGTTGACGGCTCCCCGGGGACTATCGTGGCCTCCCACGTCCTTCATCGGTTCCTGGTACCAAGGCATCCACCGTGCGCCCTTAAAAACTTGGCCACAGATGCTCGCGTCCACTGTGCAGTTCTCAAACAACGACCAACCACCCATCACCCCCGGACTACTCCGGAGTGCACTGGGGCCGGCACTGAAGGCAACCTTTACGGCCATACCCTCAGACACCCAACAGCGTGCCCGACACCCCCGACCCCCAGATCAGCTTTCCACGCCCCGAAGGACAGTACTTGCAGCCTGAGCAGACTGAGAATGCCGAATAATCAACGTTCCACCCTTGAGCAACCAGCACCGGACATTCGCCGATGAACTGGCCTCTGGACCGTCAGGTAAACCTGCCGGCCAAGAAATGCTCCTTAGAAAGGAGGTGATCCAGCCGCACCTTCCGGTACGGCTACCTTGTTACGACTTCGTCCCAATCGCCAGTCCCACCTTCGACAGCTCCCTCCCCACAAGGGGGTTGGGCCACCGGCTTCGGGTGTTACCGACTTTCGTGACGTGACGGGCGGTGTGTACAAGGCCCGGGAACGTATTCACCGCAGCAATGCTGATCTGCGATTACTAGCAACTCCGACTTCATGGGGTCGAGTTGCAGACCCCAATCCGAACTGAGACAGGCTTTTTGAGATTCGCTCCACCTTGCGGTATCGCAGCTCATTGTACCTGCCATTGTAGCACGTGTGCAGCCCAAGACATAAGGGGCATGATGACTTGACGTCGTCCCCACCTTCCTCCGAGTTGACCCCGGCAGTCTCCTGTGAGTCCCCATCACCCCGAAGGGCATGCTGGCAACACAGAACAAGGGTTGCGCTCGTTGCGGGACTTAACCCAACATCTCACGACACGAGCTGACGACAGCCATGCACCACCTGTCACCCGACCACAAGGGGGGCCGTATCTCTACGGCTTTCCGGGCGATGTCAAGCCTTGGTAAGGTTCTTCGCGTTGCGTCGAATTAAGCCACATGCTCCGCTGCTTGTGCGGGCCCCCGTCAATTCCTTTGAGTTTTAGCCTTGCGGCCGTACTCCCCAGGCGGGGAACTTAATGCGTTAGCTGCGGCACCGACGACGTGGAATGTCGCCAACACCTAGTTCCCACCGTTTACGGCGTGGACTACCAGGGTATCTAATCCTGTTCGCTCCCCACGCTTTCGCTCCTCAGCGTCAGTAATGGCCCAGAGATCCGCCTTCGCCACCGGTGTTCCTCCTGATATCTGCGCATTTCACCGCTACACCAGGAATTCCGATCTCCCCTACCACACTCTAGTCTGCCCGTATCGTATGCAGACCCGGGGTTAAGCCCCGGGCTTTCACATCCGACGCGACAGACCGCCTACGAGCTCTTTACGCCCAATAATTCCGGACAACGCTTGCGCCCTACGTATTACCGCGGCTGCTGGCACGTAGTTAGCCGGCGCTTCTTCTGCAGGTACCGTCACTTTCGCTTCTTCCCTGCTGAAAGAGGTTTACAACCCGAAGGCCGTCATCCCTCACGCGGCGTCGCTGCATCAGGCTTTCGCCCATTGTGCAATATTCCCCACTGCTGCCTCCCGTAGGAGTCTGGGCCGTGTCTCAGTCCCAGTGTGGCCGGTCGCCCTCTCAGGCCGGCTACCCGTCGTCGCCTTGGTGAGCCACTACCTCACCAACAAGCTGATAGGCCGCGGGCTCATCCTTCACCGCCGGAGCTTTCAACCCCCACCCATGCGAGTGGAAGTATCATCCGGTATTAGACCCCGTTTCCAGGGCTTGTCCCAGAGTGAAGGGCAGATTGCCCACGTGTTACTCACCCGTTCGCCACTAATCCCCACCGAAGTGGTTCATCGTTCGACTTGCATGTGTTAAGCACGCCGCCAGCGTTCGTCCTGAGCCAGGATCAAACTCTCCGTGAATGTTTTCCCGTAATCGGGACAACACCATGAGAGCGGAACAGTCAACCGGAATAAGGAAGACTGTTCACAGCGTCCTCGCTGATGCGCCTACCAGACTTGCGCCCGGCAGGACTTTTCAAAGGAACCTCCACCCGCCACCAAACGGTGACGGACGGGGTATCAACATATCTGGCGTTGATTTTTGGCACGCTGTTGAGTTCTCAAGGAACGGACGCTTCCTTTGTACTCACCCTCTCGGGCTTTCCTCCGGGCTTTTCCCTTCGTGTTCCCAAACTCTATCAGTGAATTTCCGTCTCCCTGACCACCGTTCCGCAGACACACGGAAGGAGATCCCGGGAGAGGATCTGACAAGTTGGGTGCTGCCCGGCCAGGACGCATCGTTCGCATCGCTCAGCCTCAAGCAGGTCTACGACACTACAGGGGGCTCCGGAGCGGATGCAAATCGATTGCCCTGTGCACGACGGTCCGCCGGCCGACCGCTCTGGCGCGGAACCGTCAGTTCCCATGACTTACGCTGCTCAACAGGGTGCCGTCCGGGACAGGCAGTGACGGCCCACATGAATCCCCGCCCCCACGGAGGCTTCCCATGACCACAGTGACGTCCCCTCTCGCAGGACGCACCATCGGACTCGCTGCTGTACCCGATCCGGTCTTCTCCGGGGCCATGGTGGGCCCCGGCACCGCGATCGACCCCGTTCGAGAGGCCTCCGCGGCGGTGGCCCCCGTCGACGGCGTCATCGTCTCCCTGCACCCGCACGCGTTCGTCGTGGTCGACGACGAGGGGCACGGAGTGCTGACGCACCTGGGCATCGACACCGTTCAGCTCAACGGCGAGGGTTTCGAGCTGCTCGTGAACAAGGGGGACACCGTGCAGCGCGGCCAGGCCGTGGTGCGCTGGGACCCGGCTGCCGTCGAAGCGGCCGGCAAGTCCCCCATCTGTCCCGTCGTGGCGCTCGAAGCCGCGGCCGAGTCCCTCTCCGACGTCAGCGTCGACGGCGAGGTAAAGGCCGGCGACGCTCTTTTCAGCTGGCACTGAGCACATCGCCGTCCGCGACGGCACGCACGGCACGACAACACGGCGGCACGGGCCGCCGCTCTATCGGAGACGGGTGACATGGAGACAACGCTGCGAGGCGTCGGCGTGAGCCACGGTGTGGCGATCGGCGAGGTTCGGCACATGGGAACGGCGGTGCTCGAGCCGCCTGCCAAGCAGATACCGGCGCAGGACGCGGAGCGCGAGCAGGGGCGCGCCCGCCAGGCCGTGGAAGCCGTGGCGGCCGACCTGACGGCACGCGGCAATCTGGCCGGCGGCGAGGCGCAGGCCGTGCTCGAGGCCCAGGCCCTGATGGCCCAGGACCCGGAGCTCATGGCGGACGTCGAGCGGCGTGTCGCGGTCGGCAGCACCGCGGAGCGCGGGGTGTACGACGCCTTCGCCGCGTACCGCGCTCTCCTCGCCAACGCCGGTGAGTACCTCGCGGGGCGGGTGGCGGACCTCGACGACGTGCGGAACCGTATCGTCGCCCGGCTGCTCGGCGTTCCGATGCCGGGTGTCCCCGACAGCGACGAGCCGTACGTCCTCATCGCCCGTGACCTCGCGCCGGCCGACACGGCGTTGCTGGACCCGACGCTCGTCCTGGGTTTCGTCACCGAGGAGGGCGGACCGACCAGCCACAGCGCGATCCTGGCGCGGGCTCTCGGGGTGCCCGCCGTGGTGGCGCTGCCGGGAGCGGGTGAGCTGGCCGAGGGCACCATGGTCGCCGTGAACGGCAGCACCGGTGAGATCTTCGTGAACCCCAGTGCGGAGAAGAAGGCCGAGCTGGAGGCCGCCGCGGCCGCGCGCAAGGCGGCGCTCGCGGCGTCGAGCGGGCCCGGCGCGACCTCCGACGGGCACCGGGTGCCGCTGCTGGCCAACATCGGTGGTCCGGCGGACGTTCCCGCGGCGGTCGAGGCGGGCGCCGAGGGGGTGGGGCTGTTCCGTACCGAGTTCCTCTTCCTCGACGACAGCAAGAACGCGCCTTCCGAGGAGAAGCAGGTCGAGGCGTACCGGCAGGTGCTGGAGGCCTTCCCCGAGGGGCGGGTCGTGGTGCGCGTGCTCGACGCGGGCGCGGACAAACCGCTCGACTTCCTGACGCCGGCCGACGAGCCGAACCCGGCGCTGGGCGTGCGTGGTCTGCGGTCGCTGCTCGACCACCCCGACGTGCTGCGTACGCAGCTGACGGCGCTGTCGAAGGCTGCCGAGGGTCTGCCCGTCCACCTCGAGGTCATGGCTCCGATGGTCGCGGACCGTGCGGACGCCAAGGCGTTCGCCGACGCGTGCCGTGCGGCGGGTCTGCACGCCAAGTTCGGTGCCATGGTCGAGATCCCGTCGGCCTCCCTGCGGGCGCGCTCGATCCTTCAGGAGGTCGAGTTCCTGTCGCTCGGGACCAACGACCTCGCGCAGTACACGTTCGCCGCCGACCGTCAGGTGGGTGCCGTGTCCCGGCTGCAGGATCCGTGGCAGCCCGCGCTGCTCGATCTGGTCGCGATGTCCGCCGAGGCGGCCGGGGCCGAGGGCAAGAGCTGTGGCGTCTGCGGTGAGGCGGCCTCGGACCCGCTGCTCGCGTGTGTGCTGACCGGTCTGGGTGTCACCTCCCTCTCCATGGGTGCGGCATCGATCCCCTACGTGCGCGCGGCTCTGGCCAAGTACACGCTGGCGCAGTGCGAGCGGGCCGCCGCCGCGGCGCGTGCCTGTGACAGTGCCGAGGAGGCGCGCACGGCGGCGCAGGCGGTGCTGTCCGGCGAGTAGCGGTCCGGCCGGCGCCGTCGGCGCCGGGGCCGTGGACCGAGGGGCGCTCCGCCGGAGGGTGGGGCGCCCCTCGTGCGTTCGGCGGTGGTGTTCAGTGGTGGTGGGCGGTGGTGGGTCCGTCGTCGCGCAGGTCCGGTGGCGCGCAGTAGTCGACGCCTGATTCCGGGGAGACGAGGTCGCCGGATTCGGCGTCCGTGCAGTAGGCGTCGAAGACCTCTCCCGCGGTGAGCGGTTCCAGTGCCTCGCCCCGCAGGCGCCAGCCGTACACCCGGTCGGTCGCGCGGGGCGTGCTGGTGCGCATGACGAGGCCGCCGGCCGTGCGGGTGGCGATGCCCAGGGCCAGGACGGTGGTGAACTCGAGGGCCTCGGCCTCGTCGAGGCGGGGTGTTTCGTGCCGGTCGTCGTCGGCGCGCAGGACCGCCATGAGTGTCTCCGGCTCGGTGGAGACGCTGCACACGAGGTGGCGCTCGCCGGGGCCCGAGGCCTCGAGGATGCGGACGAGCAGGTCCGAGGCGCGCAGGAAGGCCGCCCGGCCGATGTCCTCGCCGCAGGACGCGCAGGTGCCGACGCGGGACAGGAGCGTGGTCGCGTACTCCCAGGTGGCCCGGCGGACGGCTTCGTCGATGAGGCGGGGGACGAGGGCGTCCAGGGTCTGGCCGTCGTAGGGGACGGTCGCGCCCGTCGCGGCGAGCTCCGCCGTGAAGCGGGTGCGGCTGGACGGCGTGTCCGGGTCCAGGCCGTGCTCGGCGCAGAACTCCGCGTACTCCTCGGGGTCGAAGAGCGCCACCGCGGTGTGGCCGCCCTGGGACGCGAGGGTCCGCAGCAGGGCTTCCACCTGCCGGAGGTAGCTCGCGTGGTCGTCGAAGGCGAAGCTGCGGTAGCGCCGCCGCATCGCGGTGAAGTCCTGTTCGTCGGTCAGCAGGCCGATGGTTCCGGCGATCTCGCGGCGCAGGACGCGTCGCATGGTCAGGTGCTGGGTGTGCGCCATCATTTCCCCCTGAGCGCGGTGATCAATGCTCACTCACCGTAACCGGCGGCACTGACAATGCCTCCTGACCTGCGCCGCAGGCGGTTCAGGTGCGGTCGCGGGCCAGCTCCTCGTAGAAGCGGAGCAGGTCGAGGTCGTCGACGGAGCCGGGGTTGACGGCCTTTTCGAGGGGCGTGCCCTGCAGGAGGCGTTTGACCGGGACCTCGATGCGCTTGCCGGTGAGGGTGTGGGGCACGCCGGGGACCTCGATGACCTCGTCGGGGATGTGGCGCGGTGAGAGCTGTTCCCGGATCGTCCGCTTGATGCGGCCCAGGAGGGCCTCGTCGAGGACGGCTCCCGGTGCGAGGTGGACGAAGAGCGGCATCCAGTAGCCGCCGTCGGGCTGTTCGACGCCGATGACGAGGGACTCGCGGATCTCCGGCAGGCGTTCGACCGCTTCGTAGATGTCGGCCGACCCCATGCGGACGCCCTGGCGGTTGAGGGTGGAGTCCGAGCGGCCGTGGATGACGACGGAGCCGCGCGAGGTGAGGGTGATCCAGTCGCCGTGGCGCCAGACGCCGGGGTAGGTGTCGAAGTAGCTGTCGTGGTAGCGGCTGCCGTCGGGGTCGTTCCAGAAGCGGATCGGCATGGACGGCATGGGGTTGGTGACGACGAGCTCGCCGACCTCGTCGGTGAGGGGCTTGCCGCTCGGGTCCCAGGACTGGAGGTCGGTGCCGAGGCCCGGGGCCTGGAGTTCGCCGATGTGGACGGGCAGGGTGGGGACCGCTCCCGCGAAGCAGGAGCAGATGTCGGTGCCGCCGCTGACGGAGGCGATCCACAGGTCTTCGCGCACCTCGTCGTGCAGCCAGCGGAATCCGTCGGGCGGCAGGGGCGAGCCCGTGGTCGCGACGCACTCGATCCGGGAGAGGTCGAAGTCCCGGGAGGGGTGCACGTCCGCTTTGCGGCAGGCCATGACGTACGCCGCCGAAGTGCCGTACAGGGTGGCACCGGTGCGTTCGGCGATGCGCCACTGGGCGCCGGTGTCCGGGTAGCCGGGGCTGCCGTCGTACAGGACGATCGTGGTGCCCGTCAGGAGGCCGGAGACGAGGAAGTTCCACATCATCCAGCCGGTGGACGTGTACCAGAAGAAGCGGTCCCCGGGTCCCAGGTCGCAGTGCAGGCCGAGCTGTTTGAGGTGCTCGACGAGGATGCCGCCCTGGGACTGGACGATGGCCTTGGGCAGGCCGGTCGTGCCGGAGGAGTAGAGCACCCAGAGGGGGTGGTCGAAGGGCACCTCCTCGTAGACGGGCGCCACGTCGGACGAGGTGAGGGCGGACCAGTCCAGGGTGCCTTCGGGGGCCTCGGTGCCGAGGAGCGGGACGTGGACGACGGCCCGCAGGGTGGGCAGGTCGCGGCGCAGTTCGGCGACGGTGTCGCGGCGGTCGTGCTCCTTGCCTCCGTAGCGGTAGCCGTCGACCGCGAAGAGAACGACGGGTTCGACCTGCTGGAAGCGGTCCAGGACGCTGCGGGCGCCGAAGTCCGGGGCGCAGGACGTCCATACCCCGCCGACGGCGGCGGTGGCGAGGAGGGCGACCACGGCCTGCGGGACGTTCGGGAGGTATCCGCTGACGCGGTCTCCGGGGCGTACGCCGAGGGTACGGAGTTCGGCGGCCAGGGAGCCGACCTGGCGGCGTAGTTCGGACCAGCTGACGGGACGGGGCTCATGGGTCTCGTCGACGTACAGGAGGGCCGGTTCGTCCGCCCGGGTGCCGGCCGCCCGCAGGGCGTGCTCGGCGTAGTTGAGGGTCGCCCCGGGGAACCACTGTGCGCCCGGCAACGAGCGGTCGCCCAGTACGCGCGCGTAGGGCGTGGAGAACCGTACGTCGAACCACTCCGTGACGGCTTTCCAGAATGTGTCGAGCCGGTCCACGGACCAGCGGTGCAGTGCGGCGTAGCCGCCTTCCGCGGGGGCTCCGTGGTGTTCGGCCGCCCAGGCCTGGAAGCGGGTGATCTGTGCCCGGTCGATGCGTTCCCGGTCGGGCTGCCAGAGCGGTGAGAGGTTCGATGAGGTCATGGGGCGGCTCCCGGACTGCGCGCGTCGTGTGTGCGGACCGCGCACAGCTGGGGTGCGCGCGTCACGCGGCTGGGACGGACGATGCCACGTGATCGACTTTCACACCAGAGCGGGCCCCACCTGGTCCGCCTCGTGAACATGTGCCGCCACGACGGGTGAACGGAAGTTGAACGGAGCGGTCGTAGGCCCGTTCGGGTGACAGGCTGAGCAGCATGAACGGTCGTGACCTGGTGCGTTCGATGAAGGCGATCGGTTCGGCGGGAGAGGGCCAGGGCCTGCTCACCGTGCGGGCCGCGTGGCGCAGGAGGCGTACCGACGCCGAGGGGCTGCCGCCGCGGGGCGCCGAACGCGCGCGGGTGCCCGGGCCCGTGCTGTCCGTGGAGCCCGCGCCCGGTGGCGGGCTGGTCCGGTTCACGCGGGCGGAGCTGCGGATCACCGTCACGGCCGGCGGAGCCGTCTTCTGGGGCTGGGACGGGGCGGGGCCCGGGCCGTCGTACGCGCTCGCGGACACCGCTCCCGAACCGGACCCCCGGGCCGTGCTGGAGCCGGACAAGGACGGTGCCTGGCGGGTGGTGTCGGAGCGTATGACGGTCGTCGTCTCGCGGCGCGGCGGCGTGGAGGTGCTCACGCCGGGCGGGGTGAGTCTGCGGCGCGATCTGCCGCCGCGGTGGTGGGAGCCGGCCGGCGGTGGCCGGGCCCGCTGGACGCAGCGGGCCGAAGTGGCCGCGGACGCGCGGTTCTTCGGTCTGGGAGGACGGGCGTCGGGGCTCCGGCTGCGGAACGGGACATACCGCCTGTGGAACACGGATCCCGGGCGGGCCTTCGGTCCCGGTGACGACCCGCTGCATCTCACGATGCCGGTGCAGATGGTGGTGGCCGACGCGGCCACGCACCTGGTGTTCCACGACAACTCCTGGGACGGCTCCGTGACCCTGCGCGAGGGCGAGGAGGGTGCCGGGTCCGGGCACGACCACGCCGGGACGAGCGAGCTGCGGATGGACGGCGGACCCCTGCGCTGCTGGGTGATGGTGGGCGCTCCCGCGCGCGTGCTGCAGAACTGGGCGTCGCTGACGGGCGCCGCCGTGCTGCCGCCGGCCTGGGCTCTGGGGCACCAGCACGCGCGGTCCGGCTCCGGGACCGAGCAGGAGGTGCGGCGGATCGTGGGCGGCCACCATGAGCGCGGGCTGCCGCTGGACGCGGTGCACCTCGGCATCGGGCACCTCGAGGCGCACCGCGTGTTCACGGTCGACCGGGACCGCTTCCCGAAGCTGCCGGTGCTCGCGGAGGAGCTGCGCCGGGACGGGATCCGGCTGGTGTCGGCCGTGGAACCGGCGGTCGGGGCCGACGCGGGGAACGCCGTGTACGACGGGGGGAGCGCCGAGGACGCCTTCGTACGGGACGTCGCGGGCGAGGTCGTGCGCGGTGTGGCCCGGTCGGGCGAGGTGGTCCATCCGGACTTCACGCGCGCGCGTACGCGCCGGTGGTGGGGCGGGCTCTACGAGGAGCGGCTCGCGCAGGGGTTCGCCGGTTTCTGGCACGACAGGAACGAGCCCGTGTCCCTCATGGCCTTCGGCGAGTCCACGCTGCCCCGCTCGGCGCGGCACGACGTGGAGGGCCGTGGCGGTGACCATCGCGAGGCCCACAACGTGTACGCGCTCGCCATGGCCCGGGCCGCCTACGAGGGCCTGAGCGAACTGGCGCCCCGGGAACGGCCCTTCCTGGTCTCGCGCTCCGGGTGGGCCGGGATGCAGCGCTACGCGGGGGCGTGGTCCGGGGACGTGGCCACGGGGTGGCCCGGTCTGCGGGCGTCGCTGTCGCTGGTGCTGGGGCTCGGGCTCTGCGGGGTGCCGTACTCGGGGTCCGACGTGGGCGGTTCGGACACGAGCCCCTCCCCCGAGCTGTACCTCCGGTGGTTCCAGCTGGGCGCGTACCTGCCGCTCTTCCGTACGCGCGGAGGGCCGCACGCGGGGCCGCGGGCGGGAGCCGGGGAGCTGTGGGAGTTCGGTGACGAGGTTCTGGGGCACGCGCGTGCGGCGCTCGTCGAGCGGCGGCGGCTGCTGCCGTACTTCGTGACGCTGGCGCATCTGGCACGGCGTACCGGGGCGCCGTACCTGCGGCCGTTGTGGTGGAGCGCTCCGGAGGACAGGGCGTTGCGCGACTGCGAGGACGCCTTCCTGCTCGGTGACTGTCTCCTGGTGGCGCCCGTGCTGGAGCCGGGCGCGGACCGGCGTGCCGTGCGGCTGCCGCGGGGCCGCTGGTACGACGTGGTGACCGAGGAGGCGTACGAAGGGCCCGCCCGGGTGCTGGTCGACGCTCCTTTGTCGCGGATTGCGGTACTGGTGCGCGCGGGAGCCGTCCTGCCCGTGCGCGGCGACGACGGCTCGGTGGAGCTGGAGGCGTGGGCGCCCGCCCACGGGCGGACCGGGGGCGGGCTGGTGGTCGTCGATCCCGGGGGCATGAGCGGGGCCGAGGCCGGGGGCGGAGACGGGTGCGGCTGGGACGAGCCGGAGATCGAGCGCTATGTGACGCGTCGGCGGGGCGGGCGTGTGGTCGTGGAGCGGGACGGGGACGACGGCCCGGACGAGCCGTCCCTGCCCGTGCGGGTGCGCGGGCTGGGCTCCTGACGGCCGGGGGCCGAACGGCCGGCGGGGCCCGTCCGCGGGAGCCGGCCGGCCGCCGGGCGGTGGGCGGGCTCCCGCGGACGGGCCCGGGGGGTCTCAGACGTACCGGCCCTCGAACCAGGCCCGGACCGCCAGGGTGTGCAGCGGGAAGGCGAGGTTGGCGGTCCCGCGCAGCAGGTGCCAGCCCTCGGTCTCGTCCGTCGCGGCGGACGGCGGCAGTTCGGTGGCGGGACGCTCCGGGAGGGCGCCGAAGAGCAGCAGGTGGCCGTCGGGTGAGCTCAGCGCGTCGACGAGCCGTACGTCGCGGCTCGCCGCGACGATGCCCGTCTCCTCCTTGAGTTCGCGGACGACGGCCTGCCGCCAGTCCTCCCCGTGGTCGATGAAACCGCCGGGCAGCGCGACACCCCCGCGCGCGGGGTCGACGGTCCGGGTGATGACGACCAGGGCGGCGCCCTTCGTGTCGTACACGGGCTGCAGGGCGACCGCTACCGGCAACGGATTGCGGTAGGCCACACCGCCGCAGGACGGACAGGTGCGGGGCCAGCCGGAGACGTCTTCTCCGTAAAGGGCGCCGCAGCTCGAACAGTGGGTGCCCGGCGCGGAGTTGGCGGACGGGTTCTGGGATGGAGACACGCCCGGGACTGTATCCGATGGTCACAACGGCGTTGTGGCGGGCCGCCCCGGTCGCACCTCAGCGGGGCGCGACGAGGGAGCGGGCCGACACCGGGAAGTCGAAGTACGTGTCGGGGTGGGCCTCCGGTTTGTAGGTGAAGTGCCACCACTCCTCGGCGAGATTCACGAAGCCGAGGTCCTCGAGGGTGTCCTTCAGGAGCAGCCTGTTGGCGCGCTGCTCTCCCCGGATGCGCGGGTCGAGCGTGTGCGACAGGGTGTCGAAGCAGTCGTAGCCCGTGCCCATGTCCACGGAGTTGTCCGGGAAGCGCTCGTCCCGGGGTGCGGAGCAGGGCACGAGGGGTTCCCCGGGGACGTACGGCCGGGTCGGCCGCGCCGGGATCTTCACGACGGTGAGGTCCACGGTCGAGCCGCGGCTGTGGCCGGACTTCTCCGCGATGTAACCGTCCTCGAACAGACGGGTCTTGTCGACGTCCGGGTAGAACTCGCCCTTCATGTCCTGGTCGTCGAGGTCCTCGGCCCAGCGGACGAAGTGGTCGACGGCGCGCTGGGGCCGGTAGCAGTCGTAGACCTTCAGGGAGTAGCCCCGGCGCAGCAGGTGCCGCTGGGCCCGGTGGAGGGCCTCGGCGGCGGGCCCGGTGAGGATGCAGAGCGGTTGCCGGTAGCCGTCGACGCGCTCGCCCACGAAGTTGTGCGGGGTGAAGTAGCGGATCTCCTGGATGATCGTGCGGTCCACGGACCGCAGCGCCACGAAGTCCTCGGGGGCCTTCGGACCGGAGGTCGCGCTCGCGGTGGCGGGGGCGGTGGTGACGGCGAGCAGGGCGGCGAGGGCGGTGACGAGAGCGCGTACCGCTGTGGTGAGTCGGGTCATGACCCATGCGTCTATCAGGCGTGGGTTCCCCGGGGGAAGCGATCGGATACGTTCCGCGTGGTTCCGGGCGGTGAGGGGCGGCCGGAACCACCCCCGTGGGCCCCGGCCGCCCCTACCGATAGTCGGACGCACGAACGGCCCCGGCGGTTCTCCGCGGCGTACGCACTCCGGGCCCTGCCCAATCGGCGTGGCCCGTGGCAGACTCCTGACGTTCCGTCAGATACAGCGCCTGGAGGAGCCTTGTCGCGCATTCGTACACCCGTGGTCACCGGCTGGTTCACCGGCGAGGGGGACGATTTCCGGCTCCTCGGCACGCGCTGCCCGGTCTGCGCGTCCGTGTTCTTCCCCCGGGAGGACGCCTTCTGCCGTGATCCGGGTTGCCCGGGCGCCGATCTGGAGGAGGTGCCGCTGTCGAAGCGGGGCCGGGTGTGGTCCTACACGGACAGCCGGTACCGACCGCCGTCACCCTATGTGTCCGACCCGGAACTCGAATGGCGGCCCTACGCGTTGATCGCCGTGGAGCTGCCCGCGGAGCGCCTCGTGGTGCTCGGGCAGGCGGTTCCCGGGGTCCGCGCCGCCGATCTGGCGGTGGGCATGGAGGTGGAGGTCGTCGCGGGCGTGCTGAACGAGGACGCGGGGACGACCTGGACGACCTGGCACTGGCGGCCGACGGGGGTGACGGCATGACGGGGGACGTGGCGGTGCTCGGCGCGGGCATGCACCCCTGGGGCAAGTGGGGGCGGGGGTTCGTCGAGTACGGGACGGTGGCGGCGCGCGAGGCGCTGTCCGATGCGGGCCTCGACTGGCGGGACGTCGGTTCCGTCGTCGGCGCGAGCACCGTGCGGGGCGGCTATCCGGGGTACGTGGCGGGGGCGACGTTCGCCAGGGCGCTGGGCTGGCAGGGGGCCCGGGTAGCGAGCGTGTACGCCGCGTGCGCCTCGGGCGCGCACGCCGTGGACGCGGCACGGACGCAGATCCTCGCGGGGCTCGCGGACGTGGTGCTCGTGGTGGGCGCGGACGCCGCGCCGAAGGGGTTCTTCCGGCCCGCGGGCGGAGAGCGGCCCGACGATCCGGACTGGCTGCGGTTCCGGGTCCTGGGGGCGACGAATCCGGCGTACTTCGGGTTGTACGCGCGGCGGCGCATGGCGGTCCACGGCGACACGCCGGAGGACTTCGCGCGGGTCAAGGTGAAGAACGCGGCCATGGGGGCGCTGAATCCGAACGCGCGCTACCGCAAGCGGGTCACGGCCGAGGAGGTCGCCGCGTCGGCCGTGGTGGCGGATCCGCTGCGGCTGCTGGACATCTGCGCGACCTCGGACGGCGCCGCGGCGCTGGTGCTGTCCGGCATGGAGTTCGCGCGGCGGCACGGGGCGGCCGATCCGGTGCGCATCCGCGCGGTGTCCACGGTGACGCCGCGTTACCCCAACGCCGTGCTGGACCTGCCCGACATCGCGACGGACCCGGCGGGAACGGCCGGGCCGGACGGGGCCCTCGGGACGGCCGGAACGGTCACGGCGGACCCGGCGGGCGGTACGTTCCGCGCGTCGATCGCCCGGGCCGCGTACGAGGAGGCGGGGATCGGCCCCGAGGACCTCTCGCTCGCCGAGGTCTACGACCTGTCCACCGCCCTGGAACTGCAGTGGTACGAGGACCTGGGGCTGTGCGGCGAGGGCGAGGCGGCCAAGCTCCTGCGGGAGGGCACGACGGCGCACGGCGGGCGCGTACCCGTGAACGTCAGCGGCGGGCTCTGCTCCTTCGGCGAGGCCGTTCCCGCGCAGGCCATCGCCCAGGTCTGCGAGCTCACCCGGCAGTTGCGCGGCACGGCGGGCGACCGGCAGGTCACGGGGGCCCGGGTGGGCATGACCGCGAACCAGGGGCTGTTCGGGCACGGATCGTCGGTGATCGCCGTCAGATGAGGCCCCGGAGTGGCCGAAAGCATGCGCCGAAACCGTTCTCGCGTGCGACCTTGACGCTCCCACAGCGCCGGTGAACACTTCCGGTGTCAGTCGGCGTCGTCGTACTCCGGCGTATTCAGGCACGGCGCCGCGCGGGCTCTCGCCTGCGTCGACGGGCCACCCCCACGGGCGATTCGGCTGCTACGGCACGCTCGTCACGGACGCCGGACGGGGCGCGGCATCCGTCTGCCTCCGGCCGAAGTGGCCATCGGAACGCACCCTGCACCGTGGACCGGGGCGGATCGCCCCGGGTTTGGGCCTAGGAGCCGCCATGAGCAACGCAGATGTCTTCGTCGGTGAGGTCATCGGCACAGCGATCCTGATCCTTTTCGGCGCCGGTGTGGTCGCCGCCGTCGTACTGAACTACTCCAAGGCGAAGGACGCCGGCTGGATCGTCATCGCCTTCGGCTGGGGCTTCGGCGTACTGGCCGGCGCGTACACCGCCGCGCCGCTGTCCGGCGGGCACCTCAATCCGGCGGTGACCATCGGTATCGCGGTCGACACCGGGGACTGGGACCAGGTCCACCTCTACATCGCCGGCCAGCTGGTCGGCGCGTTCCTCGGCGCGGTGCTGTGCTGGCTGACCTATTACGCGCAGTTCCAGGCCAACGCCGAGGAGGAGATCGCCCAGCCCACCCTCGGGATCTTCTCCACCGCGCCCGAGATCCGCAATCCCGTGGCGAACCTGATCACGGAGATCATCGCGACCGTCGGCCTGGTCCTGCCGATCCTGGCCTTCGGGCTCACCGAGGGGCTCGGCCAGTCCGGCACGGCCATCCTGATCGTCGCGTTCCTGGTGGTCGGCATCGGTCTGTCGCTCGGTGGTCCGACGGGGTACGCCATCAACCCGGCCCGCGACCTGGGCCCGCGCATCGCCCACGCCATCCTGCCGATCCCCAACAAGGGCACCTCGGACTGGAGTTACTCATGGATTCCGGTGGCGGGGCCGCTGATCGGCGGAGCGCTGTCCGGACTCGTCTTCAACGTGGCCTTCTAGGCCTGTCGTTCGCATTCCCGCCTGCCGGCCGGCGACAGGACCCAGCGCGGCCTGTGCAGATCCCGACGAAGGGGACGTCATGACGGACAAGTTCGTCGCCGCAATCGACCAGGGCACCACGTCCAGCCGCTGCATCGTCTTCAACCAGGACGGCGCGATCGTCGCCGTCGACCAGCGCGAGCACCGCCAGATCTTCCCCAAGCCGGGCTGGGTGGAGCACGACGCCACCGAGATCTGGTCGAAGGTGCAGGCCGTGGTCGCGGGCGCGCTCGCGAAGGCCGGGCTCCGCGCCGACCAGCTCAGCGCGCTGGGCATCACCAACCAGCGCGAGACGACGGTCCTGTGGGACCGCGCCACCGGCAAACCCGTGCACAACGCGATCGTCTGGCAGGACACTCGCACCTCCGCGCTGTGCAACGAACTCGGCGGCACGGACGGGCAGGACCGGTTCCGCGAGCGGACCGGGCTGCCACTGGCCAGCTACTTCTCCGGGCCCAAGGCGGCCTGGCTGCTCGACAACGTGCCGGGGCTGCGGACCCGCGCCGAGCGCGGCGAGATCGCGTTCGGCACGATCGACTCCTGGCTGATCTGGAACCTCACCGGCGGCACCGACGGCGGCCGGCACGTCACCGACGTCACGAACGCCTGCCGCACCATGCTGATGAACCTCTCGACGCTCCGGTGGGACCCGTCCATCCTCTCCGCGATGAACGTCCCCGAGGCGATCCTCCCGGAGATCAGGTCCTCGGCCGAGGTGTACGGGACCGCCGTGGGCCAGCTCGCCGGAGTACCGGTGGCCTCCGCGCTGGGCGACCAGCAGGCGGCGGTGTTCGGGCAGGCCTGCTACGACGTGGGCACGGCCAAGAACACGTACGGGACGGGCAGTTTCCTGCTGCTCAACACCGGGAACCAGCCCGTGCCCTCGAAGAACGGGCTGCTGACGACGATGGGCTACAAGATCGGTTCGGAGGCGCCGGTCTACTGCCTGGAGGGGTCCATCGCGATCACCGGGGCGCTGGTGCAGTGGTTCCGCGACCAGCTCGGCATCATCCGCAGCGCCGACGAGATCGAGACCCTCGCGGCGGGTGTCGACGACAACGGGGGCGCGTACATCGTGCCCGCGTTCTCAGGTCTGTTCGCGCCGTACTGGCGCTCCGACGCGCGCGGGGTCGTCACGGGCCTGACCCGGTACGTCACCAAGGGGCATCTGGCGCGGGCCGTGCTGGAGGCGACGAGCTGGCAGACGCGTGAGGTCGTGGACGCCATGTTCCAGGACTCCGGGGTGCGGATCACGACCCTGAAGGTGGACGGCGGCATGACCAGGAACAACCTGCTCATGCAGCACCAGGCGGACGTGCTCGACGTACCGGTGATCCGCCCGAAGGTCTCCGAGACGACCTGTCTGGGAGCGGCCTACGCGGCCGGCCTGGCGACCGGGGTGTGGAACGACCTCGACGAGCTGAAGACGCACTGGCAGAAGGACGTCGAGTGGACGCCCGCCATGGAGGCCTCGGTCCGTGACCGCGAGTACGGCAACTGGCGCAAGGCGGTGGAGAAGAGCTTCGGCTGGCACGAGGACGGCGCGGGCTGAGCCGCGCGACCTGTGCTCCGCGCGCGCGTGGAGCACAGGTCGCGCGTGGAGCACGGTCCGCTCAGGGGGTGAGGGTCCGGCGGCGCTCGGCCGCGTACGCCATCGCGTGCTGGACGACCTCGATGAGGACCTCCTTGACCGAGTCCCGGCCGCGGGCGTCGCACGGCACCACGGGGACCGCGGGGTCGAGGTCGAGGGCCCGGCGGACGTCCTCGGCGGGGTAACGGGAGGCGCCGTCGAAGCAGTTGACGCCCACCACGAAGGGGATGGCGCGCCGCTCGAAGTAGTCGACGGCCGCGAAGCAGTCCTCCAGGCGGCGGGTGTCGGCGAGCACGACGGCACCGAGGGCGCCGGTGGCGAGCTCGTCCCACAGGAACCAGAAGCGGTCCTGGCCGGGTGTGCCGAAGAGGTACAGGACGAGGTCCTCGCGCAGCGTGATGCGGCCGAAGTCCATGGCGACCGTGGTGGTGTGCTTGCCCTCCACCCCGCTGGTGTCGTCGACGGGACGGCCCGCTTCCGTCAGCAGTTCCTCGGTGCGCAGCGGCTTGATCTCGCTCACGGCGCCGACCAGGGTGGTCTTGCCCACGCCGAAGCCGCCCGCCACCAGGATCTTGAGGGTGACGGGCTCGACCGGGGTCCCGCCCCGTTCAGTGCGCCCGAAGATCATCGCTCTCTTCTCCCGCTTCTCGACAACTGCTTCGCAGGCACGCGGTTCACAGGGCCCGCAGGCCGCTGATCACGTCGCGCAGGATGCTCTCGTCCGGCAGCTCCGCCGGGGGCACCGGACGCGACACGTGGACCAGTTCCTCCTCGACCAGGTCGCCGATGAGGACGCGTACGACCCCGACGGGCAGGTCCAGTCCGGCGGCCAGTTCGGCGACCGACTGGGGTGCCGCACGGCAGAGTTCGACGATGTCCACGTGTTCCGGGGACAGTGCCTGGTCCGCCTCCGGATCCTCGGCGTACCGCTCCGCCACGACCAGCGCGATGAGGTCGAGACGGTGCTGGCCCGGGCTGGTGGTGCGGCCCCGGGTCATGGCATACGGACGGACCACCGGTCCGGCCTCGTCGTCGAACCAGTGGGGCGTCCCCTGACCGTCTCCGCTCATACCGTCCCACTACCCGCCCGCGGACAGATCGGTGCGCGGGACGGCGGCGAGATGCACACCGACCCTCTTCACGAGCAGGGTCATCTCGTACGCGACCTGCCCGACGTCGGAATCGGCGTCCGACAGGACGGCGAGGCAGCTGCCGTCGCCGGCGGCCGTGACGAAGAGGAACGCCTCGTCCAGTTCGACGACCGTCTGGCGGACGCTGCCCGCCTCGAAGTGACGGCCGACGCCCTTGGCGAGGCTGTGGAACCCGGAGGCGACGGCGGCCAGATGTTCGCTGTCCTCCCTCGTCAGGTCACCGGAGACGCCCGTGGGGAGGCCGTCCCCGGAGAGCACGAGTGCTTTGCGGATGCTGGCGACGCGTGCCACCAGGTCGTCGAGGAGCCAGTTGAGTTCCCCCGTCGCCGTGGTGGTCGTGGTGTGGCCGGCGGCCTTCGGTCCGGTCATCGACCGTCTCCCTTAGTCGTTCCTGGTGCTGTGCCGTCCCGGGGCTCGTCGCCCACGGCGTTCTCCTCGCGGCCGCGCTGCCAGCCGCGCTGGAGCGAGGCCATGCGGCTGCGTACCTCGTCCGCGTCACGCTCCGCGGGGTCCGGCGTGCCGGTCCCGCGGCCCGTGGTGTGCCGGTCCGGCGTTTCCATGAGCTGCGGGGCCAGATTGGCCTGCCGTACGCGGCGGGGCAGCGTACCGCCCGCGCCGGCGGCGGGCCCGGCGGAACGCGTACCGCCCGGGTCGATCGCGCGGCGGGCGCCCCGCTGGGGCAGGGCGGGGGCTTCGGCGTCCCCGCCCCCCGGTCCCCGTACGACCGCCGCGCTCTGCTCGCCACCCCGGTCGTCGGCCGTGCCCCGGCGCCCGGCGGGCAGGTCGTCGGTGTCCCGCAGCGCCGGTCCCCGCCTGGTGCTCCTCGACCGCTGCGGCAGCTCTTCGAGCACACCGGAACGCTCGGACGTGTCCTGGGACGGCTGGGGCGGTTTCGCCGCCCCGCCGACCGGACGCCCGTGGGAGCTGACGAGTTTGGGAGCACGGCGGCGCGGCAGCGGAACGTCCGGCTGCTCGTCGTCCCCGGCGACGGAGCGGCGCGGGCGGAAGATCCCCCCGTGTTCGCCGTCGTCGTCGAGGGCGCCGGGAAAGCCTTCGAGGGCGTCCAGGTCGGCGGGCGCCTCCAGTTCGACCGGTCCGTCGAGGATCGACGTGGACAGGCCGGGCAGCGGGACGGGCACCTGGGACAGCGCGGTCCTGCGGCTCTCGTCGGCCGGTTGCTTCGCGTTCTGCGCGCCCTTCGCGGGGAGCGCCCGGTCGAGCCGGAACCCGGTCCCGTTGGTGTCGGGCACGTCGTCCGAGAGCAGCGCGTCCGGCACGAAGACCACCGCGGTCGTCCCGCCGTACGGGGACGGCTGCAGCGAGACGCGTACGTTCTGCCGCTGGGCGAGGCGGCTGACCACGAAGAGACCCAGCCGGTCGGTGTCCGAGAGCTCGAACTCGGGGGTCTCGGCGAGACGCAGGTTGGCGTCGAGGAGCGCCTCGGCGGTCATACCGAGTCCGCGGTCGTGGATCTCCAGGGTGAACCCGTTGGCGACGCGCTCGCCGAGCACCTGTACGGCCGTGTGCGGCGGTGAGAACACCGTGGCGTTCTCCAGGAGTTCGGCCACCAGGTGGGTGAGGTCGGCGACGGCGGAACCGGTGACGGCCATCCGCGGCAGCCGCCTGACCTCGATGCGCTCGTAGTCCTCGACCTCGGCGACCGCGGCGCGTACGACGTCCATCAGCTGGACGGGCTTGCGCCACTGCCGGGAGGGGGCCGCTCCGGAGAGGATGACCAGGCCTTCGGCGTGCCGGCGCATCCGGGTCGTCAGGTGGTCGAGACGGAAGAGGTCGGCGAGTTCGTCGGTGTCCTCGGTCCTGCGCTCCATCGTGTCGAGCAGGGTGAGCTGCTTGTGCAGCAGGACCTGGCTGCGGCGTGCGAGGTTCACGAAGACCTCGGAGACGCCGCTGCGCAGTTCGGACTGTTTGACCGCGGCCTCGACGGCCGACCGCTGGAGGCTGTTGAGGGCCTGGCTGACCTCGCCGATCTCGTTCTTCTCGTACTCCAGGCGCGGCACCTCGGTCTCGACGTCCACCTGCTCGCCGGCGGAGAGGCGGCGCATCACGCTGGGCAGCCGGACCCCGGCAGTCTCGTTGGCCTCCTGGCGCAGCCGGCGCAGGTCGCGGATGAGGCCGCGGCCGATGCGTACGGACATGAAGAGCGAGACGAGCACGGCGGCCAGGCCGAGCACGCCGGCGATGGCGGCCTTGACGATGACGCCGACGGCGACGGGGCTGACGCGGTCCTGGAAGCGGTCACCGGCCTGGGTGTCGAGCTTGTCGAGACCGTCGAGGACACCGCCCGCCAAGCCGTCCCAGCTCTTGGCGCTGACTCCGCGGGGGGCACCCGGCGCGGAGGCGAGGGCGGACTGTTCGGCCACGCGCAGGGGCGCCGTGCCGGCGTTCTTCCAGTAGTGCTCGTAGCGGACGCGCTCGGCGGAGGGCAGCTGCGGCAGGTTGATCTCGTACATGATCGTGCGCTGGGCGACGAGGTCGGAGACGTCGCGGGCCTCGTCGCGGGTGACCCGGCCCACGACGAGCGCGGAACCGAGCAGCGCGTCCTCGCGGGCGAGCAGTTCACGGGCGCGCGACATGTTGACGAGGGCACGGCCCTGCTTGTCCACGTCCACGTTGTCGAGGACCTGGAGGTTGGCCAGCAGGATGTAGCAGGGGTCCACCAGGCGGTTGTAGAGGTCGAGTGCCTGGGCGCGGGTGACGGTGTTGTCCTCCACGCTCTGGCGCAGCGACCCGACCCCGTCGAAGGCGTCCAGGATCGCGGTGAGGCGCTCGGTGGAGTCGGTGCCCAAGTCGTCGCGTACGTCGCCGTCCCCGGCGTTGCGCCGGATCTTCGACACGATCTCGTCGGTGGCGGTCCGGGTGCGGCGCAGGTCGGCGAGGGCGTCGGAGGCGCGGGGGTCGGCGAGGTAGACGAGGGTCTGGCGGCGCTCGTCCTGGAGCACGCTGATGACGTCCTCGGTGGGGTAGCCGATCTCCTGGACGATGAACGTGGTGTCGAACAGCCGGTTCACCTCACGCCCCGTGAGGAAGGTGGCGAAGGCCCAGATCCCGGTCAGGGACACGAGCGGCACGAGAAGCAGCGCCACGATCTTCCGGCGGACGGACTTCCCGCGAAAGCGCATGGCCTCCCCCAGCTCGGCCCCGTCGGCGGGGGCACGCATGTACGTCAACAAACGGCGCGAGCCTACTACCGACACACAGGTATCTCGAAGGCCTGTCCGAGCCGACGGACCGTGCGGTGGGGCGGGACATCCGCAGTTGTCCGTTCATTGCGGGAGATTGCCTCCTCGAATCCGACACGGGACAATGAGTGCGATCCGGTCCGTACGGCAGCCCGGTTGGCCGGAAATTTTCGGTCACCGGGAATCTTCGGCTTACGTCGATCGTCTGTCTGTACAGAAGTGGGAGGCGGACGCGGCCACAGGTGCCGTCACCGCCCCGGGCGGCGTAACGGAACGCAAGCCGGGCAGCCGATGGGGAACCGGGGTCTCGTGACACCGGGGTGGACTGTTGCCAGGCGGTGGGGAGTGACGAGTTGATGGGCACGGCGGAGCGGTACGGGGCGGTCGGGACGGACGTCGTGACGATCACGGAGGCGGAGCGGGACCCACGGGCCCCGGGCCATGGCATTCCGGCCGACCTTGCGGCGACGGACGCCGAGGCGGAGGCGGAGCGGGTGCGTTACCGGCCGTTGTGGGTCGAGGAACCGGCGGACCGGCGACGGCTGCCCGATCCCGTGCGCGCCTCCGCGGTGCGGGCCGTCATCATCATCGCGGTCACGCTGATCCAGGCGATGGTCGCCTTCTTCTGCACGATGGCCGGTTCCTGGCTCGCGTTCCCCATGGTGCTGAGCAGCGTGGCGAGCACGGTGGTGGCCACCTGGGGCGCGCTGGACGTCTGGGTGACCCGCCAGGTGTGGAACCAGCGCAACGGCGTGGTGTCGGAGCCGAGCAGCACGGCGCGGGCGCTGCGGCGCGAGCGGCGCAGGGTGCGGCGCCAGGAGCGGTCGGCGGAGCGGGCCAGGGTCCGTATACAGCGGCGGCGCGGCGCGGGGCAGTTGTCCCACTCGTAGGGACGGACCGCGGAGTGCCCTCGCCGCGGGAGTTCCCTCGCCGTACCGGTGTCCGCGGTCCGCTAGGGGATCGCGGCCTCCATCACCCCGGTGTCGCGGCCGAGTTGGCGTCGGGCCCGGGTGAAGGGGCGCGGCCGGTCCACGGAGAGGACCGCGGTCGTCCGGCCCGCGCACTCGTACAGCGCGAGGAGACCGCCCTCGCCCGGCGCGCCGTCCTCGACGGTGCCCTCCGTGATGCGCACGGTGTCGGTGCCCAGGCGCCGTCCGGCGAACTGGATGCGCGCTCCGTACTGGTCGGACCAGAAGTAGGGCACCGGGCGTACGGTGTGCGCGGTGTGCCCGGCAAGAAGGTTGCGTACGGCGACCCGGGGCTGTTCGGTGGCGCTGGTCCAGTGTTCGGCGCGGGTGCCGCCGATGCGGGCCACATCGCCGACCGCGACCACCTGGGGCAGAGCCGTCACACAGCCGTCGTCGCACGGCACCCCGTCGTGCGGTGCCCCGTCGTGCGGTGCGAGCGCCGAGCCCGCCAGCCAGCCGGTGTTGGGAGTGGTGCCGATGCCGACGATCACCACATCGGCGGGGAGGAGGCGGCCGTCGGTGAGTTCCACCGCGGTGACCGCGGCGGTGCCGCGCAGCGCGGTCACGCCCGTACCGGTGATCAGTTCGACGCCGCGGCGGCGGTGCAGCGCGGCGCACAAGGCCGCCATCCGCGGGCCGAGTTGGGGTATCAGCGGCAGCGGAGCCGCTTCGACGACGGTGACCTCGTGGCCGAGTCCGGCGCACGAGGACGCGGTCTCGGCGCCGATGAAGCCCCCGCCGATGACGACGACGCGACGGGGCCCCGCGGTGAGTTCGGCGCGCAGGGCGCGGGCGTCGTCGAGGGTGCGCAGGGTGTGGACTCCGGTCCCGGTACGTCCCTGGCCCGGGAGCCGGCGGGCCGAGGCTCCCGTGGCGATGACGACGCCGTCGCAGGGGACGGTACGCCCGTCGCCCAGGAGGACGCTGCGGCCGTGGGCGTCGAGGCCATGGGCGCGGATGCCGAGCAGCCACGTCGCGTCGAGTTCGCCGAGCTCCTCGGCGTCACCGAGGGCGAGCCGGTCCTCGCCCGACCGGCCGGTGAGGAAGTCCTTGGACAGGGGCGGGCGGTCGTACGGGAGGTGCGGTTCGTCGCCGACGATCACGAGCCGCCCGTCGAATCCCTGGGCGCGCAGTTCGCGGGCCGCGTACAGCCCGGACAGCGAGGCGCCGACGACAACGACGGTCCTCATGCGCTGCTTCCCTTGCCGGAAGCACAGGGAGCACAGGGAGTACGGGAAGCACAAGAAGGGCGGGGAGTACGGGGAGTACGCGGAGTGGGCGTCCCGGCGGCGTGCCAGGCGGTGCCCGTGGGAGGGTGGGGCCAGGGAACCCGCGGTGCCGCGTCCCTCGGGCGGGGGATCGTCATGCCGCCGTCCCCTCCTCGGCCGCCACGTGGACGTGGACGACTCCGTCGTCGACGGTGACGCGGTGGGTGCGGACGGCGCGGCGCGCGGGCAGGCAGGTCGGCTGCCCCGTGCGCAGATCGAACGAGGCGGCGTGCAACGGGCATTCGACGAGACAGCCCTCCAGCCAGCCCTCGGCGAGGGACGCGTCCTGATGGGTGCAGGTGTCGTCGATGGCGTACAGCTCGCCGTCGGCGTTGAAGACCGCGATGGGCGGCGTGGTGTCGACACGGGCGGACTCGCCCGCGGGGAGGTCATCGAGGCGGCAGACGGGAATCACGGGCCCCCCTCTCGGTCCGGGACCCGGCGGTCCCGGACCTCACAGGTCCGGTCTGTCCGGGACCTTCCTGGTCACGGACCCTTCGGTAACATGCTGTTTCGTATCACGCATGAGAAAGCGCTATGCGCAACAGAATCCGCGCGGGGTGCCCACCGCGTCAAGGGCTTCCGGCAGATGCGGCCCGAACCGGCCGCCAGGTGATGAGAGTTGATCTATGACCCGCACGCAGAAGCAGGCCGACCGCACGGAGGAGACGCCGCAGGAGACACCGGAGAAGCCGGGCCGGAGCACGGGGAGTTCCGTGCAGTCGGTGGACCGCGCGGTGAGCGTGCTGGAGATCCTCGCCCGGCTCGGCGAGGCGGGCGTCACCGAGATCGCCGACGAACTGGACGTGCACAAGTCCACGGCCTTCCGGCTCCTCGGGGTGCTGGAGAACCGGGGCCTGGTCAGCCAGGCCAGGGACCGCGGGAAGTACTTCCTGGGAGCCGGCGTACTGCGCCTCGCAGGGGCGGCGGCCGTGCGCCTGGACATCTCGCAGGAGGGCGTGGGCGTCTGCCGCGAACTCGCGGACGAGCTGGGTGAGACCGCCAACATCGCCGTCCTCGACGACACGGCGGCGGTCAACATCATGCAGGCCCGCGGCGCCGCGTCGGTCACCGCGCAGAACTGGCTGGGCAGGCGCACCCCGCTGCACGCCACCTCCAGCGGCAAGGTGCTGCTGGCCCACCTGCCGGAGACGCTGCGCGAAGGGCTGCTGGCCAGGACCCTGCCGCGGTTCACCGAGCGCACGATCACCGGTACGGCCGCGCTGCGCGCCGAGCTGGCGGCCGTGGTCGAGCAGGGGTACGCGTTCGCCAGGGAGGAGCTGGAGCTGGGCCTGGCCGCGACGGCCGCGCCGGTACGCGCGCACGACGGCAAGGTGATCGGCGCCATCAGCGTCTCCGGCCCGGTGTACCGGCTGGGCCCGGACCGGCTGCCGGAGCTCGCCGAGCGCACCGCCGCCGCCGCGGCCGACCTGTCGCGCCGGATGGGGTACGGCCTCTGACGCGACCGCAGCCGCACGCCCGCCGGTTCCGTACGGGCGTGCCCACCGCCGCGCGCCCGGATGCGGAACACGGCGCGGGGCCGCGGCGGACGGCTCCGCGCCGTGGTGTGTCCGGCAGGTTTCCCGCCGTCCGCGCCCTTTGCCAAGGGTTAACCCGGGCCTCTTGACGGCATCCTGGGCGCCTTCTCACTATGTTCCTCAGCGCGCAACCCATAGTGCAGTGCGCAACAGCAGAGGAGCTAGGTCGTGCCACACGAGGTCCGTGCCGTAGTCGCTGTGAAGAAGGGCGCACCCGTCGAGGTGCGGACGATCGTCGTCCCCGACCCCGGTCCGGGCGAGGTGCTCGTCGCCGTGCAGGCCTGCGGGGTCTGCCACACGGACCTGCACTACCGGGAGGGCGCGATCGGCGACGACTTCCCGTTCCTGCTGGGGCATGAGGCGGCCGGCACGGTCGAGGCGGTCGGCGCGGACGTCACCGGCCTGCGCCCCGGCGACTACGTGGTCCTCGCCTGGCGGGCCCCCTGCGGTTCCTGCCGGTCCTGTCGCCGCGGCCGCCCGTGGTACTGCTTCGACTCGCGCAACGCCGGCCGGCCCATGACCCTGCTCGACGGCACTCCCCTCAGCAACGCGCTGGGCATCGGCGCCTTCGCCGAGAAGACCCTGGTCGCGGCGGGACAGGCGGTGCGGATCGACCCGGCGGCCCGCCCCGAGGCCGCGAGCCTGATCGGCTGCGGGGTGATGGCCGGCTACGGCGCGGCGGTGAACACGGGCGGCGTCGGACGCGGTGACACGGTCGCCGTCATCGGCTGCGGCGGCGTGGGCGCCGCCGCCGTCGCGGGCGCCTGCCTCAACGGCGCCGTGAAGGTCGTCGCCGTCGACGTCGACGACAGGAAGCTCGACCGGGCGGAGCGTTTCGGCGCCACGCACACGGTCAACTCCCGTGGCACCGACCCGGTCGAGGCCGTACGCGGCCTCACCGGCGGTTTCGGCGTCGACATCGCCATCGACGCGGTGGGCCTCCCGGAGACCTTCCTGCAGGCCTTCCACATGCGCGACCACGCGGGGCTGCTGGTGCAGGTCGGCGTCCCGTCCCCGGGGACGAAGGTCGAACTCCCGCTGACCGAGGTGTTCTCGCGCGGCGGCGCGATCAAGTCCTCCTGGTACGGCGACTGTCTGCCCAGCCGCGACTTCCCGTTCCTCGTCGACCAGTACCTCTACGGGCTGCTGGACCTCGACGCGTTCGTCACGGAGACCGTCGCGCTCGACCAGGTCGAGGAGGCGTTCGCCACGATGCGGCGCGGCGAGGTACTGCGTTCGGTGGTGGTCCTGTGAGCGGCCGGGACACCGCGGGGAGCGGCCGGGACACCCCGGGGAGCGGGGCGCCGGCGACGGGCCCCCGTGTGGTGATCGTGGGCGCCGGCATCGTCGGCTGCTCGCTCGCGGACGAGCTGACCGCCCGCGGCTGGACCGACGTCACCGTCCTCGAACAGGGGCCCCTGTCCGCCCCGGGCGGCTCCACCTCGCACGCGCCCGGACTGGTCTTCCGGACCAGCCCCTCCAGGACACTCACCGCCTTCGCCCGGTACACCGTCGAGAAGTTCGGCTCCCTCGAGGTGGACGGGGTGTCCTGCTTCGACCCGGTCGGCGGCCTGGAACTCGCGACGACCCCCGAACGCCTCGCCGAGCTGCACCGCAGGGCCGGCTACGCCGCCTCCTGGGGCGTGACCGGCGAGATCGTGAGCGCGGCCCGCTGCAAGGAACTCTGGCCGCTGATCGACAAGTCGGCCGTCCTCGGCGGCTTCCACACCCCCGGCGACGGCCTGGCCCGCGCGCTGCTCGCGGCCCGGGCCCAGCGGGAACGGGCCGCGGGCCGCGGCGCGCGCTTCCTGGACCGGCACACCGTCACCGGGATCGAGCGCGCGGACGGCCGGGTCACCGCCGTCGTCACCGACCGGGGTGCCTTCCCCGCCGACCACGTGGTCTCGGCGGCCGGTTTCTGGGGTCCGGTCATCGGCCGCCTGGCCGGCGTCGACGTACCCCTGCAGCCCCTCGCGCACCAGTACGCGCGGACGAGGCCCCTGCCCGAACTGGCCGGCGCCACCGCGGAGGCGTCGCGGCCCGTCCTGCGCTTCCAGGACCGCGACCTCTACTTCCGCGAGCACACCGACCGCCTCGGCATCGGCAGTTACGCCCACCGGCCGCTGCCCGTCGACCCGTTCGCGGTGCCCGGGTACGACGAGGCGCGCGCCAACGGCCGGGAGATGCCGTCGTCGTTCCCGTTCACCGCGGAGGACTGGGCGCCGAGCTGGGACGACTGCCGACGGCTGATGCCCGCGCTGCGCGGGAGCGGGATCGAGGAGGGCTTCAACGGCGTCTTCTCCTTCACCCCGGACGGCATGCCGGTCCTCGGCGAGGCGCGCACGCTGCGGGGCTTCTGGCTGGCCGAGGCCGTCTGGGTGACCCACTCGGCCGGTGCCGCCAGGGCCGTGGCCGAGTGGATGGTGGACGGCCGCCCGCGGACCGACGTCCACGAGTGCGACCTCACGCGCTTCGAGGACGCCCAGCGCTCCCCCGCGTACATCAGGGACCGGGGCGCACAGCAGTTCGCCGAGGTGTACGACGTCCTGCACCCGCTGCAGCCGATGGAGCGGCCGCGTCCGCTGCGGGTGAGCCCGTTCCACGCCCGCCAGCGGGAACTGGGCGCGTACTTCCTGGAGGGCGGCGGCTGGGAGCGTCCGCACTGGTACGAGGCGAACGCGGCGCTCGCCGCCGACGGCCCGGACCTGCCCGAGCGGGACGCCTGGTCGGCCCGGCACTGGTCGCCCGTCGTGGCGGCGGAGGCGCGGGTGACCCGCGAGCGGGTCGCGCTCTACGACATGACCCCGCTGCGCCGCCTCGAGGTCACCGGCCCCGGGGCCCTCGACTTCCTGCACGGTATGACCACCAACAACCTCCGCAGGAAGCCCGGCGCGGTCACCTACACCCTGCTGCTGGACCGAACGGGCGGCATCCGCTCCGACCTCACCGTCGCGCGGCTGGGCCCCGACCGCTTCCAGGTGGGCGCCAACTCCCCCGCCGACCTGGACTGGCTGACCCGGCACGCCCCGGACGGTGTGACGATCCGGGACATCACCTCCGGCACCTGCTGCGTCGGTGTCTGGGGTCCGCTGGCCCGCGCCCTCGTGCAGCCGCTCACCCGCGACGACTTCTCGCACGAGGGCTTCGGCTACTTCCGCGCCAAGGAGACGTACCTCGGGCACGTCCCCATCACCGCGCTGCGGCTGAGTTACGTCGGCGAGCTGGGCTGGGAGCTGTACACCACCGCCGACCTGGGGCTCCGCCTCTGGGACACGCTCTGGGAGGCGGGCCGCGAACACGGCGTGATCGCCGCCGGGCGCTCCGCCTTCAACAGCCTGCGGCTGGAGAAGGGGTACCGCGCGTGGGGCGTCGACATGACCGACGAGCACGATCCGTACGAGGCGGGGCTCGGGTTCGCCGTGCGGCCGGACAAGGGGGACTTCCTGGGGAGGAGCGCGCTGGAGAGGCGGGCGCCGGCGGAGGGGCGGGCCGGGCCCCGGCACCGGCTCACGCCGCTGTTGCTCGACGACCCGTCGTCCGTCGTGCTCGGCAAGGAGCCGGTGTACGTCGACGGGGCGCCCGCGGGGTACGTCACCAGCGCGGCGTACGGGTACACGGTGGGGCGGTGTATCGCGTACGCCTGGCTGCCGGTGCTCCCTGTGGGGACCGGGGTCCGTGTCGAGTACTTCGGGGAGAAGGTTGCGGCGACCGTTGCCGGTGAACCGCTCTTCGATCCGGGGATGAGCCGGATCCGGTGCTGAACGCTTCGCGTGGGGTCGGGTGTCGCGTGCGGGCCGGTGGGGGCCGGCCGCGCAGTTCCCCGCGCCCCTGAAAACCTGGTGGGACCGTGCGTCGGTACGGTCCCGCGCCCCTGAATGACGGAGGTTTTTCGTGTCCCCTTCCTACGATGTGATCGTTGTCGGGCTCGGTGGGATGGGCAGTGCCGCCGCTCATCATCTGTCCTCGCGCGGAGTGCGCGTGCTGGGGCTCGAGAAGTTCGGGCCCGTGCACGACCGCGGTTCCAGTCACGGCGGCTCGCGGGTCACCCGGCAGTCCTACTTCGAGGATCCGGCGTACGTCCCCCTGCTGCTGCGCGCCTACGAGCTGTACGAGGACCTGGAGCGGGCCACCGGCCGGGACATCGCGACGCTCTGCGGCGGTGTGATGATCGGCCTGCCCGACTCGCGGACCGTCGCCGGTTCGCTGCGCTCGGCCACCCAATGGGACCTCCCCCACGAGATGCTCGACGCGGCCGGGATCCGCCGCCGCTTCCCCACCCTCTCCCCGCGGGACGACGAGGTCGCGCTGTACGAGGAGAAGGCCGGTCTGGTCCGTCCCGAGAACATGGTCGCGGCCCATCTCCAGCTCGCCACCGCGCAGGGCGCCGACCTGCGCTTCGACGAGCCGATGACCCGCTGGGAGCCGTACCGCGACGGCGTACGCGTGCACACGGCCGGGAACACCTACACGGCGGGTCAGCTGGTGATCTGCCCCGGCGCGTGGGCGCCGCGGCTGCTCACCGACCTCGGTGTGCCGTTCACCGTCGAGCGGCAGGTCATGTACTGGTTCCGGCCCCGGGGCGGGGTCGGGCCCTTCCTCCCGGAGAACCACCCCGTCTACATCTGGCAGGACGCGGACGGCGTCCAGGTCTACGGGTTCCCGGCCATCGACGGGCCGGAGCTGGGCGCCAAGGTCGCCTTCTTCCGCAAGGGGCAGGTCTGCACCCCGGAGACCATCGACCGGACGGTCCACGCGGCCGAGGTCGAGGCGATGGCGGACCACATGTCCCGCCGCATCCCCGATCTGCCCGGCACCTTCCTCAAGGCCGCCACCTGCATGTACTCCAACACCCCCGACGAGCACTTCGTGATCGCCCGGCATCCCGCGCACCCCGGGTCCGTGACCGTGGCCTGCGGTTTCTCCGGGCACGGCTTCAAGTTCGTGCCGGTGGTCGGCGAGATCCTGGCCGACCTGGCGCTGACGGGCAGCACCGCCCACCCGATCGGCCTGTTCGACCCCCGCCGCCTCGCCGCCACGCCCGCCCGAGGAGCCCACACGTGACGACGACCCCCGTCTCCCCCGCCACCGCGCCCGCTTCCGCCCCGGCCCAGCCGTCACCGAGCCTGGTCAGCACCCTGCCGGGGCACTACTACACCGATCCGGAGATCTTCCGGCAGGAGCAGGAACGGCTCTTCGAGTCGATGTGGTTCTGCGCGGTCCGCGGCGCCGACCTGACGAAGCCGGGCGCGTTCCGCACGGTCCAGGTCGGCCGTGAGAACGTCCTGGTCACCCGGTCCCGCACCGGGGAACTGCGCGCCTTCCTCAACGTCTGCCGGCACCGCGGGGCCCGCCTGTGCACGCAGGAGGCCGGCGAGGTGCGGCGCGCCCTGCGGTGCCCGTACCACGCCTGGACGTACGACCTCGACGGGAAGCTGATCGCGGCGCCGAACCTGGTGAGGATGCCGGACGTCGACCGCACGGAGTACGGACTGGTCCGGGTCGCGCTGCGGGAGTGGCTCGGCTACGCCTGGGTGTGCCTGGCCGACGAGCCGCCGTCCTTCGAGGAGACGGTGAGGGGCGCGGCCGTCGAGCGGCTGGGGGACGCGGCGGCCATCGAGAAGTACGGCACGCAGGACCTCGCCCTCGGCAGGCGCGTCTCCTACGACGTGCGGGCGAACTGGAAGCTGATCGTCGAGAACTTCATGGAGTGCTACCACTGCGCGACGATCCACCCGGAACTCACCGACGTGCTGCCGGAGTTCGCGGAGGGCTACGCCGCCCAGTACTACGTCGGCCACGGCGCCGAGTTCGGCGAGGAGGTCCGGGGGTTCACCGTCGACGGCAGCGAGGGCTTCGGCAGGCTCCCAGCGATCGCCGAGGACCAGGACCGCCGTTATTATGCGATAACGGTCAGACCTACCGTGTTCATCAACCTCGTCCCCGACCATGTCATCCTGCACCGCATGTTCCCCCTCGCCGAGGACCGGACGATCGTGGAGTGCGACTGGCTCTACGCGCCCGAGGTCGTCGAGTCGGGCGCCGACGTGTCGAAGTCCGTGGAGCTCTTCCACCGGGTGAACCTCCAGGACTTCGAGGCGTGCGAGCGTACGCAGCCCGCCATGGCGTCCCGGGCCTATCGCGGAGGCGGGGTGCTGGTGCCCACCGAGCACCACATCGGGATGTTCCACGAGTGGCTCACCGGCATGCTGGGAGGCAGGGATGGCGGATCTGTACATCGGCGGCACCTGGACGGGCGCGCGGGAGAAACGCACCCGTGAGATCCGCTGTCCGGCCGACGGTTCGCTCGTGGCGGTCGTGGACGAGGCGGGCGGCGAGGACACGGTCGACGCGATCGCGGCGGCGCGCCGCGCCTTCGACGAGGGCCCCTGGCCGCGGACACCCGCGACCGAACGCGGCGATCTGCTGCTGCGCGTCGCCGACCTGCTCGTACGCGACAAGGACCTGCTCGCCCGGGCGGAGTCCCTCGACACCGGCAAACGCCTGGTGGAGAGCGAGTACGACATCGACGACATCCAGAACTGCTTCCGCTACTTCGGCCGGCTCGTCGCCGGCGGGGCCGGGCGGGTCGTGGAGACGGGCACGGAGGGCGTCGACAGCCGGGTCGTGCACGAACCGGTCGGCGTGTGCGCGCTGATCACCCCCTGGAACTACCCGCTGCTGCAGACGGCGTGGAAGGTCGCTCCGGCGCTGGCCGCGGGCAACACCTTCGTCCTCAAGCCGAGCGAGCTGACCCCGCACACGGCGATCCACCTGATGCGCCTTTTGGAGGAGGCCGGGCTGCCCGCGGGCGTGGCCAACCTGATCCTCGGTGCCGGTCCGGAGGCGGGCGCTCCGCTGGGCGACCATCCGGACGTGGACCTCGTCTCCTTCACCGGTGGTCTGCGGACCGGGCGCGGCCTCATGGCCGCGGCGGCCGGGACGGTGAAGAGGATCGCCCTCGAACTGGGCGGCAAGAACCCGAACATCGTCTTCGCCGACGCCGACTTCGAGACGGCCGTCGACATGGCGCTGACGGCCGTCTTCCTGCACTCCGGGCAGGTCTGCTCGGCCGGGGCGCGCCTGCTGGTCGAGGACCCTCTGCACGACCGGTTCGTCGACGAGGTCGTGCGCAGGGCGAAGCTGATCAGGCTGGGCGGGCCGTTCGACGAGCGGGCGCAGACCGGGCCGCTGATCTCCGCGGCGCACCGGGCGAAGGTCGAGGCGTACGTCGCGAAGGGTCTCGAGGAGGGCGCGGTGCTGCGCTGCGGTGGTGAGCGGCCCGCGGATCCCCCGCACCCGGACGGCTTCTACTACCCGCCGACCGTGCTCGACGAGTGTTCCTCGCGGATGTCCGTCGTCCAGGAGGAGTCGTTCGGGCCGGTGCTGACCGTGGAGCGGTTCGCGGACGAGGCGCAGGCGGTGCGGCTGGCCAACGACACGGTCTACGGCCTGGCCGGCGGTGTCTTCACGTCCGACGAGGGGAAGGCACAGCGCGTCGCGTCGGCGCTGCGCGCCGGCACGGTCTGGATCAACGACTACCACCCGTACGTCCCGCAGGCCGAGTGGGGAGGCTACAAGCAGTCCGGGTCCGGGCGGGAACTGGGACCCGCCGGCCTCGCCGAGTACCGCGAGACCAAGCACATCTGGCGCACGACGAACCCGCGCCCGCAGGGCTGGTTCTCCTAGCCCCCCCTCGCCCCCTTGCCGGTCCTCAGAGGCGGTGACGACCGGCGTCACGGCAACCACCATGAAAAAGACCGCACTTCACCACGGGATCCGGCGCTGCGCGCCATAAGATCCAGACCGCACCGACGCACCCGCACGAGCCACACCTCCTCCCGCCCGGGAGAACTCCCCATCCCAGGAGGCCGCTCATGACCACCACCGAGCAACCACCGGAGCAACCGGCCGGGAAGCACGGTCACGACGACTCGGAGCTCGCCGAGTTCGGCTACAGGCCCGAACTGAAGCGCACGCTCGGCAACTTCCACACCTTCGCCGCAGGCATCAGCTACATCTCCATCCTCACCGGCACCTTCCAGCTCTTCTACTTCGGTTACGGCAGCGGCGGGCCCGCCTACTGGTGGTCCTGGCCCATGGTCTTCATCGGCCAGTTCATGGTCGCGCTGTGCTTCGCGGAACTCGCCGCGCGCTATCCCGTGGCCGGTTCCGTCTACAACTGGTCCAAGAAGGTGGGTAATCCGCACATCGGCTGGCTGGCGGGCTGGACGATGCTGATCGCGTCGATCGTCTCGATCGCGGCGGTGGCCCTCGCCTACCAGCTGACCCTCCCGCAGATCTCGTCCTTCTTCCAGTTCGTCGGCGACGGCACCGGCACGTACGACGTCGCCACCAACGCGGTGCTGCTCGCCTCCGTGCTCGTCCTGTTCACCACCCTGGTGAACGCCCTCGGTGTGAAGCTGATGGCCAGGATCAACACGGCGGGCGTCTTCATAGAACTGATAGCGACCGTCGTGCTCATCGTGCTGTTCGCGGTGCACATCACCCGCGGGCCGGGGGTCGTGCTGGAGACGAACGGCACGGGGGCGGGCCAGCCCGGCGGCTACTTCGGCGCCTTCCTGGTCGCTTCGCTGGCGTCCGCGTACGTGATGTACGGCTTCGACACGGCCGCCTCGCTCGGCGAGGAGTCCCTCGATCCGTCCCGCAACGCGCCGCGGGCGATCATCCGTGCCATCGTCGCCTCGTTCGTCCTCGGCGGACTCGTCCTGCTGCTCGCGCTGATGAGCGTGTCCAGCCTCAAGGGCGAGGAACTGTCCACGGACGGCCTGCAGTACGTCGTCCTCGACGTACTCGGCGAGGACGCGGGCAAGGCCATGCTGTGGTGCGTGTTCATCGCGGTCACCGTGTGCGCCCTGGCCGTCCACACGGCGGCGATCCGGCTGGCCTTCGCGATGGCCCGCGACAACAACCTGCCCGCATCCTCCAGGCTGGCCAGGGTCCACCCGCGCTTCCGGACGCCGATCGTGCCCGCGATCGTCATCGGGGTCCTGGCGCTGGCGATCCTGGTGGTCAACATCCGCCAGCCGCAGATCTTCACCGTGGTCACCAGTATCGGCATCATCCTGATCTACCTCGCGTACCTGCTGGTCACCGGGCCCATGCTGGTGGCCAGGCTGCGCGGCACCTGGCACCCCGCGGGCGAGGGCAGGTTCTCGCTGGGCCGCTGGGGACTGCCCGTCAACATCGTCGCGGTGGTGTGGGGCGCGGCGATGATGATCAACCTGATCTGGCCGCGCGCCGCGGTCTACAACGCGAGCGCCCCGTACCACTGGTACCTGCGCTGGGGCGCCGTCCTGTTCGTCGGCGTCGTGATGGGCGGCGGCTTCGCCTACTACTGGTTCGTGCAGCGCCACCGCACCGGCGTGCTGGCGGAGCACCGGTACAAGGCCGCCGGCACGCCTCTTCCGTCCGGTTCCGAGGAGGTCGGTCCCTCATGAGCACCCCCACGAACATCCCCGCGAACGCTCCCGTGGACGCAGACGAGTTCGACTACGTCGTGGTCGGCGGAGGCACCGCGGGCAACGTGGTCGCGGCCCGGCTCTCCGAGGACCCGTCCGTCACCGTGTGCGTCCTGGAGGCGGGGCCCAGTGACGTCGGCGACGACGCCGTCCTGAAGCTGGAGCGCTGGATGGGGCTGCTGGAGTCCGGCTACGACTGGGACTACCCGGTCGAGCCGCAGGCCAGCGGCAACAGTTTCATGCGGCACGCCCGCGCCAGGGTGCTCGGCGGCTGTTCCTCGCACAACTCCTGCATCGCCTTCTGGGCACCGGCGCAGGACCTGGACGACTGGGCCGCCGCCGGCTGTACGGGGTGGAGCGCGGCCGAGCTCTTCCCGCTCTACCGGCGGCTGGAGAACAACGACGCTCCCGGTGAGCACCACGGCCGCACCGGCCCGGTGAAGCTGCGCACGCTCAAGAGCGACGACCCCTGCGGCACCGCCCTGCTGGAGGCCTGCGTCCAGGCGGGCATCCCGACGACCCCGTTCAACTCGGGCCGGACCGTCGTGCGGGGTGCCAACTGGTTCCAGATCAACTCCGACGAGAACAACATCCGGCAGTCCTCGTCGGTCGCGTACCTGCACCCGATTCTCGGCAAGCGGCCGAACCTCGACGTACGGACCGGGGTGCGGGCCAAGAAGCTGGTGCTCGACGGGCGGCGCTGCGTGGGCGCCGAGTACCTGGACCCGGACCTGATCCGCACCCGGACGGTACGGGCCCGGCGCGAGGTGATCGTGTCCTGCGGCTCCATCGACAGCGCGAAACTGCTGATGCTGTCGGGCATCGGGCCCGCCGCGCACCTGCGCGAGGTGGGCGTCGACGTGGTGGTGGACGCGGCCGGCGTGGGCGAGAACCTCCAGGACCATCCCGAGGGCGTCATCATGTGGGACGCGAAGCAGCCCATGACGACCACGTCCAGCCAGTGGTGGGAGGCGGGCATCTTCTACGACACCGAACCGGGTCTGGACCGGCCCGACCTGATGTTCCACTACGGCTCGGTGCCGTTCGACATGAACACCGCGCGGTGGGGCTACCCGACCTCCGAGAACGCGTTCTGCCTCACGCCGAACGTCACCCGGGCGAAGTCGCGTGGCACGGTGCGGCTGCGCACGCGGGACTACCGCGACAAGCCGCGGGTCGATCCGAGGTACTTCACGCACGAGCACGACGTGCGCGTGATGACGTACGGGCTGAAGCTGGCCCGGCGGATCGCGGCGCAGCCCGCGCTGAGCGGGTGGGCCGGGGCCGAGCTGGCCCCGGGGCCGGACGTGCGGACGGACGAGGAGCTGCTCGACTACATCCACAAGACGCACAACACCGTCTACCACCCCTCGTGCACCGTGAAGATGGGTGCGCGGGGGGATGCCTCCGCCCCGCTCGACCCACGGTTGCGGGTCAAGGGGATCGAGGGGCTGCGGGTGGCCGACGGGTCGGTGATGCCGGAGCTCGTCAGCGTGAACCCGTGCATCACGACGATGATGATCGGCGAGAAGTGCGCCGACCTTCTGAAAGAGGACGCGGCCGGCGCCCCGTAGGGGCCTCTACGGGGCCGCCGGGGCCGGGCGCTTGTACATGCGGGTCGCCGTGATCTCCGTGTGGGACGCCTCCCCCGCGGGGGTCTCCTTCGGCAGGCCCGGACGGAGGTGTTCCTCCACCCTGATGTACTTCAGGCCCGCCCGCAGGTCGGCGTCGTTGCGCAGGCGGATGACCAGCGGGAACTCCGCCAGTGCCGTGGTGTCGAACAGGCCGGTCGTGTAGAGGAGCTGGACACCGAGCGCGTCGGACACGGCGCGCTGCAGCTCCAGCAGGTACGTCGCGTTGGCGCGCCCGATGGGGTTGTCCAGGAACAGCGTGCCGGCGTGGCGGTGCTTGTCGCGGCCCCGGTCGTTGGAGCGCAGCGCCGCCATCGTGCAGTAGAGCGCGATGGCGGCGGTGAGCAGCTGGCCGCCGGAGAACACGTCGCCCATCTGGCCGACGGGGACGCGCTCGGCGCGCAGTACGGCGTCGGGCTTGAGGATCTCCACCGCGATGCCCTTCGGCTGCAGGGCTGCGGCCACCCCCCTGAGCAGCAGGGACATGCCGTCGCGGCGCAGGTCGGAGTTCTTCCTGACCGCCGCCCGGGTCGCCTCGTCGACGACCTCGCCGAGCCGCTCGGCGAGCGTGACCTGGTCGGGCTCCTCGAACCGGATCCGCAGGAACTCCTGTCCTGACCACTCCCCCAGCCCTTCGGGGAGACGGGACAGCCGCTGGGCCGACCGCAGGGTGGCGAGCGCGGACTCGACCAGCCCGCGCAGCCGGTCCACGATCGAGTCGCGATTGCGCTCCAGCTGCGTCAACTCGTCGGTGAGGACCCGCAGCCGGGGCGCGAAGGCGTCCGCCCACTTCTGCGCGTGCTCGGGCAGCGCGGACGCGGGCAGCTCCCGGATCTGCTGCCGCGCGGGGGTGCGGACCTGCTCGTACCGCGTCGCGTTGGCGTGCCGTACGAGGATGTCGCTCGCCTCGCGCACGGCCGCCTCGGCGGCGGAGAGGTCGCTCGCGCAGCCGCGCAGGGAGCGGCGGGCCTCGGCGGCGGACTGCCTGGCCTCTTCGAGGGTGCCGGGGTAGGGCTCGGTCTCCTCCTGCTCGTCGTCCGTGTGCTCGCGCAGGAGGTCCCGGAGCAGGGCGGCCGTCTCGTCGAAGCCGCCGGCCGCGTCCTCGGCGGCGCGGTGGGCGTCGAGCAGCTCGGTGTGCGCGGCACGCGCCTGGGCCAGCGCGTCGGTGCGGGTGCCGAGTTCACCGGTAGCGGTGCGCAGGAGGCCCTGCGCGTGCCCGGCGTCGCGCGGTACGAGGTCCTCGGGCAGCGCGGTGTGGGCCTCGCCGTCCTCGGGCGCGTGCCGCTCGGCCTCTCCGCGCAGCCGGCCGAGCTGTTCGCTCGCCGTCGACACGCGGCCTTCGAGGAGCTGCACCAACTCCTCGGCGCGGGCCACCGCGGCCTGCCGGGACGGGCCGTCGGAGCCGTCGGTGGACTCCAGGAGCTGCGCGGCACGCGTACGCACCTTGTTGGTCAGCCGGTTCAGCTCCGTGAGCGCGGTGCTCTCGTCGCTCTCGGCCCGGGCCTGCTCCGCGCGCAGATCGGCACCGACCCCGACCTTCTCGTACAGCTGGGAGGCGGCCCGGTAGGCCTCGCGCAGGGCGGGCAGCGAGGACTTCGCGGCGTCGGGCCCGGCGTCCGGTACGTCGTCGGGGGCGCCCGCGATCTCCGCGCGCTCGGCGCGCAGCGCACGGGCCGTGCGACGGGCGTCGTCGGCGGCGCGCTGGGTGCCGCGCCGGTCCTCGTCGGCGGCGCGGGCCCGCTCCAGGCAGGCCTGGGCGCGGGCCTCCGACTCGGCCGCCTCGTCGGCGAGCTCGCGCAGCCTGACCTGCCAGCCGGCCCGCTCGCGCAGCCGGAAGGCGAGTCCGGCGAGCGCGTCGGCGGCGCGTCTGGCCCGCTGGGCGGCCTCCTGCCGCTCGTCCCGCACGAGGGCCGCCTCGGCCGCCGCCTCGTCGGCCTCGGCCCGCACCGCGCGCGCCTCGCCGAGTTCGGCCTCGGCCTCCTCGGCGAAGGCGCGCGCTTCGTCGGCCGCGGTGGCCAGCTCGGTCAGCCGTCCGGCCGGGCAGCCGGTCCGCCAGGAGGCGAGCCGCGCGGCGAGCTCGCGGTCCTTGGCGAGCCGGGCCGCCAGCTCGCGGATCTCGTCGTCCCGCCCGGTCGCGCGCGTACGCAGCGTCCGGCGTTCCTCGTCGGCGGCGTGCTCGTCGTGCATGGCCGGGTTCGGCGGTACGAGGAACACGTCGGCGCGGCCCCCTTCGCCCGCACCGGGGGCCGGGGTCGGGGCGAGCAGCGCGGCGGCCGTGCCGACGGCCACGGTGGAGCGCGGCAGCAGCGCGGCGTCGATGAGGACTTCCCGGGCCCGCGCGTGCGTGTCCGGGTCGGTGATGACGACGCCGTCGACCAGTTCGGGCCGGGCAGCCAGCACGCGCGCGTGGTCGACGGGGTCGACGGCCTGCGCGAGATAGCGCCAGCCGGGCAGTGCGGGGATGCCGTGCTCGCCCAGGTACTCCACGGTGGCGAGCACGTCCGGTCCCGGCGGCAGCAGCCCGCCGTCGCCGAGCGCGCCGAGGATCCGGGCGTCGTCGGCCGCGGCGGTCCGCAGTTCGAAGAGCTGCCGTTCGGCGGAGGCCACCCCGTCGTCGAGGAGCCGGCGCAGCTCGTCGGCGTAGTGGTCCAGCTCGCGGGCGGTGAGCGGGCCCTCGGCCGCGGAGCCGTCCGTGCCCCCCGCCGTGGGGGCGCCGCCGTCGGCGGCGCCGTCCCGCGAGGCGGTCGCGTGCCGCGGCCGGGACGGGTGTCCGGGGTGTCCCGGCCCGCTCCCCGTACCGCCGGAGGCGCCCGGCAGCCCCAGCAGCTCGGCCAGCCGCTCCTCGCCCGCCAGCGCCTCGGCCGTACGCCGTTCCGCGTCGTACGCGCGCTCGGCCGCCGTCGCCGCGTCGGCCGCGCGGGCCGCCGTCAGCTCGGCGCGGGACTCGGCGGAGGCGGCCTCCCTGGCCTGGTCGGCGGTGCGGCGGGACGCCTCGCGCGCCGCGTCCCAGGCGGCGACGGCGCTCTTCTCGGCGTCGCTGGCGGTGAGCGCCGCACGGGCCGGGTCGGCGTCGGGGGCGGTGTCGTCGAGCCAGCCGGCGCGGACCGCCTCGGCGGTCTCCTGCTCCACCTCGCCGAGGCGCTGGCGCAGGTGGCCGACCTCGCTGCGGGCGCGCTGCGCCTCGGTGGCGGCGGACGTCGCGTCCCGGTGGGCGGCCTCGCCGGCCTCCTGCAGCGCGCCGGACCTCTCCTCCTCCTCGTTGGCGACCGCCTCGGCCCCTTCCGCGGCCGCGTGCAGGGCGCGTACGAGATCGACGGCGGCCCGGGACCGCGCGGCGAGCGCGGGCGCGGCGTCCCGTTCGGCCTCCAGGATCGCGGCCGCCACGCGCGCGGAGCGGTCGGCGGCGGCGCGGTGCCGCAGGACGGCTTCCGCCGCCTGCCACGCGGAGTGCAGTGTGCGCGCGTCGGCGAGCTCCCGTTTCTGCGCGGCCGCCCCCTTCTCGGCCGCGGCGAGCGCCAGCGAGGCGTGCCGGTAGGCCAGTTCGGCCGTGATCAGCGCGCTGCGCCGCCTGGCGTCCTCCGCCTCGGTGACCCGGTGCGCGGCGGCGGTGACCTGCCGGGCGAGGTCGCCGGTGCGGCCCCGCTCCCGCACGGCGCGCGCGGAGAGCCGCCGGGCCAGCGTGCGGGTACGCCGCTCGGCGGCCGTGTGGACCTCCCGCGCGCGGGAGCGCGCGCCCGCCGCCTCGACGATCCGTCCGAGCAGGTCCACCGAACCGGCGGTGAACTCCCGCTCGGCGATCAGCTCGGCCCGGCGCCCCAGCTTGTTGCCGAACCCGCCCACCAGGTCGGCGAGGCCGTCGGTGTCCCGGGTGTCGGTGACCGCGCGCAGCAGCAGGTCGGTGAAGTCGGAGTCCTTCTTGACGGCGAAGAGACCGGCGGCCTCTCCCTCGTCGGCGTTCATCTCGCGCTGGTAGCGGAACAGTTCGGGGTCGAGGCCCAGGTCACCGAGGTGTTCGTTCCACCGGTCGTGGATCTCCTCCCAGTGCACCTCGAGATGCGGGTACGCCTTGCCCGCCTCGGTGAGCGCGTCCCGGAAGCCCTTCATGGTGCGGCGCCTGCCCTGCGCGCCCGACACGCCCTCCACCGCGGGGCGCACGGCGGTGGCCTCGGCGACCGGCAGGTTGTCCAGGCTCAGCCCGGGTCCGGGCCGGAAGGAGTACCAGGCCTCGGCGAACTTGCGCGGGTCGTTGGAGACCTGCCGCCCGCGCCACTCGCTGACCTTGCCCACCACGACGCACTCGCCGGTGAGCGTGTGCTGCCACTCCAGCGCCACGTGCCCGCAGTCGTCCGCGAGCAGGAACTTGCGCAGCACACCCGAACTGGCGCCGCCCAGGGTGTTGCGGTGGCCCGGCAGCATCACCGAGAAGATCAGCTTGAGCAGTACGGACTTGCCGCCGCCGTTCTCCAGGAAGAGCACGCCGGCGGGCGCGGGGCGGCGCGGCGGACCGACCGGCTCCTCCTCGAAGAACTCCGCCTGCGTGGGCGCGGGGTCGGGCACGGGAGCGCCCACTCCGCGCAGGTCCAGCACGGTGTCGGCGTAGCGCGCACCGGCAGGCCCGATGGAGTAGAGGCGGACCCGGGACAGCTCGTACATGGCGGCGGACTCTCGTAGTCGTGAGGGGGGGTGTCGTGCGGTGAACGCGAACGCGAACGCGGACGGGGTCTGGGGGGGGACGTGGGGGCGCGTGTCCTTCGTGGGCCGCGGCGGTCGGTTACGCGTGGAACGGCAGCCCGGCGTCGGCGGCCAGCTCCAGGTCGTCGGTGTCCTCGGCGGGCAGCAGGCTCGCGGTGCCGTCGGTGACCGGTACGACGCCCAGCTCCAGCAGTTCGGCCAGGGCCGCGCTGCCCGCCATGTCCCGGACCTGGAGCTGGTAGCGGGCGGTCGTCCGGTACGTCCCCCCGGCGTCGTCCCCGGTGCGCTGCAGGAACCCGGAGTCGGTGAGGAACGCGGCCGCCTTGCCGACGATGCCGGTGGTCGAACCGGCCAGTCTGCGCGCGTCCTTGGTGGCCCCGGCGGAGCTGCGCCGCGCCCAGATCCGCCAGGCGGACTCGAGCCCGGGGGCGTCCGTCGCCGGATCGGTGTTCTCGCCCTGCTCCTCGGCCCGCTCCTCCAGGCGCCGGCAGGCCTGCCGGACGAACGCGTCGACGCCGTTGACCGACACGCGCCCGATGTACCCGTCGTCCGCGAGGTCCTCGGGCCGCGGGAAGGCCAGGGCGGCGACGGCGAGGTGGGCGAGCCCGTGCAGGAACCGGTCGCCCGAGTCGGCGGACGCGCGGCGCGCGTAGTCGCCCATGCGCACGGCGAACACCGAGTCCTCGGCGGCGGTCACCGCCATCCCGGCCCGCGGGGACACCTCCAGCACGACGAGCCCGAGCCCGGTGGCGACGGCGTCGGCGAGCCGCGCGAACGGCGGATCCTCGCGGTACCGCCGCAGCAGCTCGGTGTACTCCTGGTCCCGCGCGGGCTGCAGCTTGGGCTGCAGCCCGAAGGCGACGAGCCGGGCGGCGTCGGCGGCGTCGGCGGGGGTGACGGCGCCGCCCACCTGCACGGCGGCCGCCTCCGGCTCGCTCCACTCGACCTGCTCACTCACGACCACTGCAACTCCTTCGACTTGTCGGCGGGCTCAAGGACAGGCGCCCCGCGAGGGGCGCGGGGAACCGCGCGACCGGCCACGGCCGATCCGCAGGTCACGGCCCGCCCGCGCACCCCCGCCTCCACCGAAGACCCGCTCACCCGGCCTCCGTACGGCCGGCCGTCATCCCCGCCACGTCCAGCAGGGCCATCCCCACGATCAGATCGGCCCCGCCGAACTCCGGGTCGTCCAGCTCGGCCCCGTCGTCCACGGCGAACAACAGCCTCTCCTCCCCCTGCCGGTACGCGGTACCGACCGGCGGGCTCGCCGCGTGCACCGCCAGCAGGGCGACCAGGTACGGCAGCTCGGGATCCCGCCGCCGCGCGTCCGCCAGCAGCCCGGACAGCCGTCGCGGCGCGTCGGCCGGCAGGTCGAGCAGTTCCATGGCGGCGGCGAGCTGCTCCTCGCTGAACCGGCTGTCGTCCGGGGTCGCTATCAGGTCGGGCTCGGGCATCTCGGCACCGAGATGCTCGCGCTCCACCGGCGGTGTCAGCAGCAGGTCGACCAGGTCGGCGGCCCGTACGGAGGCGGGGGTGCGCAGCCCCGTCCCGCGCGCGAAGAAGGCGTCGGTCACCCGCAGCGCCTGTTCGACGGGCAGGGGCAGCACGGGCGCGACGAGATGGCCGTAGAGGTCGATGCCCGAGGTCGTCATCGGGGTGGCGAAGGCCTGCCGGTCCTGTTCGGCGCGGAACAGGGGTCCGGCCTCCAGGAGGCGGGACTGCAACTGCGTGTGGCGCCGGATGCAGTCCTTGACGATGTCGACGAGCTCGGCGGCCCGGCGCTTGTGCTCGGGTTCCTCGGACTCGTCGCGCGCCTTGCGGATGTTGGTGAGGATCGCGTTCTCGTGGCGGTAGCGGTCGGCCACGTGGTCGAGGGCCTCGGCGATCATGTCGGGCACGGCCTGCAGCCAGTCCACCGCCCGGACGTTGCGCCGGGTGGCGTCCAGGGCCCTGCGGAGCGTCTCCGAGTACTGCACGGTCCGGTAGCGGGCCTGCTCGGCGGCGAGCTGGGCGTCCGCGAGGCGGCCCCGGCTGATCAGCACCTCGAGCTTGACCTCGGCGGCGATCTGGGCGCTGGTGACGTCGGTGTCCAGGGCGCCCACCAGGACGTTGACCGCCTCGTCCGTCGTACGGAGGTAGACGCTCCCGCCGTAGCCCGGCACCTCCTCGATCAGCTTGAAGTCGTAGTCGCGGCGGACGTACGAGCCGTCGGGCGCGAAGGTGCCGTACACGGCCCGGAAGCCGCGGTCGACGCTGCCGACGTTGATCAGGTTCTCCAGGACCCAGCGGGCCACCCGCTCGTGCTCGGCGACGGGCCGGCGCGGGGCCTGGGCGGCGATGCGCGGGATGAGCCTGGCCACTATCTGGTCGTGGTCGGCGCCCGTGTCGAAGTCCATGTTCAGGGTGATGAGGTCGATGGAGGCGAGGGCGACCTCGGCCATCCCGTAGACCGAGTACTCGCCCGCGAGGTTCGCCTTGCGCACGTCGAGGTCGTGCAGGGGGGCGGTGCAGGCGAGCGCGCGCAGGCGGCGCGCCAGGCCCTCGTCGGCGGCCGGGCCCGGTGCGGGGCGCGGCGCCGCGCTGAGCTGGGGCGGAGCGGGGTCCGTCGGTGCGGGCGAAGTCACGGTGCACAGACTAGGTGCTGGGTCTGACAACCACCCAAATCGCTCCGCGGGAGGGGACGGGGAACACGTGGGGCCGGATGTCCGGTGCGGGCCGGACGTGGCCGGTCGCGCAGTTCCCCGCGCCCCTAAAGGGGCTCCGCGGCCACCCGGCGGCTGTACACCTCCACGACCCGTCTGCGGGAGTCGTCCAGGTAGACCGCCAGCAGGTTCTCCGCCTCCCCCCGGTCCCCGTCCCGGAGGGCCCCGAGGATCTGGCCGTTGCGGGCGAGGTAGGGCTCGTGGAGGCGTTTCGGGTCGTCCACCAGGTGGAAGGCCAGGCGGAGTTCGGCGAAGACGCTGCGCATCAGCTCGTCGGTGCGGGCGCTGCCGGCGAGGGCCACCAGGTCGCGGTGGAAGTGGATGTTGGCCGTGCCCAGGGCCTTCCAGTCACCGTCCCGGGCCGCCCGCCGCCCGTCCTCGACCGCCCTGGCGAGGCCGTCCACGGCGTAGGGCGGCTCGCCCAGTCCGCGGACGACGGCACATTCGACGAGGCCGCGGGTGCGGTAGATGTCCTCGACGTCCTCGACGGTCAGGACCCGCACGAACACGCCCCGGTTGAGCTGGTGGACCAGCAGCCGCTCGTGCGTGAGCAGCCGGAACGCCTCGCGCAGCGTGTTGCGCGAGACCCCGAGCGCGCTGCCGATGCTGTCCTCGGACAGCCGCGTGCCGGGCGGGAAGTACCCGTCGGCTATCCGGCTCCGCAGGATGTCCGACACCCGTTCGGCGGTGCTGGTGCGGCCCAGCAGCGCGCGGTCGTCCGCCAGTCCGTTCAGTTCTGCCACGTCCGGATTCAATCGCAGATACCAGAACGAAACAACATGGGTATTGAAGGATCGTTCAACGATCCTCTACCTTGCTTGTCAGGCACCGGCCCCTCCTGCGGACCGGGGCCGCCCGCTTCCGCACGGCACGGCTCGGTCCCGAAGCACCCTCCCGTCCCTCATCTGCGAGGTGCCCATGAGCACGACCCCTCCACCGCAGGCACTGCCCACCGAGAAGCGCCCCGAAGACGGCGAACCGCGTGCCGACGAGGGCGCGTTCGCCTGGCTGTGGGCCCTCGGACCGCGTGGCCGCCGCGCCTTCGGCGGCGCGTTCGGCGGCTATGCGCTGGACTCGTACGACTACTTCACGCTGCCGCTGAGCATGGTGGCCCTGGCGGCGTACTTCGGTCTCAGCAGCGGCCAGACCGGGCTGTTCACGACCGTCACACTGGTCGTGTCCGCGGTCGGCGGCGCGGTCGCCGGTGTCATGGCGGACCGGATCGGGCGCGTCAAGGCGCTGATGATCACCGTCATCACGTACGCGGTCTTCACGGTGGCCTGCGGTTTCGCACCCAACTACGAGACGCTGCTGGTCTTCCGCGCGCTCCAGGGCCTCGGTTTCGGCGGTGAGTGGGCGGTCGGCGCGATCCTGGTCGCCGAGTACGCGAGCCCCCGGCACCGGGGGCGCACGCTCGGCGCGGTCCAGAGCGCCTGGGCCGTGGGCTGGGGGCTCGCCGTGGTGGTCTACACGCTGGTCTTCCAGTTCCTCGACGACGACATCGCCTGGCGCGTGATGTTCTGGACCGGGGCGCTGCCGGCCCTGCTGGTCGTCTGGGTGCGCCGCCGGGTGCAGGACGCCCCGGAGGCGGCCGAACGCCGCAGGGAGAGCCCCGAGAAGGGCTCCTTCGCCGCCATCTTCCGGCCGGGCACGGCCGACACGCCCGGGCTGCTGAGGACCACGCTGTTCGCGGTGCTGCTCTCCACGGGTGTGCAGGGCGGTTACTACACGCTGGCCACCTGGGTCCCCACGTACCTGAAGACGGACCGCGGACTGTCCGTCGTCGGAACCGGCGGCTACCTCGCGTTCCTGATCTCGGGGGCCTTCCTCGGCTACCTGACCGGCGGGTACCTGACCGACAGGCTGGGCCGCAAGCGCAACATCCTGCTGTTCGCGATCCTCTCGGCGGTCTGCATCCTGGCCTACGCGAACATCCCGGGCGGCGCCGACACACTCGTCCTGGTGCTCGGCTTCCCGCTCGGGTTCTGCATGTCGGCGATCTTCAGCGGTTTCGGCTCCTTCCTCAGCGAGCTGTACCCGACGGCCGTACGCGGTACGGGGCAGGGCTTCACGTACAACACCGGCCGTGCCGTGGGCGCGGTCTTCCCGACCCTGGTCGGCTTCCTGGCCGACAGCTGGGGTGTCGGGGGCGCGCTGGTCTTCGGCGCGATCGGATACGGTCTCGCGGCACTGGCCCTGATCGGTCTGCCCGAGACCCGTGGGAAGGAACTCCTGTGACCCGGTCACCGAGTACGCGCCGCCGCCCGCCCGTCCTGCCCGACGCGCACGAGGAGGACCGGACGCACGCGCACGCGTGGAGCCCGGCGGAGGCGCGCGCCCGGTTCCGTGCGGGCCTGTCGGGCCCGACCGCGGGCTGGGCGGCGGGCCACACCCAGGCGAACCTGATCTCGGTGCCCGCCGACTGGGCGTACGACATGCTGCTGTTCTGCCAGCGCAACCCGAAGGCCTGCCCGGTCCTCGACGTCACCGACGCCGGTTCCCGCACGACCGCCCTGGCCGAGGGCGCCGACCTGCGCACCGATCTGCCGCGCTACCGGGTGTGGGAGCACGGCGAGCTGGTGGAGGAGCCCACGGACGTGGTGGCGCACTGGCGGGACGACCTGGTGTCGTTCCTCATCGGGTGCAGCTTCACCTTCGAGTGGGCGCTGACCCGGGCGGGCGTGCCGATGCGCCACATCGAGCAGGGCCGCAACGTCTCCATGTACGTGACCGGCCGCCAGTGCCGTCCCGCCGGGCGGCTGCGCGGGCCCATGGTGGTGTCCATGCGCCCGGTGCCGCCCGAGCACCTGCCCGTGGCGATCCGGGAGACCAGCCTGCTGCCCGCGGTGCACGGCAGTCCGGTGTACTGCGGCGATCCGGGCGCCCTCGGCATCGGGGACCTGGGCCGCCCCGACTTCGGCGACCCGGTGGACATGGAACCGGACGACATCCCGGTGTTCTGGGCCTGCGGTGTGACGCCGCAGGCGGCGGTGATGGCCTCGCGTCCGCCGTTCGCGATCACCCACGCGCCGGGACAGATGTTCCTCACCGACGCCCGTGACGAGCAGTACCGCGTCGCCTGACCGCAGAACGGACACCCCATGACCTCCACCGGCACGTCCATCGATCTCAACGCCGACCTCGGCGAGGGCTTCGGCCGCTGGCACCTCACCGACGACGAGGGACTGCTGTCCGTCGTCACCAGCGCCAACGTGGCCTGCGGCTTCCACGCCGGGGACGCCGCCACCATGCGGCGGGTCTGCGACCTGGCCGCCGAAGCCGGTGTACGGATCGGCGCCCAGGTCTCCTACCGGGACCTGGCGGGCTTCGGACGGCGCGCGATGGACGTGCCGCCCGGCGAACTGGCGGCCGAGGTGGCCTACCAGATCGGCGCCCTGGAGGTCTTCGCGCGCGCGGCGGGCGCACGCGTGGCGTACGTCAAACCGCACGGCGCGCTCTACAACCGCGTCGTGCACGACGCGGAGCAGGCCGGGGCGGTGGTGGCCGGGGTACGGCTCGCCGGCGCCGCGCTCCCGGTGCTCGGCCTGCCCGGCTCGCGGTTCCTCGACACGGCCGGGAAGGCCGGGCTGCCGGTCGTCGGCGAGGCGTTCGCGGACCGCGCCTACACGGACGAGGGCACGCTCGTGCCGCGCGGCCGGGACGGCGCGGTGATCACCGATCCCGGCACCGTCGTGGAACGCTCGGTGGGTCTCGCGCGTTCCGGTGTCGTGACGTCACATTCCGGGCGCGACATCGCGGTACGGGCCCGGTCGCTGTGCCTGCACGGCGACACGCCCGGCGCGGTGGACCTGGCCCGCCGGGTCCGGGCACGGCTGGAGGAGTCGGGCGTCCGGGTGGAGGCATTCGTATGAGGGCGCTGCCGGTCGGTGACCGTGCCCTGCTCGTCGAGGTGTCCACGGACGAGGAGGCACAGGCGCTGCACGCCGAGCTGCTGCGCCGCCGCGCGGCGGGCTCCCTCTCCGTGCGCGAGATCGTCCCCGCGGCCCGCACGGTCCTCCTCGACGGCCTCGACGAGCCGGGCCGGCTCGCCGCACAGCTGTCCGTCGCGCGACTGCCGCCCGTCCCGCCGCCCGCGAAGGACGCCGTGGAGATCCCCGTGCGCTACGACGGCCCCGATCTGGCGGACGTCGCGGAGCGCTGGGGCGTGTCCCCAGAAGAGGTCGCGCAAATCCACGCGGCGGCCGTGTTCCGGGTCGCCTTCTGCGGCTTCGCCCCCGGCTTCGGCTACCTCACCGGGCTCCCGGCCCGCCACGCCGTGCCGCGGCACGCGACGCCCCGTACGGCGGTCCCGGCGGGTTCGGTGGGCCTGGCGGGCCCGTACACGGGCGTGTACCCGCGCTCCTCGCCGGGCGGCTGGCGGCTGATCGGCACGACGGACACCGTCCTGTGGGACCCCACGCGCGAACCGGCCGCGCTGCTGTCGCCGGGCACACCGGTCCGCTTCGTCCCGGTGGACTCCTGATGACCGACCGCGCGTTCGTCGTCGTACGGCCCGGGGCGCTGACCACGGTCCAGGACCGCGGGCGCCCGGGCCACGCGCACCTCGGCGTACCGCGCTCCGGCGCGCTGGACGCGCCCGCCGCCGCCCTGATGAACCGGCTCGTCGGCAATCCGCCCGACGCGGCCGTTCTGGAGACGACGCTCGACGGATGCGACCTGCGGCCGCGTTCGGCGGTCACGGTGGCCGTGGGCGGCGCCCCCTGTCCCGTCTCGGTGAACGGCCGCCCGGCCGCCTGGGGAGCCCCGGTGCACGTGCCCGCCGGCGCCCTGCTGTCGGTGGGAACGGCCGTCCGCGGCGTACGCGCGTACGTGGCCGTGTCCGGCGGGGTGGCCGTCGAACCGGTGCTGGGCAGCCGCTCGACGGACCTGCTGTCGGGCCTCGGCCCGCCGCCCCTCGCCGCCGGGGCGGTGCTCCCCCTGGGAAGGCCGAGCGGCAGCCGCGCGGGCGTGGACGTCGCCCCGCAGCCGTCCCCGCCGGCCGAACTCGTCCTGCGGGTGACGCCGGGCCCGCGCGACGACTGGTTCACCGCGGCGGCCCTGCGCACCTTCACCACGCGGACCTACCGGGTGTCCCCGGCGAGCAACCGCATCGGCCTGCGCACGGAGGGGCCCGCCCTGGAGCGGGCGGTCGACGGCGAACTGCCCAGCGAGGGCATGGTCCTGGGCGCGGTGCAGGTCCCGCCGGACGGCCGCCCGGTGATCTTCCTCGCCGACCATCCCACGACGGGCGGCTACCCGGTCGTGGCCGTGGTCCACCCCACCGACCTCCCCGGCACGGCCCAGGCGGTCCCGGGCACCCCCCTGCGCTTCACCCTTGTCTCCAGGGGCGCGGCTTCGGGGAGCGCGGCGCGGGCCTGAGGGCGGCGTCCACCGGTCAGGACAGAGGCCCGTACCGGGGGCCGGGGGGCGTACGGGGTCTCACCCGGTTTTCACACGGCGGAGGTGTCGGGGCCGATACGGCTGCGGACGGCGCTCTGGACGTCGGCCTCCTCGGCCGGATCGGCGGCGAGCCTGCGGAGCCGTTCGACGACCCGGGCGTCCCCGGTCTCGGCGTGCCGGGCGGCCACTTCGCGGGTGGTCTCCTCGCAGTCCCAGAGGCACTCGACGGCGAATCCGGCGGCGAAGGAGGGGTCGGTGGCGGCCAGGGCGCGCGCCGCCCGTCCGCGCAGATGGGACGAGGCGGTCTCGCGGTAGACGTGCCGCAGGACGGGGGCGGCCCCCGCGATCCCGAGGCGTCCGGCGCCGTCCACGAGGGTCCACAGGGTCTGCGCGTCGGGCCCCTCCCCGCGTACGGCCTCGCGCAGGGCGCCCAGGACGAGTTCGCTGTCCTGTGCGCCGCCCCGGCAGGCGAGGACGCGTCCGGCGGCCTCTCCCAGTGCGTCGGGCCGGTGGACCCAGCCACGGGCCCGTTGCACGGCGGTGGCGCTGCGCATCCGTTCGAAGGCGTCCACGGCGGCGTCCACGACGAGCCGTGAGCCGGAGGCCTGCGCGGCCTCGACCAGGTCCAGTGCGTCGGGGTCCTGGCTGTCGGCGAGATAGCGCAGGGCGGTGCACCGGGCGCCGTCGTCGCCGGTGCGGGCGGCCTCGACGATCTCGGGGCGGTCCTCGGGGCCCGCGACAGCCGTGAGGCAGCGCGCGGCGGGCACATGGAGGGCGGCTCCGCGCTCGATGCCCTGCTGGGCCCATTCGAAGACGGCCCGCACGCTCCACCCGGGGCGGGGCCCGGGCGGCCGCATCTGCCGCTGCCACCGGTCGAAGGAACCGGCTTCCTGGGCCGCACGCACGCGGGTGCTCACGGATGCGCGGGGATCCTCGGCCCACAGCCGCCAGGGCCGCGGTTCGAAGGAGTCCCGTACGACGGCCGCCAGCTCGGCCTCGCCCTCGGGGCCGGCGGGGAACCGGGCGAGGACGGGGACCGCGAGAGCGCGCAGCCCGGCGTCGTCGTCGCGCAGCGCCAGTTCGTCCAGGGCCCAGGCCCAGTTGGCGCCGCGGGCGGCGTAGCGCCGCAGCAGTTCCAGGGCGTCCCGCCTGCCGTACGAGGCGAGGTGGCCGAGGACGGCGAGCGCGAGGCCCGTGCGGGACTCGTCGGTGTCGAGGACGTCCGCCGCGTCGAAGAGGTGCGCCTCGATCCCGTCGAGGCTTCCGCCCAGATCGAGGTGGAGGCGGGCGTAGTACAGGGAGCGGTTCTCCACCTGCCAGTCGTGGCGGGGGTCGCTCAGCACGCAGTGGTCGAGCGCCGCGAGCGCTTCGGCGCGCGGTGCGGTGAGCGCGTGCAGCGTGCCGTCGCCGCGGCCCCTCTGGAGCAGGCCGAGCAGCGTACCGCTGGGCGCTATGACCGGATCGAACATGGGAAACAGCCTCACATCAAGCGTCGACGCAACCGGGGTCCTGCTCTACCTGGCCGCGTGACAACACGTCGGGGCGCCCGCCGTTTCCTGCTTGCTGTAGACCATTTTCCTCTGCCTCTCGTCGGTGGCCCGTGCGGGCCGCATCACGGTCCGCGCGGTGCGGCAACACCTGCCCGGCCATCACGTCCGTGAATCACGACGTCATGATGACCCAGCCGTTCTCGCTGCCGCGACCGCATTTCCGGCGGCCCCGTTCCGCCTCCCCCAAAAATCTTGTTCCGCCTGGTCAGGACGGGTGGTTCAGTGTGCTCCGAACAGCTCGACCAGTTCGGTCTTCGCGAACATCCGCGCCGTGTCGAGGGCGGACGGCGTCCCCGCCGAGGGATCCGCGCCCGCCGCCAGGAGGACGCGGATGACGGCGTCCTCGCCCTTGAAGACGGCTCCGGCGAGCGGGGTCTGGCCCCGGTCGTTGATACGGTCCGCCTCCGCCCCGCGCTCCAGGAGGGCGCGCACCGCGTCGGCGTGGCCGTGGTAGGCGGCGAGCATCACGAGCGAGTCACCGCGGTCGTTGGTGAGGTTGGCGGGTACACCCGCGTCGACGTACGCCACGAGTGCCTCGGTCCGTCCCTGCCGGGCCAGATCGAAGATCTTGGTCGCCAGCTCCACGACCTCGGGGTCGGGGGCTTCGCTCATCGACGGGACCACCTCTCACTGCGGGAGCACGTGCGGCCGTCCGTGGTGCGGCCGTACGAGTGAATCGCCAGCGTACTGGCTCGGCGGCCACATGACCCGGTTCCACCGAGGCAAGGATCACCACGAATCCCGCGAAACCGTCTGTCCGAGCAGGGCCGCGAGGCAGGGCCATCGGGATGAAATGAGTAGATATTCACCCAGTTGCACCTTTTATCGTATGGATACATGCTGTGAGCCTGGAAGTACTCATGGTGACTGTCCCCATCGATCCAGGAGAAACTCTCATGATCCTGTCCATGTCAGGCGTGGTCCTGCTCGGCATCATCGTCTTCCTCTTCTTCCGCAAGGACGGCCTGAAGGCCTCCCACGCGATGGTCAGCGCCCTCTTCGGGTTCTACCTCGCGGGCACGGCCATCGCCCCGAGCATCACGGCCGGCGGCGCGAGCCTGGCCGGCCTGCTCGGCGGGATCAAGTTCTGACCCGTCCCGCTCGCACGCACCCCGTACGCACCTCCAGGAGACAGCAGTGGCACGGCGCCCCCTTCCCCGCATTCTGAGTACCGGCAGCGCGCAGCTCGCCCGCAGCCGGGACCTGGCCCGGACGGCCGCCGACAGCGCCACCGACGTCCTCCATCCGCTGATCACGATCAGTCGTGGACTGCGCCGGCTGGCAGCCGCCGGGCGGCACAAGTGGGTGGGGACCCCCAAGGACCGGCGCGGTCCACTGCTGTTCCTGGTGGCCTCGGTCGTCCTGATCGTGGCGCTCATCCCGTACGGGCCGCTGCTCGCCGTCATCGTCCTGATGGCGGCGGCCGCGTGGCAGGGCAGGGACCGCACCCCGCCCGCGCCGGACGGGCCCGACGAGGCGCAGGGCAAGCGGCTGGAGTCCCTCTACGAAGCCCTCGTGCCGTACTTCTCGGTCCCCGAGGACCCGGCACCGCTCTACGCGCACGGCGGCGCGTGGGCCGAGGCCTTCGAGTCGTACGAGTTCGACGGGACCGGCCGCGTCTCACACCTGTCCGTCCGCTACCCCGCCTACTTCAAGGACGCGGAGGCGGACTCGCGGGCCCGGATCGAGCAGTTGCTGCACGCCAAGTCGGGCCGGGGCCGGGAGTACCGCTTCGTCTGGGACGAGGAGGGCAACCGGCTCACGGTCACCGTCCTGCCGCCGCTGCCCACCGACATCGCCGCCCAGCGGTTCGTCACAGCACCGGGTGAGACCGTCCTCGGCTTCACCGACCCGGCCGGTGTCCAGCGCACGCTCCCCCTCACGTTCGGCGAGGACCGGCGGGACGCCCCGCCGGTGATCTGGCGCACCGGCGTGCGCTCCACCGAGCCGCACCTGCTCGCGGTCGGCGGGCCCGGCAGCGGCACGACCACGTTCCTGCGCTCGATCGCGCTGCAGGCCCTGCGCCACGGTGACGTGCTGATCGTCGAAGGCGGCGGTACGGGCGAGTACGCCTGCCTGACGGGGCGGGCCGGTGTCCTGGGCATCGAATGCGGCCTGACGGGCGCGCTGGCCGGTCTCGAATGGGCGGCGCACGAGACGGAGCGCCGGCTCGTCGCCGCGAACCGGGCCCGGCAGGCGGGCCTCACCCCGCCGGAGGACACCCGGCGCCCCCTGTGGCTGCTCCTCGACCGGCCGACCGCGCTCGGCCACCTGCCCGCCGCCGACGGCCGGCCGGATCCGGGGACCCTGCTCCAGATCCCGCTGCGGCACGGCCGCGCGGCCGGTGTGACGGTCGTGGTGGCCGAGGAGTTCGACGCGGTGGAGTCCCTCGGCCAGGCGGTACTGACCCACACGCGCGCGCGTGTCGTCCTCGGCCCGGCGTCGGCGACCCGGCTCGAAGCGGTGCTCGGGACGCCCCCGCACACCACTCCCACCCCCGAGGTCCCGCCCGGCCGCGGGTACGCCCGGCTGGGCGCCGGCCCGGTCCACCGTCTCCAGGTGCCGGCGACCCCGGACCCGTACGACGAGGCGACCAGCGAGACCGATCGCCAGGCGGTGCTGTCCCTGCTCCCGCCCCTCATCACCCCGGCGGACGCGACGGAAGCGGTCCCGGACCCCCTGACGAAGCCGGCCCGCATCACGACCCCGGACCCGGTGGGCGTGGTCGCGGAAAGCTGACCCCCCGGGCTCCCAAGGGGCGCGGGGAACTGCGCGACCGGCCACGGCGCACCCGCATCCGCACCCCGGCGGAGCCGCCGCCGCCCCGGAAGGCGTCACGCCACGAACGTACGTGGCGCCTCCGACCCCCCGCTCGGGCCGGCCTCCACCAGCCGCGCCGCCGCCGCCAGCCGCGCCGCGGCCTCGTCGGCCACCGCGCCCCCGACGGTGAACGGCAGGCGGACGTACCCCTCGAAGGCCCCGTCCACTCCGAAGCGGGGCCCGGACGGCACGCGCACACCCACCCGCTCACCGACCTCGGCCAGCCGCGAGCCGGACAGGCCTCCCGTACGCACCCACAGGGTCAGCCCGCCCCGCGGCACGTCGAACTCCCAGCCGGGCAGCTCACGCCGCAACGCCGTCACCAGCGCGTCCCGGTTCCCTCGGGCCTGGTCGCGCCGCACCTCCACGGCCTGCTCCCAGCCACCCGTGCCGAGCAGCCAGTTCACGGCGAGCTGTTCCAGGACGGGGGTCCCGAGGTCGGCGTACGCCCGCGCCGCGACCAGGCTGCGGATCACGTCGGGCGCGGCGCGGACCCAACCGATCCGCATACCCGCCCAGAAGGCCTTGCTGGCCGACCCGACCGTGACGACCGTGGACCCGGCCGGATCGAACCCGCAGACGGGGCGCGGCAGTTCGAGCCCCTCGTCCAGGTGCAGCTCGCTCATGGTCTCGTCCACGACCAGCACGGTGCCGGCGGACCGCGCGGCGTCGACGAGCTGCCGCCGCTGGTCCTCGTCCGCGAGCGCGCCGGTGGGGTTGTGGAAGTCCGCGACGACGTACGCGAGCCGGGGCGCGGCGTCGCGCAGCACCTGCCGCCAGCGGTCCAGGTCCCAGCCCGCCAGCCCCTCGGCCATGGCGACGGGCACCAGCCGGGCGCCGGCCTCGCGCATCAGCTGCAGGATGTTGGCGTACGAGGGCGACTCGACGGCGATGCGTTCCCCGCGTCCGGCGAAGAGATGGCAGATCGCGTCGATGGCCCCCATCGCCCCGGTGGTCACCATGATCTGCTCGGGCATGGTGGGGATGCCGCGCGCGGTGTACCGGTCGGCGAGCGTCCGGCGCAGCGCGGGCAGCCCCGCCGGATAGTCGCCGTGCGTGTGGGCGTACGGCGGCAGTTCCTCCAGCGCGCCCCGGACGGCCCGGGTCAGCCAGGGCTCGGGCGCGGGCAGGGCGGCGCAGCCCAGATCGATCATGGAGCCGAGGGCCTCGGGCGGCAGGGGTTCGAGACCGCGCGCGGGCAGCGGGTTCCCGGCCGGCACGGCGGTCCAGCTGCCCGCGCCGCGGCGGGACTCCAGGAAGCCCTCGGCGCGCAGCGCCTCGTAGGCGGCCGCCACGGTGGTGCGGCTGACGGACAGGGAGAGGGCCAGTTCGCGCTCGGCGGGCAGCCGCGCGGCCACCGGGACCCGGCCTTCGAGGACGAGCAGCCTGATGCCGTCGGCGAGGGCGCGGTAGGCGGGCGGACGGCGCGTGCCGGGGCCCGCCGGGCGTTCCTGCTGCGAGTTGAACAGCCGGGCGAGCTGGGCGGCACCCACCGCCGAGGTCCACTGCGCCATGATTTCCAGTCCACCTTTCCCGAATTGGCCATGGAAGGGGTTTCCTTCGGAGCCACAGAGTGTCACGGGTCAGTCCACTACCACCACCAGGGGCCACATCTTGTCCACTCCCCCGCCTCCCCCGCAGTCGCCGCAGTCGCCGCCGTCGGGGCACCTCGCCCGCCGGCTCCTCCAGCTGTACGCGGGACTGGCCCTGTACGGAGCGAGTGCGGCTCTGCTCCTGGAGGCGGGCCTGGGCATGGAGCCCTGGGGTGTGCTGCACCAGGGCCTCGCCGAGCTGACGGGACTCACGGTCGGCGTCGTGTCGATCGTCGTGGGCGCCGTCGTCCTCCTGCTGTGGATCCCGTTGCGCCAGCGCCCGGGCCTCGGCACGGTGTCCAACGTCTTCGTGGTCGGCCTCGCGATGGACGGCACGCTCGCGCTGGTCCCGGACGCGCACTCCCTCCCCGTCCGCGTCCCGCTGATGCTGGCGGGCATCCTGCTGAACGGCGCGGCGACCGGCCTCTACATAGCCGCCCGTTTCGGTCCGGGCCCGCGCGACGGCCTCATGACGGGCCTCCACCGGCGCACCGGCCGTTCGATCCGCCTGGTGCGCACGGCCCTCGAAGTGGCGGTGGTCGCGACGGGCTTCGTCCTCGGCGGCACGGTGGGCGTGGGCACGGTCCTGTACGCGCTCGCCATCGGGCCGCTCGCCCAGCTCTTCCTGCGCCTGTTCACCGCCTCCCCGGCATCACCGGGTGGCGGCACGGTCGTTGCCGCCGGGTCACCGGAGCGGGCCATACTGCCCGGGTGATCCCGCCCGTACGCCACCCCTACCTCGACCATCGCGGTCCCATCCCCTTCGCCCACCGGGGCGGGGCCGCCGACGGCCTGGAGAACACCGTGGCCCAGTTCCGCCGCGCGGTCGCGGCCGGCTACCGGTACATCGAGACCGATGTGCACGCCACGGCGGACGGGCGGCTCGTCGCCTTCCACGACGCGACGCTGGACCGGGTGACCGACGGGGCGGGCCGGATAGCGGACCTCCCCTGGGACGACGTGCGCCACGCGCGCGTGGCGGGCGCCGAACCGGTTCCCCTGTTCGAGGAACTGCTGGAGACCTTCCCCGAGGTCCGCTGGAACGTCGACGTCAAGGCGGAGCCCGCGCTGCGCCCGCTCCTCGGCCTGATCCGGCGCACCGGCTCCTGGGACCGCGTCTGCGTCGGCTCCTTCTCCGAGGCGCGGGTGGCCCGCGCCCAGCACCTGGCGGGTCCGCGCCTGGCCACCTCGTACGGCACGCGGGGCGTCCTGGGACTGCGCCTGCGGTCATGGGGTCTGCCCGCCGCGCTGCGGCACTCGGCGGTCTGCGCGCAGGTGCCCGAGGCACGGTCCGGCGTGCCGGTGGCCGACCGGCTCTTCGTGCGCGCCGCCCACGCGCGCGGGCTGCAGGTCCACGTGTGGACGGTCAACGAGCCCGAGCGGATGCACCGGCTCCTCGACCTGGGGGTCGATGGCATCATGACCGATCGCATCGAGACGCTGCGCGGGGTCCTGAAGGACCGCGGCACCTGGGTCTGACGGGGAAGCGAGGGCACGGGTGGACACCGGCACCGTGCGGGGGCGGACGGCCGACGGGATCGCCGAACGGCGGCGGGAGCGGCACGGCTGGTACGTCTACGACTGGGCCTGCTCCGTCTACTCCACGAGCGTGCTCACCGTGTTCCTCGGCCCCTATCTGACGTCGGTCGCCAAGGCGGCCGCGGACGCGGACGGATTCGTGCACCCGCTGGGGGTCCCCCTGCGCGCGGGCTCGTTCTTCGCCTACTGCGTGTCCGCGTCCGTGATCCTGTCGATCCTGGTGATGCCGCTCGCGGGCGCGGCGGCCGACCGCAGCGGCCGCAAGAAGCCGCTCCTCGCCCTCGCCGCCTACCTGGGCGCCGCGGCGACCGCGGGCATGTTCTTCCTGGACGGCGACCGCTACCTGCTGGGCGGCCTCCTGCTCATCGTGGCCAACGCCTCGCTGGCCGTCTCGATGGTGCTCTACAACTCCTATCTGCCGCAGATCGCCCCGCCCGGGGAACGCGACGCCGTCTCCTCCCGGGGCTGGGCCCTCGGGTACGCGGCCGGCGCGCTGGTCCTGGTGGCCGACCTCGTGCTCTACAGCGCCCACGACGCTTTCGGCGTCTCCGAGTCGATGGCGGTCCGCATCTGCCTGGCGTCGGCGGGCATCTGGTGGGGCGCCTTCACCCTCGTACCGCTCAGGCGGCTGCGCGACCGCCGCACGGGGGCCGCCCCTCCCGGCACGGCGTCGCACGGGTGGCGGCACCTGGCGGCCACCGTGCGCGACATGCGCCGCCGGCCGCTGACGCTCGCCTTCCTGCTCGCGTACCTCGTCTACAACGACGGCATCCAGACGGTCATCTCGCAGGCCTCCGTGTACGGCTCCGAGGAGCTGGGCCTCGACCAGTCGACGCTGATCGGCGCCGTGCTGCTGGTCCAGCTGCTCGCCGTGGCGGGCGCCCTCGGGATGGGCCGGCCGGCCCGGACGTACGGTGCCAAGCGGACCGTCCTGGGTTCTCTGGTCGCCTGGACCCTCACACTGGGGGCCGGGTACTTCCTGCCGGCCGGGGCGCCCCTGTGGTTCTTCGTCCTGGCCGCCGGCATCGGGCTCGTCCTCGGCGGCAGCCAGGCCCTGTCCCGGTCCCTGTTCTCGCACCTGGTGCCGCCCGGCAAGGAGGCCGAGTACTTCTCGGCGTACGAGATGAGCGACCGGGGCATGAGCTGGCTGGGGCCGCTGCTGTTCGGCGTGACCTACCAGCTGACCGGAAGTTATCGGGACGCGATCATCTCGCTCGTGGCCTTCTTCGTGCTGGGATTCGTGCTGCTCGCACGGGTTCCGGTGCGGCAGGCGGTGCGCGACGCGGGCAATCCCGTTCCGGCGAGGATTTAGCACTCGGCGCCAAAGGGCGGTAGTGTACGCGTTTGGCCTGCCAGGCGTACCGTTACTGCGCGTCAAAGATGCCGAAACGCTAGGTGACATCTGCTGTCAGATGTGACAAACCGGGCGCGGGTGGGTACTGCAAGGGCGGGTTCGACGGCGATGCAGGACCCGGAACGGGAATCTTTACCGCCGACCGGACGTTGACCGGATGACGACGACAGCGACACCTGTCCTGTGGGCGACAAGCCCGGGAGGCACGATTCATGAGTGAGCGAGCTCTTCGCGGCACGCGCCTCGTGGTGACTAGCTACGAGACGGACCGCGGCATCGACCTGGCTCCCCGCCAGGCCGTGGAGTACGCATGCGAGAAGGGCCATCGATTCGAGATGCCCTTCTCGGTGGAGGCGGAGATCCCGCCGGAGTGGGAGTGCAAGGTCTGCGGGGCCCAGGCACTCCTGGTGGACGGCGACGGCCCTGAAGAGAAGAAGGCCAAGCCCGCGCGTACGCATTGGGACATGCTGATGGAACGGCGTACGCGGGAGGAGCTCGAAGAGGTCCTCGAAGAGCGCTTGGCCGTGCTTCGATCCGGAGCCATGAACATTGCGGTCCACCCCCGGGACAGCCGCAAGTCCGCCTGATCCCTCCGGGGATCGGACGGCATACAGCGAACGCACGCGACCGCGGGCGCCGTACCTCAGGGTACGGTT